>CAJTVO010000190.1 GCA_910579485.1 uncultured Oscillospiraceae bacterium | reverse complement strand
GGTGGCGATGGAATAGACGTCCCAGACGTTCTCCACGCCGTCCAGACTGCCCAGGATCATACCGCCCACCAGGTTGACGAAGGTGATGATCAGAGACAGGGTGGCGTCGCCCTTGACGAACTTGGTGGCGCCGTCCATGGCGCCATAGAAGTCGGCTTCCTTCTGGATCTTGGCCCGGCGGGCCTTGGCTCCCTGCTCGTCGATGAGGCCAGAACTCAGGTCCGCGTCGATGGCCATCTGCTTGCCGGGCATGGCGTCCAGGGTGAACCGGGCCGCCACTTCGCTGACGCGCTCCGCGCCCTTGGTGACGACGACCAGCTGTACCAGGACGATGATCAGGAAGATGATGATGCCCAGCACGATGTTCCCCTGGGTGATCATGTTGCCGAAGGACAGAATCACGTTGCCCGCGTTGCCGCTGTTGCCCAGGATGGCCCGGGTGGTGGACACGTTCAGTCCCAGCCGGAACAGTGTGGTGATCAGCAGCAGGGATGGGAAAATGGAGAAATCCAGCGCGTCCGAGACCGTCATGGTGATGACGAGGATGAGCATCGACAGGGAGATGTTCACCACCAGCAGCACGTCCAGCAGCGCCACCGGCAGGGGAACGATGATAAACAGGACAATGACGACTACCGCGAGCGCTATGCCGTTTTGGAGAATCCGCTTCATGGGCACTGTCCTTTCCAGAAATGAGGGATGGTTCGTTTCATATCAAAACGCCTGAGATGTCAGGCGGCGTTATCATTCTGATGGCCGCGCCTCGCTGCCGTCCAGCTTGAGCACGTAGACCAGCACCTCCGCCACGGGTCCGTAGAACTCCATGGGGATCATCTGGTCCATCGGGGCGTCCGCGTAGAGGCCCCGGGCAAGGGGCACGTTCTCGATGACGGCTACCCCGTTTTCTTCCGCTACGGACACGATCCGCAGGGCCAGCTCATCCAGCCCCTTGGCCACTACCACCGGCGCGTCGTCCTTGTCGGGCTTGTAGCGCAGGGCCACGGCCACGTGGGTCGGGTTACGGATGACCACGTCCGCGCTGGGCACCTGCTGCATCATGCGCTGCTGGGCCCGCTGGCGCTGGATCTGCTTGATCTTCCCCTTGACCTGGGGATCGCCTTCCGTTTGCTTGTACTCCTCCTTGATCTCCTGTTTGGACATCCTCAGCTGGCGTTCATAGTCCCACCACTGGTAGAAGTAGTCCGCCGCCGCCAGCGCCGCGAAGGCGATGACCACGCGGAAGATCAGGGTAAAGATGTCGTCCAGGAGGACGGAGCAGGCCGCGTCGACCTCCATGTCCAGAAACTTGACGAAGGTGAGGGCCACCTCCTGGAAGTAGCTGTAGATCAGATAGAGCAGGATGGTGATCTTCAGCAGGCCCTTGAGGGCCTCCACCACGCTGCGCAGGGAAAAGAGCCGCTTGAAGCCCTGGAGCGGGCTGATGCGGTTGAACTTGGGTTTCAGGGATTCCGCGCTGACCAGAAGCCTGGTCTGGGCAAAGGTGGCCGTCACGGCCAGAACAATGGTGACCAGCAGGAAGGGTCCCGCCACGAAGACGACGGCGCGGATGCAGAGATAGGTCAGCGGGCGCAGGATCTCGGGCATGGACGTCGGGGCGGTCCCGGCAATATAGCCGAAGCACGCATCGAACACGCTCTCCGCCTGGCGGCCCACCACGCCCCCCATCACACGCAGCATGACCAGCGTGCCGATGAGGGTGGCCACGGCCACCACGTCCTTGCTCATCATGACGTTGCCTTTTTTTCGTTCGTCACGCCGCTTTTTTGGGGTCGCTTTTTCGGTCTTGGAATCGCCGGCCACCGCTCGATCCCCCCTTTCCTACAGCCGGGGCGCTCAGCCCATGCCCTGCAGAAGGTACTGGATCTGCAGCAGCATCTCGTTCTCCGCCCGCAGCAGATACTCGCTGAAGGGCGTCATCAGCAGGAGCAGCAGGCCCAAGCCGATGATCACCTTCAACTCGATGTTGATGGCGAAGACGTTGATCTGGGGGATCACCTTCATGAGGATGCCCATCCCCACCTGGCCCAGCAGCTCCGCCGCCAGCACCGGCAGGCAGAGCTTGATGGCCATCACGGTACAGGCGACAAACAGCTCGATGACCGCCTGATAGCTGTTCTGGCCGAAGGCCGCCTGCCCGTAAGGCACCACCTCCCCGGAGACCAGGAATATCCGCAGCAGGGTATGGTGTCCGTTGGCCGTGAAGAACAGCAGCATCATCAGGATGTTGAGCAGGGAGGCCGTCACCGTGGTAGAGGCCTGGCTGCCGGGGTCATAGGTCTTGCCCATACTCATACCCATCTGGATGTCGATGGTCTCGCCGCCCAGCATGGGGATATAGAAAAACAGGTTCATCACGATCCCGACCAGATACCCCACGCCCAGCTCCAGCAGCAGCCGGAGCCCCAGCTCCAGGATATGGCCGGGCACCGCCGGGCGGTAGGCCGTCATGGAGAAGGCCGTGATGCCCAGCAGCATGACCAGACCGCTCTTGACGATGCCGGGCAGGGTCTGCCGTCCAAACAGGGGGTTGAAGAGGACGAAGCCGCTCATGCGGGCCAGGATCAGGAGAAATAGGGTCACTTGCGCCCAGTCCACGCCGCCGCCCCCTAACCGCGCATCAGCGCAAAGAGTTCTTTGGCGTAGTCCAGCAGGTTCTCCATCATCCAGCCCCCGCCGATCAGCAGCACGAGAATGACCACCGTGAGCTTGAAAATGAAGGACAGGGTCTGCTCGTGGATCTGGGTCACCGCCTGGAAGATGGCCAGCAGCACGCCCACCGCCATACTCAGCAGGAGCATGGGGGCGCACAGCTTGATGACCACGAAAACGCCCTCCCGCAGCACTTCGCTCACCATTGCGGTGTCCACTATGCCACGCCTCCTCTCACTTTACGGTCTGGATCAGGGTGGAAAACAGCAGGCTCCACCCGTCCAGCAGGATGAACAGAAGGATCTTGAAAGGAGTGGAGATCATGGAGGGGGGAAGCATGATCATGCCCATGCTCATCAGCGTGGACGAGACGATCACGTCGATCAGCATGAAGGGGATATACAGCAAAAAGCCGATCCAGAAGGCGGCCTTCAGCTCGGAGGTCACAAAGGCGGGGGCGATCACCAGCATGGGCAGGTCCACCGACGCCTCCAGCTCCTCCACGGTAGTGGGGGCCGTCTCTCCAGCCATCTCGCAGTACATCTGCACGGTGCCGATCTCCGTGTTCCTGAGCATGAAGCGCTTCAAGGGCAGCTTCGCCCGGTCGAAAAATTCCTGCTGGGTGATCTCCCCCTCCACGTAGGGGTCGAAGGCCGTGGTCTTGATGGTGTTCAGCGTCGGGGTCATCGTGAACAGCGTCAGGATCAGCGCCATCCCCACCAGCACCGTGTTGGGCGGGGTCTGCTGGGTGCCCATGGCGGTGCGCAGGAAGGAGAGGGACACGACATACCGGGTGAAGGAGGTCATCATGACCACCAGCGTCGGCAGCAGGGTAATGGTCACCAGCAGCAGCGTCACGTCCAATATCTGGACGCTGTCGCCGTTGACGTTGACGATGGCATCGTTCAGCACGCTCTCTCGCCTCCTCTATTTCTTCTCTCTGAACTTCCGCATCCAGTCCTGGAAGTCCAGGGGCGCTCTCCCCGGGCGGCCGTCGGAGGCGGGCGTGCTGTTCCACAGCGCCCCTTCCTCCTCCGTCAGTTCAGCCAGCAGGGAGAAGCCGGAGGGAGAACTGCCAAGTAAAAAGTACCGGTCCGCAAGCCGGACGACCAGCAGGGCCTGCTCCTTCCCCACCGGCAGGCGCTCCAGCACCTTCAGCTGCCGCTGTCCGGCCGGCGCGGCCAGTCCCCCCGTCAGGCCCGTACCGGCCCACCGGGTGAACAGCCAGCATCCGCCCAACACCAGAAGCAGTATCAGCAGGACGCCAAGCAGGGAGAGGATATCCTTGGGCATCAGGGTTCCCCTACGATAGAGGTAACGGTCTTGAGAACGCGCTCGATCTTAAAGGGCTTGACGATGAAGTCCTTCGCGCCGGACTTGATGGCGTCGATGACCATGGTCTCCTGGCCCATGGCGGAACACATGACCACGTTGGCGTTGGCGTCGGCGGCGCGGATGGCCTTCAGGGCCTCCAGGCCGTCCATGTTGGGCATGGTGATGTCCATGAGCACCAGGTCGGGCTTCAGAGCGTTGTACTTCTCCACGGCGTCCGCGCCGTCTACGGCCTCGTGCAGGTCGGTATAACCCGCCTTGCTCAGTCCGTCCTTGACCACCTTACGCATGAACGCGGCGTCATCCACTAACAAAATCTTTGCCATTACAATACACCTTTTTCCTTTTCATTATTGATTATGAGGTACTATGTTATACTGCCAAAATTTTTAGAACTTCGTCAGTTCATTGATATCAGGCTTTTGCAGGATCTCGGTGATACGGATGCCGAAGTTGTCGTCGATCACCACCACGTCGCCCCGGGCGATGCACTGGCCGTTGACCAGCAGGTCCACCTGATCGCCTGCCAGCTTATCCAGCACCACCAGGGACCCCTTGGAGAAGGCAATGATATCCTGGATCTTCCGGCGGGTGCGGCCGATCTCCACGGCCACCTCCAGGGAGACGCCCATGATGAGGTCCAGGTTCTCCTTCTGCTCCTGGGAGAGCCGGTCGTCCGCGGCCAGGGGCTCCATCCGGGGCTTCTGGGTGTTGATGACCTTGGGCTCCGCAGGCTGGGGCTGCGGCTGGGGCGGATACATGTAGTAGGGCGGATAGGGGGGATAGGGATAGCCGCCTTGCCCGGCCCCCTGGGGCGGATACCCGGGATAGCCCGCCGGGGGATACATGGGGGGCTGCTCCCCGCCCTGCGCGGGCGCGGGCGCCGGGGCTGGCGCCGCA
>CAJTVO010000189.1 GCA_910579485.1 uncultured Oscillospiraceae bacterium | reverse complement strand
GATGAAGGCGACACGGGCCATGTAGCCCACGTCCTCCAGAATGGCCAGCAGCAGGAACAGCACCAGCATCTGGGGCACGAAGCCCAGCACCGCGCCCACGCCAGCCACGATGCCGTCCTGGATCAGGCCGTAAAGCCAGCTCTCCTCGGCTACGCCCGCAGCGCCCAGAATGGAATCAAACAGGCTGGGGACCCACTCGCCGAACAGCACGTCATTGGCCCAGCCGGTGGCGGCGGTGCCGATGGAGATGGTCCAGCCGCCTATGGCAATGGCGTACACCAGCGCCATGACCACCACAAAGATGGGCAGGGCCAGGATGCGGTTGGTGACGATTTTGTCGATCTTGTCGGAGATGGTCAGCTGTCCCTGATTTTTGCGCCGGAAGCAGGAGCCGATGATGGATTCGATCCAGTTGTACCGCTCTGCGGTGATGATGCTCTCCGCGTCATCGTCCAGCTCGTTTTCACAGGAGGCAATATCTCCCTCGATATGGTCGATGGTCTCCCTGTCCAGATTCAGCTGTTCACGGACCTTTTCGTCCCGCTCGAACAGCTTAACGGCGTACCAGCGCTGCTGCTCGTCGGGAAAGTTATGTAAGGTCAGCTCCTCGATATGGGCCAGGGCGTGCTCCACGCTGCCGGAGAACCGGTGGGGCGGAGCGGAGGCCTTTTTACCCGCGGCATTGACGGCCCGCTCAGCGGCCTCCATGACGCCATCGCTCTTAATGGCGGAGATCTCCACCACCTCGCAGCCCAGGGTGCCGGCCAGCTTTTTGGCATCCAGCCTGTCGCCGTTTTTGCGGATGACGTCCATCATATTCACGGCCGCTACCACCGGGATGCCCAGCTCCATCAGCTGGGTGGTCAGGTACAGGTTCCGCTCCAGGTTGGCGCCGTCGATGATGTTCAAAATGACGTCGGGCCGCTCCTGTACTAGATAGTTCCGGGCTACCACCTCCTCCAAGGTGTAGGGGGACAGGGAGTAGATACCGGGCAGATCGGTGATGGTCACATCCTTCCGGCCCTTCAGGGTGCCCTCCTTTTTCTCCACGGTGACGCCGGGCCAGTTGCCCACATATTGATTGGTGCCCGTCAGGGCATTGAATAACGTCGTTTTGCCGGTGTTGGGGTTGCCCGCCAGGGCAATGGTAATGCTCATGGGAAATTTCTCCTTCCATATCATAGTTTCTGCTATGAATTAGCGCAAGCTAACTATCCGGTAAAAGCTCTCCGCACTGGAAAATCACTGCGCGCGGAGTGAAGCCGTCCCGGCAAAGGCCCATCAGCATCTCTGCTGAATCTCTACCATCTCCGCATCCGCCCTCCGCAGGCTCAGCTCATAGCCCCGTACCGTAACCTCCACCGGGTCCCCCAGAGGCGCAACCTTGCGGACGTAAATGTCAACCCCCTTGGTGATGCCCATATCCATAATGCGGCGCTTCACCGCGCCCTCGCCGTGGAGCTTCACCACCTGAACAGTGGAACCGATCTTTGCGTTTTTCAGTGTTTCCATGGTGCTCCCTCCCTCAAATCATAATTTTCGCGGCCATGTCCCGGTTGACCGCCACCCGGGTCCCTTTGACCTCCACGATGACATTGCCTCCGGTACGGGAGATCACCGAAACCATTCCCCCGGTCACAAAGCCCAAATTTTCCAGAAACTGCCGGATTTCCGGTTTCCCGCCCACCTTTTTGATGAGATTGCGCGTACCCGGCTGCGCCATTGTCAACGGCATCACAGGCCTCCCTCCTATATATTGGTAATTGCAGCTCACTTTCGTTAGCGCCAACTAACCTACAGCCCACAGGTTAGCATAGGCTAATCCAAATGTCAAGGAAATTCCTACAAATTTTTCGGATTTGTGGAATATGCGCAGAGGGGCGGGCTATACCAGCCTGTTTCCCTGTTAAATATTTCTCTCATCCCGCTGCTCCGGCGGCAGATGGGCCTCGCTCCAGGCCAGCATACTGTGGAGGATGGGGGCGAAGCTCTGACCCATGTCCGTCAGTGTGTATTCCACCCGGGGCGGGATCTCCTGATAGACCTCCCGGTGGAGGAAGCCGTCCCGCTCCAGCTCCCGCAGGGACTTGGTGAGGCTGGACTGGGTAACGCCGTCCAGCCGCCGCTGCAGCTCCCCGAACCGCTGGACCCGATAGGCAGTCACGTACCATAAGATCATGATTTTCCACTTCCCGCCCAGAACGCTCTGCAGGCGGCTCATGGGCACGCACCGGGCCAGCATCTCCGGCGTGCCGAATTTGTTTTCCGGCATATTGATCCCCTCCTTTTGTGCGAAAAAATGGACTATTACCAAATAAATTGCGTACTTGTGCCGGCCGTCCCGAAGGTGTATCATCACGGCATCATCTGCCGAAAGGAGAATTTCCTATGCACTTTACCGGAACCATCTGGCGGCCGCCCTACGAGTGGGACTCCCTGCTTCTGGAGGTCACCGCCGGATGCACCCATCACCGCTGCAAATTCTGCACCCTGTACGACGATCTGCCCTTCCCCTTCCGCATGTCGCCCCTGGAGGATATTGAGGCCGACCTCCGGGAGGCCCAGCTGTTTCAGACCGGGCCTATGGAGCGGCTGACCCGGCAGATGCAGGGCCTGTCCCCGTCGGCGGGGCCCCACCGGGCGTTCCTGACGGGGGCCAATCCCTTCGTGCTGAAGACGGAACGGCTGGAACGGATCGCGGAGCTGATCCGGACCTATTTCCCGCTGTGCGAAACCATCGGCTGTTTTGCACGGATCACGGACATCACCGGGAAAACGGATCAGGAGCTGGCCCGTCTGGCCCGGGCGGGTTATGACGGCATCACCATCGGCGTGGAGTCCGGGGACGGGGAGGCCCTGGCCTTTATGGACAAGGGCTACGCTCCGGAGGACATTATCGCTCAGACCCGCCGTCTGGACGGGGCGGGGATCGGCTACCACTTCTTCTATCTGGCGGGCATCGCCGGGGCGGGGAAGGGGGTGGAGAGCGCCGTCCGATCCGCGGAGGTCTTCAACCAGACCCGCCCCCGCCGGGTAGGCTCCTCCATGCTGACGGTCTTCCCGGAGTCCCGGCTGTATCAGGAGATACGGGCAGGGAACTGGACGGAGGCCGGAGAAAAGGAAAAGCTGGAGGAGGTCCGCACACTGGTGGAGTGCCTGGACATCCCGGTGATCTTCGCCGCTCTGGGGGCCTCCAACGCGGTGAACATGGAGGGCCGTCTGCCGGAGGACCGGGCGCGGCTGCTGTCCGATCTGGACGGAGTGATCGCCCAGTATAGCGAGGCGGACCTGCGCCGCTACCGGGAGGGACTGCCCCACCTGTAAGAACAGGCCCCGTCCGGAGGAAGCCTCCGGACGGGGCCTTTGCCGCAGGACCTTTGGCTCGCGTCATTGGGCCCTCGGCCCAACGACCGCTCGGGCAGCCTAACGGCTGCCTAGCAGAGTTTGGCGCCTGCGGGGATCTTATCGTCCACAATCAGCAGGTTCAGGCACTCCTCGCCCTTTTCGGTGTGGACGGCGGAGATCAGCATCCCCTGGCTCTCCTGGCCCATCATCTTCCGGGGAGGCAGATTCACGATGGCAACCAGGGTCTTGCCGATCAGGTCCTCCGGGGCGTACCACTTGGCGATGCCGGAGAGGATCTGGCGGTCCGTGCCGGTGCCGTCGTCCAGGGTAAATTTCAGGAGCTTGTCGGACTTCTTCACCCGCTGGCAGTCCTTGACCTTTACGGCCCGGAAGTCGGACTTGCAGAAGGTGTCAAAGTCCACCTTCTCCTCGCTCTGGGGCTCGATCTCGATGGCGGGGAGGGCGGCCTTTTTGGCTTCCTCCTGGATGCGGTCCAGCTCCTCCAGCTCCTTGGCCATGTCGATCCGGGGGAACAGATTCTCACCCTTGTGGACCTCCACCCCGGCGGGCAGGACGCCCCATTGGGCCGCGCTGTCCCAGGTCCGGGCGGACTCGTCCACGCCGGTCTGGCCGAAGATTTTCCCGCAGCTCTCCGGCATGAAGGGGGTCAGCAGGACGGTGCATACCCGGACGGTCTCCAGAAGGTTATAGAGCACCGTGGCCAGACGGGTCCCGTTGGCATCCATGTCCTTGGCCAGGGCCCAGGGGGCGTTCTCGTCGATATACTTGTTGGCACGCTGGATAACCTTGAAAACTTCCTCCAGGGCATTCTGGAACTGGAACTTCTCCATCTGCTCCTCGTACCGGGCGCGGAGGCCGGTGACCAGGGAGATCAGGCTGTCGTCCAGCGCAGGGTCTGCCTGCCGGGCCTCGGGCAGCTTGCCGCCAAAATACTTCTCCGCCATGGCGGTGGTACGGGAAACCAGGTTGCCCAGGTCGTTGGCGAGGTCGGTGTTGATGGTCTGAATGAGCAGCTCGTTGGTGAAGTTGCCGTCGGACCCGAAGGGGAAGGTCCGCAGGACGAAGAACCGCAGGGCATCCACGCCGTACCGCTCGGAGAGCAGGTAGGGGTCCACCACGTTGCCCTTGGACTTGCTCATCTTGTCGCCGTTGAAGTTCAGCCAGCCGTGGCCGTAGACCTTTTTGGGCAGGGGCAGGTCCATGCTCATGAGGAACGCGGGCCAGTAGATGGCGTGGAACCGGACGATCTCCTTGCCCACGAAATGAGCGTCAGCGGGCCAGAATCGATCCAGATCGTTATATTTCTCGTTTTGATAACCCAGAGCAGTCATATAGTTGAACAGCGCGTCCAGCCACACATAGACCACGTGGCCCGGGTCGAAGTCCACGGGCACGCCCCAGGTGAAGCTGGTGCGGGACACGCACAGGTCCTGGAGGCCGCCCTCGCAGTCGATAAAGTTGTTGACCATCTCATGCACCCGGCTGCGAGGCTCCAGGAAGTCGGTGTTCAGCAGCAGGTCCCGGACCCGGTCCGCGTATTTGGA
>CAJTVO010000188.1 GCA_910579485.1 uncultured Oscillospiraceae bacterium | reverse complement strand
GCTGAATGTATCCTGCGGCAGGGTGCTTGAACAGCTGGATCTTCCGATGCTTCAGGATGAATTCAAACGGAAAGTTGATGAAATCCGTGCAGGACAGCCAGATGAAACACCCTCAGTCTGCAACGCAGACAGTCCCATTCCCGCACTCAACTGGCATCTCCGGTCTATCAGGCTGGACAGCGATTCCACGTTCCAGAAGCTGAACCAGCTGGCGGAGACGATAGACGGGCTGAATGCAGCGGGACGCTACCATCTGTCCAAGTCTCTGGACCCGGAGCTGCAACAGAGCCTGGACAATGTGCTTCGAATTGCTGCTCATGTAAAGCCGGGCAGTATGGACTGCTATGAGGTCATTCCGGGCGTGACCTCCCACCAGGAGCTTGGCAAATGGCTGGTGGAGCATGACCATCTGGGGGACAAGGTGCCGGAGGCCCTGCGGCCCTATCTGAATTACCGCTCTATTGGCATAGACTACTGCAATGAGCATGAGGGAGAGTTCCTGGCCGACGGGTACGCAGGTATCCGGTCAGGCGCTATGGATCAGGTCATGGAGGGGCAGGACGTCCTCCGCCTGATGCTTTCCACAGCAAAGGGTACATTCCCCCTCAGCTTCCCCGCCCCAGACGAGCGGCTGGAGCAGGCAAAAAGGGCGCTGGATGTAGAGGACCTCGACCAGACCGATATCACCGCCGTTAAGTTCTCTGCTTCGCATCTGGAGGGATTGCTCCCCCTGGACACCGTCACGGTGGAAGATGCCAACACGTTGGCGCTGTGCCTCCAGGAGATGGAGCAGGAGGACGGTGAGCTGCTGAAGTTCTGCGCCGTTCTGGAGGTGGAACAGCCGGATACCTTCGTGGAAGCTGTCAGCATCGCCATGAATCGGGACGACTATGAACGAGTCCTGGAAGACATGGATGAGTATGGGAAACAGGTACTCCGCCGCGCTGGGGCTGACGATGAGGTCATTGATACCATTGATGGGTATATGGACTTTGCCCAGTTGGGCAGAGACTCCTTGGAGGAGGACGGCGTCCGGCGGACGGAGTTCGGTCTGGTGCGCCGGCTGAGCAGCCCCTTTCCTCCTGAGCCGGAGATCGGGCAGGCCATGCTGTAAAAGGTCCTGCTGGACTTATCTTGCCGAAGTTGTGATATTTGTGTTTGCTGCAAGATTAGAAGAAAGGGATGAAACCATTGCAGATCAATATCTACTATGACTGGCATGTGATCGATCACATCAATAGTCATGTAACGGACCAGCTTCCGCTGGAGGAGGCCATTCAGTTATATGCCAGTCTCGACTGCGAGGACAAGCGGCTGGGCGTTACCAGGGACGGCATTGCCGCCGTGGATCTGGCCATCCGCTGGGAAGGCCGCGAGTGGCTGTCTATGGACCGGCTGAAGCTGGACGGCTTCAAGGATGACCCGGTGGTGGCGGATGCTGCCGTCCAGATCCAGAAGATGCTGGATGACAGTCCGGCTGTTGGGCGGGTCACCTTCGCCAGCGGTGAGCGTTGGAACTATACCGATTCGCAGAAGTACCTCCAGACTGTCCGTGAGGAACTGCCCTGCCATGCCACCACCGGCTTCCGCTGTGAAACCCTGACGGATGACCCGGCGGTCCGAAAGGCTGTGGACGATATGCTCTGCGACTTGTATGGTGAGGAGAATCCGCGCCAGATCGAGGACTACGATGGTACCGGCATGACGATGGGGGTATGAGCTGATGAAGGATCTGGTTCAATCGGTGACTGGACTGGGGAAACGCGCCTTTGACAATCTGCAAGGGCGAGGAAAATGAACGCTGTATTTTTATCCGCCGGCAGCAGCATTCCCCAACGGAAATTTGTCCAAGCTGATGAATAGCAATTTCACCGGACCTGTGGTATTGTTCTGGCTACCACAAAAAAGGAGGTCAAATCTTATGCCGATCTGCTATCCCATCAACGAGACCCCGGCTCGTCAGGCCAACATGATGAACAGTCAGTATAAGTACAAATCCAAAAGGAGGACAGCATGAACACAGAAGCCCAAAACAGATATTTCCAGGAACTGACCCTCAATCTCCAGCATGAGGGATTCACCGTGAAACCCAAAACAGGAGAGGACCTCCTGCCGGTAGAGCTGGATGGCCGGCACCTCTGCCTCGCTGCAGATACCGGCGCGGTAAGGTACTGGAAAGCAGATGCAGCAGATGACCACAGGAGCGCCGCCCTGGACAGAGCGATCTCCATCGCCAAAACCACCAGCGAGTATATGAGCCAGATGGAAGCAGCGCCCCAGTTGACGGCCAGCGGCCTGGCAGGAGACTACAGGCTGCTGGCGGATTTCAATGGCGTAGTCCTTGCGGGCCACCCCACCCAGTATGGTGTCGAGTTCGTCACGTGGGAGCGGATGCCGGATCGCAGCGGCTTGAACGCGGGAAACTATTATGGCCCCAGTGGAGGCACAGACAGTTACACTGCCGCCAAACGTGACTTCGCCACCCGCTCCGGCCTCATCCCCCGCAGCGCCCTCTTTGATCAGAAGCAGTTGTTAGCGATATTCCATTGCTGTGTCGAAGTGCAGGCAGGCCTGTACTCCATCACAGATGAGCAGGGAAAATGCCTGCAATCCATCATAGATCAGATCGGACTCAACCTCCCCAACCTGGGGGAGCTTCTCGACCAGGAAATGGAGCTTGAAGCTGCGGAAGATCCTGACAGTGACGGAATGCAGTACATCTAAAAGTAAATATTTCAAAATCAAGAGGCGCCTGTGCCGGTTACCCGGCAGAAACAGGCGCCTCTTTTTTTATTCTCATTATTGCACAAAGGAGAAACAAATATGCGGATCGGTCTGATCGCCGTGGATGGCCGGAATGGCTTTCCTAATCTGGCGCTGATGCGGTTGTCCAACTGGCACAAGCGGCGTGGTGATACGGTAGAATGGTGGACCGGATTTACCCACTATGACAGAGTCTACATGTCAAAGGTGTTCACATTCACACCGGATTTCGATACCGTGATCAATGCAGAGGAGATCGTCACAGGCGGTACGGGCTACAAAGATTTCGGCAGTCTGCCGCCGGAGGTAGAGGCTTGCCAACCAGATTATACGCTGTATCCCAATTGGAAGCCTGCCATCGGATTCCTAACGCGCGGGTGCTTTAGATCATGTGATTTTTGCATAGTTCCACGCAAAGAAGGACCACTCCACCCCGCTGCTTCCTGGGAGGAGGTCAAGCGCCCAGACAGTCGGGAAATGATCTTGCTGGACAATAATGTCCTGGCCTCAGACTACGGACTGGATCAGATCGACCGCATGAGCCGGGAGCAGGTATGGGTGGACTTCAATCAGGGACTGGACGCCCGGCTGATCACTCCGGAGATCGCCCGTATGCTGGCAAGGCTGCACTGGATACGGTTTGTGCGTCTGGCCTGCGATACATCGGAGATGCTGCCAGTGATCAGGCAGGCCACCGCCTACTTAAAGGAAGCCGGAGTGGCTCAGTCCAGGCTCTGGTCTTATGCGCTGGTGCGTGATGTGGAGGAAGCCCTCCAGCGCGTTCAGGCGCTGCGGGAAATGGGTGTGGAACCCTTCGTTCAGCCTTATCGTGACTATGACGGAGGCGAACCGACAGAGGAACAGAAGGCTTTCGCCCGGTGGGTAAACCGGAAATCGTTGTTCAAGAGCTGCACATGGGAATCCTACAAAAAGTAAATACTTCAAAATCAAGAGGCGCCTGTGCCGGTCACCCGGCAGAAACAGGCACCTCTTTTTTTATTCTCACTGAAAGGAAAGCAGAAGAATGACCAGATTTTTTGAACGCGGCACGGTAATGGCGGAAATAGAGCGCCAGATGACGATGGTGCCGAATTTCGCGCCACGCGGCCATGGCAGCGCGGTCCTCTGCCGCTACCGCCCTGCGGCGGCGGATGTGGACTGCCGGAACTGTCTGGAACACCGCCGCCGGGGCTGCCGCAGTCTGACCTGCCTCTACCTCTCCGAGCGTCTGGAGGCCGGCGTGGTAACACTTGAGGAACTGATGACCGAGATAATCCGGCCATGGAGGCACCTGCCGCTGAGGCAGCGGGCCATAGGGCTGGCCTGCCGGGAAGGCGGCTTCCATTTTGATGGACAGCTCCACATCATGCGGATGGCGGAGATGACCAGAGGAGAAGCGCAGCTTGTCAACAGCCGCTGGCTGGCGGCGGTGTACCTGCTCTCCGCCCACGCCTCGCTCTGGCAGAAGACGTTCGGGGCGGTCGGACCGGGCCGGATCGATTTCGCCGGTGTCCGGCTGGGGGATACCGGCATTCAGGATTACGTCCTCTACCGGGCGGCGAAAGGGATATGCTCCGGTATGCTGGGCGCGACATCGGAAGAATTGGCTGATCCGGAGCTTGTGGGGGATGACACGCTGCTGCTGATCCTCTGCGCGGCGGTCACCGCCCGGTATGGGCCGGAGGTCATGCGGATCGGAAGGGATAGAATATGCTGAAAGCTGTTTTGAGTAATCCTGTGCATCCGGAATACGGAGGCATTACGATCCCTTTTCCCATCTCCAGGGAGGAGTATGACCACACGATGGAGCTGCTGGAGGGGATAGACATAGGCGATGTACTGCGGCAGGATTGCAATATCGCAGAGCTGGACAGCAGTTATTCCATCCTCAAGCGTCTGGAAAACGCCACAGTCAATGTAGACGAGCTGGACTATCTGGCAAAGCGGCTGGACAGCTTCTGCGAAGGCGAGGATGACCAGTTCCTGGCCATGGCCCATAAGCTGGAGCTGACGGATATCAGGGATTTGATCAATCTGACCTTCTGCTGTCAGCGGGCCACGGTCATTACCGATTTTTCCGACCTGGAGCGGATAGGCCGGACGCATCGCCTGAACCTCAGCGGCGGTGCAATGCCCACGGAGGAATAC
>CAJTVO010000187.1 GCA_910579485.1 uncultured Oscillospiraceae bacterium | reverse complement strand
TCAGACCGGACAGACTGCAGTGGAAGCGAAAAACAAATCACTCCCGTAATCAATAAGGGATTCTTAAACCGCAGGTTTAAGCGCGTTTTTGCCTACTTTTGCCGCGCGGCAAAAGTAGGCGAGGAGTCCGGGGGCGAGAAGCCCCCGGGCCAATTTAAGCAGGCATTAGTGGTGGAACAGCCGCATTCCAGTAAACGCCATGACCATATCATAATCATTGCACTTGGCGATCACAAGATCATCCCTGATAGAGCCGCCGGGCTCGGCAATATACCGCACGCCGGAGCGGCGGGCCCGCTCGATGTTGTCCGCGAAGGGGAAGAAGGCGTCGCTCCCCAGAGCGACATTCTTCCGATTGTCCAGCCACCCCCGGACCTCATGGTCCGTCAGGGGGGAGGGCTGGGAAGTAAAATACTTCTGCCAGTTCCCGTTGGCGCAGACGTCCTCCTCGTTGCCGTTGATGTAGCTGTCGATCACATTGTCCCGCTCGGGACGGCCCAGCGTGGGCAGGAAGGGCAGGGAGAGCACCTTCGGGTGCTGGCGCAGATGCCAGGTGTCCGCCTTCGTGCCGGCAAGCCTGGTACAATGGATCCGGCTCTGCTGCCCCGCGCCCACGCCGATGGCCTGGCCGTCCACCGCGTAGCACACGGAGTTGGACTGAGTGTATTTCAGCGTGATGAGGGCCACGATCAGGTCCCGCCTGGCCTCCTCGGGGAGGTCCTTGTTGGCGGTGACCACGTTCTCCAGCAGATGGGCCCCGATCTTGAACTCGTTGCGCCCCTGCTGGAAGGTGACGCCGAACACGTCCTTGGTCTCCTGAGGCGCGGGGACGTAGGCAGGATCGATCTGAACGATGTTATAGCTGCCCTTCCGCTTGGTTTTCAGGATCTCCAGCGCCTCGGGGGTGTAGCCGGGGGCAATGACTCCGTCGGAGACCTCCCGCTGGATGAGCTTGGCGGTGGCCTCGTCGCACACGTCGCTGAGCGCCGCCCAGTCCCCGAAGGAGCACAGCCTGTCGGTGCCCCGCGCCCGGGCATAGGCGCAGGCCAGAGGGCTGTCATCCAGTTCGGGCACGTCGTCCACAAAGCAGGCCTGCTTGAGGGCCTTGTTCAGAGGCAGGCCCACGGCGGCGGAGGTGGGGGAGACGTGCTTGAAGGAGGTGGCGGCGGGGAGGCCCGTGGCCTCCTTCAGCTCCTTCACCAGCTGCCAGGCGTTCAGGGCGTCCAGGAAGTTGATGTAGCCGGGCTTGCCGTTGAGGACCTCCAGGGGCAGGTCGCCGCCGTCCCTCATAAAGATCCGGGAGGGCTTCTGGTTGGGGTTGCAGCCGTATTTCAATTCTAATTCGTTCATAGTGGTACTCCTTCGGCCTTTGGCCTATACGTTCAACTCTGCGTGAATGGATTCGTCCGGATATCTCTCCAGCAGGGGCGCGACTTCCTCCCGGAGGAACTCCGTCACCTGGCTGGGGGCCCGGCCCACGTACTTCTCCGGGGCCATCTGGGCGTCGATCTCCTCCCGGGACAGGGGGAACAGCGGGTCGGCCACGATGCGGTCGATGAGGTCGTTGGCCCCGCCCTCCAGCTTCACCTTCCGGGCGGCGGCGTGGGAGTGCTCCCGCAGGGCTTCGTGGAGCTCCTGGCGGTTTCCGCCCCGCTTGACGGCCTCCATCATGATATTTTCAGTCGCCATGAAGGGAAGCTTTTCCATCACCCGGCGGCGGACCACCCGGTCGTAGACCACCAGCCCAGCCGTGACGTTGATATAGATTTCAAGGATGGCGTCCACCGCCAGAAACGCCTCCGCCACTGCGATGCGCTTGTTGGCGCTGTCGTCCAGAGTCCGCTCGAACCACTGGGTGGCGGCGGTCATGGCGGGATTCACCCCGTCCTGAATGACGTACCGGGCCAGGGCGCAGATGCGCTCGGAGCGCATGGGGTTGCGCTTGTAGGGCATGGCGGAGGAACCGATCTGATTTTTCTCAAAGGGCTCCTCCATCTCCTCGAAGGACTGGAGGATCCGCAGATCGTTGGCAAACTTGCACGCGGACTGGGCCACGCCGGAGAGGGCGGCCAGCACGTAAGCGTCCGTCTTCCGGGAATAGGTCTGGCCGGAGACGGCCACGCACTTCTCGAAGCCCATCTGCTCCGCCACCAGGGCCTCCAGCTCCTTGACCTTCTCCTCGTTCCCCTCGAACAGCTCCATAAAGCTGGCCTGGGTGCCCGTGGTGCCCTTGGCCCCCCGGAGGCGGAGCTGGCGCACCTGGAACTCCAGATTTTCAACGTCCATCACCAGCTCGTTCATCCACAGTGCTGCCCGCTTGCCCACGGTGGTCAGCTGGGCGGGCTGGAGGTGGGTGTAAGCCAGACAGGGCAGCGCCTTATACTGCTCCGCAAAGGCGGAGAGGTTCCGCAATACCTGGGCGCACTTGCGCAGCACCAGACCGCAGGCATCCCGGAGGATCAGAATATCGGTGTTGTCCCCCACGTAGCAGGAAGTAGCCCCCAGATGGATGATGGCCTCGGCGTCGGGACACTGCTGGCCGTAGGCGTAGACGTGGCTCATAACGTCATGGCGGACCAGCTTTTCACGGGCTTCCGCCACGTCGTAGTTGATATCCCCGGCATGGGCCTCCATCTGATCGATCTGCTCCTGGGACACGTTCAGCCCCAGCTTGTGCTCGGCCTTCGCCAGGGCAATCCACAGCTTCCGCCAGGTGCGGAACTTGTTGTTGTCGGAGAAGAGATACTGCATCTCCTTGCTGGCGTACCGGGTGGACAGGGGGGAGGTGTAGCCGTCGCGGTTTCGTTCCATGGCGCGCCTCCTCAACTGTGCTTGTTGTGGATCACGGTGTGCAGGTTCCCGTGCTCCAGGTCGATGTATTCCACAAACAGGGAGACCTTGTTGTCCTCGTTGAGGCTCTCCCACAGCGCCTTCTCCAGGGAGGGCGCGTCGGGTGCGGAGAGGTCCACAGCCACCGGCTCCCCGGCGAAGGAGGGCAGCGGGCTGCCGTCCCCCTGATAGGTGCTGATAAAGTGGCCCATCCCGGCCGCGGGAGCGTCGTACTCGAAGAAATACCGGCAGCAGCAGCTCTCGTCCCCGTCCAGGCTCTTGAGGATGGACAGGTTGTAGCTGCCGTCCGGCTTCACCACGCCGGAGATGCGGGGGGTCCAGTTGGGGCCGTCGGGCTCGAAGGTCCTGGTATGCAAGGCGTGGCGGTAGCAATGGCCCTGGGCCAGAGCGTCCCGGATGGTGTCGGTCTGGTCGCCGTTGGTGACGATGGTCAGGCCGCCCTCCACCCGCCGGACGGGATGATAGATAATCAGGGAGGGATCGGTCATCCTGCTCTCGTCAAAGGCCCTGGTGCGGATGCCGTCCTCCGTCTCCTCAAAGATGCGGTTGCGGCTGTTCTCGCTGCGGCCCATGATGAAATAGGCGATGACGGCGAATTTGTTGTCGGCGCTGCGGCCCAGCAGGATGCCCCGGCCGGGGTAGCTGTTCCCGCGCAGCAGCGCGCAGAGGTCCTGTTTCATAGGTCTGACTCCTTTTCATGCACGATTTGCGCGGAAACCAGTTCCGCCGCCTGGGGGAGCAGGACCCACTCGGCCTGCTCCATCACCCTTCTCTGTAAAATCTCCGGAGTGTCGCCGGGGAGGACGTCCACCGCCTTTTGGGCGATGATCTGTCCGCCATCGACTACCTCGCTGGCGTAGTGGACGGTGGCGCCGGTGACCTTCACGCCGTAGTCCAGCGCCGCCTGATGGACCCGCAGGCCATAGAAGCCCTTTCCGCAGAAGGAGGGGATCAGGGCGGGGTGGATGTTGATGATGGGCCCGTGGAATTTCTGGATAAAGCCGCCGGAGAAGATCCCCAGGAACCCAGCCAGGACCACCAGGTCGATGTTATATTCCGCGAGCGAGGCCAGGACCTTCTCCTCGAACTCCGGTTCCTTACGGATGATGACGGCGCAGGGGATACCTGCCTTCCCGGCCCGTCCGATAGCCCCGATACCTGCCTTGTCGGCAATCACCAGGGTCAGGGAGCCGCTTTTCAGCTCCCCCCGTCCCTGGGCGTCGATGAGCGCCTGCAAATTGGTACCGCCGCCGGAGGCAATCACGGCGATCCGGGCGGTCAGCATAGGACCACCTTCTCCTCTCCGGAGACGATCTCACCCATGATGTAGGCGTCCTCGCCCTGCTCCCGGAGGATGGCCAGAGCCCTGTCCGCCTGCTCCCTGGGGACGGTGACGCTCATGCCAACGCCCATGTTGAAGGTGTTGAACATATCGCGCTCAGGAATATTCCCGCTCTGGGCGATAAAATCGAAAATAGGCGGCGTGCGCAGGGAGGCCTTCTCGATCTTCGCGCCCAGTCCGTCGGGGATGGAGCGGGGGATGTTCTCATAGAAGCCGCCGCCGGTGATGTGGGAGATGCCGTGGACCTCCGTCTGCTCCAGCAGGGCCAGGACGGGCTTGACGTAGATCCGTGTGGGGGCCAGCAGGATCTCGCCCAGCCCTTTGCCGCCCAGGGCCTCGATGGGGGTGTCCAGATGGGCGTGTTCAATGTTGAACACCCGGCGCACCAGGGAAAAGCCGTTGGAGTGTACCCCGGTAGAGGGCAGGGCGATGACAACATCCCCCGCCGCGGTCTTGTTCTTGTCTATGACCTTCTCCCGGTCCACCACGCCCACGGTGAAGCCCGCCAGATCGTAGTCGTCCTCGGCCATCATGCCGGGGTGCTCGGCGGTCTCGCCGCCCACCAGAGCGGCCCCGGACTGGACACAGCCCTCGGCCACGCCCGCCACGATGGAGGCGATCTTTTCCGGGATGTTTTTGCCGCAGGCGATGTAGTCCAGAAAGAACAGGGGCTTCGCGCCGCAGCAGATGACGTCGTTGACACACATGGCCACGCAGTCGATGCCGATGGTGTC
>CAJTVO010000186.1 GCA_910579485.1 uncultured Oscillospiraceae bacterium | reverse complement strand
GACGACAAGGGAGAAATCCGCGTTTCCGGCGTGACCGGGACTATTGTTGCCAAGGAGGTCAAGGCGGCTCCCGGCTATGTGATCGACCAGTCCACCCAGACCCAGACCGTCACCGTCAACCCGGAGGACACACAGACCCTTGTTTTTTTGAATGAGCCTCTTTGCAGCCTGACCCTGACCAAGCTGGACTCCGTGACCGGAAAGCCCGTGCCCAATACGGAGTTTACCGTGAAGGACGGCAACGGGAACATCATTGGCCGCTATGTCACGGGGAAGGACGGCACCGTTGTTGTGACGGGCCTCGTTCCCGGCAGCACCGTTGTTGTCACGGAGAGCAGAGTCCCCGATGGATACGTGCTGGATACCACGCCCAAGACCATCATTGTCAAAAACGGTTCTGGAAACAGTATTGTCAATGGCGGAAGCGGAAACGGCTCTGGCAGCAGCGGCGGTAGCTCTGGCGGCAATGACCTTACTTTCGAGAACGACCCGAAAATGACGTTGACTATCCATAAATATATCGAGGGCACCGCCAATGAGCCTTTGGCTGGCGTGGCCTTTAAGGTAGTGGATGGCTCCGGCAAGCCTCTGAACCCCGATGGAGGCATCTACTACACCAACAATGCCGGTGAAATCGTGCTGGAAGGGCTGGAACCCGGCACTACTATCACCGCACAGGAAGTCAAGACGGTGGACGGCTACGTTCTGGACGGACGGCCCCAGAGCATCAGGATTGAAGCTGGTAAGGCGCAGAACCTGACCTTCTGGAACAAGCCCGCTGGTTCTCTCATTATTCGGAAACTGGATAAGCAGACCGGGAAACCGCTGGCAGGTGTGGAATTTGAGCTGACCTATGCTGGCGGCGGCTATGTGGACACCGATAACGGGCACCTATCCAGCAAGGGGCTTTACACCACCGATGACCACGGCGAAATCCATATTTCTGGCATCGTAGGTACAGTCATAGTCAAGGAAACCCGGCCTTTGTCTGGATATACGATTGAACCGGGCCGGGAGAGCCAGACCGTTACGGTCAATCCGCAGGAGACACAGACGCTCACCTTTTACAACATTCCTGCCAATACCCTGACAATTCAGAAGTATATTGATGGCAGCAGGAATGAACCTCTCGCTGGCGTGGAGTTTCTGGTAACGGACAGCACCGGCGCTGTGGTGGGGCCGAACAATGGCTATTATACCACGGATAATGACGGGCGCATTGTGATCTCCGGCCTTACACCCGGCACAACCATCACCGCTAAAGAAACCAAGACGGTGGATGGATTTATCCTGGACGGCCAGCCCCAGAGTATCGCCATTAAGGAAGGCGAAGCGCAGTCTTTGACCTTTTGGAACAAGAGAGCTGGTGGGCTGGTAATCCGCAAGCTGGATTCCGTCACCAAGCAGCCGCTGTCCGGTGTGGAATTTGAGCTGACCTATGCTGGCGGCGGCTATGTGGACACCGCCAACGGCCACTTGTCCAGCAATGGCCTGTATACCACCAATGCCAACGGAGAAATCCGAATTTCCGGCGTGGTGGGTACTATCGTGGTCAAGGAAACCAGGACGATTCCCGGCTACACCATTGACGAGGCCACCCGGACGCAGACGGTGGAAGTGCGCCCGGAGGACACGCAGACCCTCACCTTCTACAACGCTCCCCAGCAAACCCTCACCATCCAGAAGTATGTGGACGGCACCACCGATCCCATCCAGGGTGTGACCTTCCTCGTCACCGACAGCTCTGGTGCGGTTATGGGGCCGAACAACGGCGAGTATATCACCGATAGGAACGGGCGCATTGTTCTCACCGATCTGACCCCCGGCACAACCATCACCGCCAAGGAAACCAAGACCGCCAGCGGCTATGTGCTGGATACCACACCGCAGTCCATCCTCATCAAGCAGGGGAACGCGCAGAGTCTCACCTTCTTCAACAAGGCCGAGGGCGGACTGGAGCTTATCAAGGTTTCCGAGAGCGACAAATCCAAGCGCATCCCCGGCGTGTCCTTTGAGATCAGGAAGATGGACGGTGCGCTGGTGGATACCATTACCACCGATAAGCAGGGCCGCGCCCATCTGGACCTGGATGCCGGAGACTACTACGCTGTGGAGATCGAGGCGGCGAAGGGTTTTGAGTTGGACGCTACCCCCACCTACTTCACCATCCAGGACGGCAAAGCCACAACCGTCACCATTACCAACAAGGCTTTCAGCGGCATTTTGATTCATAAGACCGACAGCGTGACCGGGAAGGGCATCCAAGGGGTAACATTCCTGCTGTACGACAGCGCTAACACCCCCGTGGGCCAGTACACTTCCGACAACAGCGGGTACGTCTACATTGAAAACTTGACCACCTCCGGCCGTTACTACCTGCGGGAGCTGGAAAACGAGGGCTATATCCCCGATACGCAGATGAAAACCGTGTATGTCACTGCCGGAGAGACCACGCTGGTGGAGTGGAAGAATACGCCCATTACGGCGCAGATTCAGATCGTAAAAAAATCCGCTGATTACAACCCCACCAACGGTCTGCCGGAGGGGACGCTGCTGGAGGGGGCCGTGTTCGAGATTTACGATAAGGCCAGCAATCTGGTGGATACCATCAAAACCGACAGCCGTGGTCTGGCGGCGTCCAAGCCCCTGCCCCTGGGCCGCTACACCATTCGGGAGGTCAAGGCTCCCGCAAATTATGGTGTGAACGATACGGTTCTCACTGCTTATTTGGAGCATGAGGGCCAGATCGTGCGCTTTGAAGTGACCAACAAGGCATTGACCACCGGCGTATCCATCACTAAGACCGGTCCCAAGGAGGTCATGGGCGGACAGCCGGTGCGCTATGTGTTCTCTGGCATCGCTAACAGCTCCAATGTCCGTCTGGACAGCTTCTATTGGAGGGACACCCTGCCTGCGGAGGTGCGGCTGGATACCGTTGTTACCGGAACCTATAACCGCCCTGGCAATTACAAGATCGTTTACCGGGTCAACGGCGGCGAATATCAGACATTGGCGGATAACCTGTCCACCAGCCGGAATTACACCCTGGCTGCGTCTCCTGTTGCCCTGGGGCTGGCCTCCAATGAGCGAGTGACCGAGATCATGTTTGTGTTTGGTCAGGCCCCCGCTGGCTTCGCCCAGGTGGAAAAGCCCTACATCTATTGCACCGCCCGTTCCGGCCTGCCTGCCGGAGCCTTTGTAAATAAGGCTGATGTAGGCGGCGTTTACAATGGCGAGTGGATTCAGGCGGTGTCCCGCTGGGTGACGAACATCTACGGGAAATCCACCACACTGCCCCGGACGGGCTATTAACTCCAATTAACCACACATCATTCGTTTGCCCCGGAAGGACTTGTTCCTTCCGGGGCTTCTTTTTGCGTCTAAGGAGGTTTAATTGACGAAAACAAACGAAAACGGCAACTTTTATCACGCTGTCAGCCTGAGCGGTGGAAAAGATAGTTCGTGCGTTTTGCTCCTGATGATTGAGAAGGGAATGCCCATTGACTGCGTACTCTATGCGGATACCGGCATGGAATTTCCTGAAATGGAGGAACATATTGCCAAACTGGACAGTTTGCTTTTTCGGGAGCGTGGCATCCATATCACCACTTTGCGCCATCCCCACAGCTTCGAGTGGATGATGTTTGAGATTCCCCAGCAGCAAAAACGGGCTATTGAGCGCCGTATCGCGAAAGGTCAGCCTTTGACGGGCTATGGCTGGCCCGGTATGAGGGTACGCTGGTGTACTGGACAGCGCAAAACACACCTGATTCGGAAAGAGGCCAACCGGCTGAAGCAGGAGAAGGGGAAGAACGCCCTGCACTATATTGGAATCGCCGCTGACGAGGCCCACCGATGTAAAGATGATCCGCAGAATCGCTATCCTCTGGTGGACTGGAAGATCACCGAGGCTCAGGCATTGCAGATTTGTTACAGCCGGGGCTTTGACTTTGGCGGGCTGTATAAGATTTACCGCCGTGCTTCTTGCTGGTGCTGTCCCCTGCAACGCATTGACGAGCTGCGGAAACTGCGGACCCACCACCCGGAGCTGTGGGCGCGGTTGCGGGATATGGACAACCGGGCGCGGACCATGTTCGGCCCCGGCCCCCTGGGACAGTTCAAGAAAGATTGGAGCGTGGAACGGCTGGAGGAACGCTTTGCCCGTGAGGAAAAGGCAGAGCGCAAGTGACACATCATCTTCTCCGCCGTTTGGTAGTCCCGCCTTAGTTTTTCCCGCTCATATAACACAAAATCACGAAAAGGAGGCAGACCCTCTATGAACTATGAGATAAAGCGTCCGCTGATGAAAGTGATCGACAAATGCCTGCTGGACCACGCTGCCGCTGTCGGCACAAAAGAGGGCGGGCCGGACATTGAAGATGTGTACCGGCTGCAAAACTTGTCTAAAATTCACTACTATTTGAAGGAGGAACATGACTTTCTGGCCGATGAAGTAACAGCCCTGCTGCAATTTACTGACCCGCTGACCGTGGCGCTGGAGTGCTGGAAAGAACAGGACCACCCATGGGAGTTTCCCATCTGCGACATACTCTATGCGATCAAGGCGTATGAGCGATTCCCACTGGTGAACCCGGCTGGCTATGTCCAGCAGAAGGTGGATCAAATCCAATCCCTGAAAGACCGGCTGGACCGGAATATGTCTGACTTTCGGGCGGAGCTGCTGGGCATGGACAAGATGGAGATCATTGCCATGAGTGCAGAAATCTCTGCCATGCAGGGAGCGCACAATTTTATGAAGAAATACTTCAAATTTGAGCCGGGTAATGCTGAAATTTTACTCCGCATGGAAAACCCCCTGAAATTTGTCGCGACCCAATGGCGGTCTGATGTGGCTGAACTGTTTGATATGAACGCTCAGGTGGGAGAGGCGATTGTGGAGGCGGGCAAGGAGGCCGCAGTCCTGCGGTATTTTGC
>CAJTVO010000185.1 GCA_910579485.1 uncultured Oscillospiraceae bacterium | reverse complement strand
TGACCTTTTGGTACTTTTCGTTCACACGAAAAGTACGCCCTCGTCCCCGCCCCGGCAGGGGCGAATCTAACTGTTAGAAGGAAGCGGGGAGCGGCCCGCAGGGCCGCCGGTACATCCTGCTGGGCTTGTCCTCCCCATCCCCTAGGGCCATGCAGAAAAACTCCCATCCATACCGCTCATAAAACGACGTATGATCCGTCAGCAAATAGAGCGTGGAAATACCCAACTGTCCCATATCACTACAGACATGGTCCAATAACGCCCCCGCGATGCCGCGGCAGCGGCAGTCCTCCTCCACATAGACGGCGCATACGTTGGGCGTCAGATCCTTCCTGTCATGGAAATCATTCTCAATCACGCCCAGACCGCCGATAATCCGTCCCTCCGTTGCAGCCATGTACCACTGGGGGACCGGGCTCCCGCCCGCAAGGCACTCTTCCATGCTCTCCCGGTAGGCCTCCAGAGGATAGCCCCACTTCTCATGGAACCACGCCGCGGCTTCGTCCTTCCTCTCCGGACACTCCCGGAGTCTCACGATCTTATATTCCAAGGAAATATACCTCCATAATCATATCAGCAAAGGAGTTGTCGTTATGAACATTCAGATTTTCGGCTCATCCAAGTGCTTCGACACCAAAAAGGCGGAGCGCTGGTTCAAGGAGCGGCGCATCAAGTACCAGTTCATCGATCTGCCGAAAAAGGGCTTCTCGTTGGGGGAATACCGCTCCATCCGGCAGAAACTGACTTTTCAGCAATTGGTGAATACAAAATGTAAGGCTTATCAGGACTTATACATGGCGTATATCACCCCTGACGCGGCGGAGGATAAACTGTTCGAAAATCCTCAGCTCTTCCTCACCCCCATCGTCCGAAACGGGAAGTCTGTCACCGTGGGCTACTGCCCGGAGGTGTGGGAGGCGTGGGAATAGACCTTACTCCGTATGGTGAATGTGATTGAAAATATGCTCCTCGCAGAAGCAGTGGTAGCCCGTACACTTGGAGCAGTAGCGGAACTGCAGGTCCGGGAAATCCGTGTCCGTCCGGCCGCAAATTTCGCACTTGTGGTTGTAGCCCCGCTGGCGTTTCTGCTCCTTCACCGCCTTGCGGAACTGGACGGCCTCCGAACGGTGCCGGGCCTGGAACTGGTCCGCCCGCCGGGAGAAGTCCGGGGAGAAGAAGACGAACAGGTTCAGCATGGCGATGATGGGCAGCAGCGCCATGCCCCACAGGCCGGCCACGGCGGCGGAAATGACGCTGAAAACGTACAGCGCGGCCTCCAGGATGGCCAGCCACTTCATCTTGACGGGCAGGATGAAATAGATGCGCACCATGGCGTCGGGATAGGTGAGAGCGTAAGCCATGAAGAGCGCGGTGTTCACATAGCCCGCGCCGCCCAGGGGCACGGGGATCTTGTCGATGAAATAGACCAGAAGGACGGCCAGAGCGGACAGCAGCGTCCCGCTGAGGTAGTAGACCGTGAACTTCGCGCTTCCCCACAGCCGCTCCAGGGACTCTCCCAGCCAATAGTAAAACATCAGGGAGATGATCAGCCAGAACCCGTTGCTGGAGGGGATGAGCACATAGCTCACCAGCCGCCAGATCTGGCCGTGGAGCACCGCCTGGGGATCCATGAGCAGGACTTGGTACAGCATCCCGGACCGGTCAAACAGGCTCAGGATATAGACGGCGGCATTGGCAATAACGATGTACCGCATCAGGCCGGGGACTCCCAGGCGGGGATGGAGGGCGCAGAAGCGGTCGATGGCGTTGCTCAGTTTTTTCAAAGGAAGTTCCTCCCATATTCAAATCGTGATGATGGTATTATACTCCATCCGGGAACAAAAGTCATCATAAATATTCCCAGGCTTACAGAAAGGCCGGCGGGAACCCGCCGGCCCTGACATGCACGTTATTTTTCTCTTCGGCTGTGTTGACTATAGCATCTATCGGATGGAGGATGGACCCGCATAAGAGGCATCGGGAAATTTCTCCCGTTTTATTGAAAGGAGCACCGTATCATGCAATACCGGAAAGACAAAAAAGGGAGGGACCTCTCCCTTCTGGGCTACGGCTGTATGCGCTTCACCCGCAAGGGGAACGCCATCGACCTGGATAAGGCGGAGCGGGAGGTGACGGCGGCCATCGAGGGCGGCGTGAACTACCTGGACACCGCCTACATCTATCCCGGCAGCGAGGCGGCGGTGGGTGAGATCCTCCGCCGGAACGGGCGGCGGGACCAGGTCTATCTGGCTACAAAGCTGCCCCACTACCTCATCAAGTCCGTGGAGGGCGCGGAGAAGATCTTCCGGGAGGAATTGCGCCGCCTGGGGACGGACCACATCGACTACTACCTCATGCACATGCTCACCGATGCCGCCACCTGGGGGAAGCTGAAAGCCCTGGGGATAGAGGACTGGATTGCCGGCAAGCTGGAGGCCGGGGAGATCCGGAACATCGGCTTTTCCTATCATGGCAGCGCCCCTGTGTTCAAGCAGCTGGTGGACGCCTACCACTGGGACTTTTGCCAGATTCAGTACAACTACATGGATGAGACCTCCCAGGCCGGGGTGGAGGGTCTGCGGCACGCCCACGCCAAGGGACTGCCCACCGTCATCATGGAGCCCCTGCGGGGCGGGCGGCTGGTGGACCTGCTGCCCCAGTCCGCCAAGGCCCTCTTCCAGCCGGACGGGCTCACGCCCGCCGCGCTGGCGTTCAAGTGGCTCTACGATCAGCCGGAGGTGACCTGCGTGCTGTCAGGGATGAGCTCCATGGAGATGGTGCGGGAGAATCTGGCGCTGGCCTCCGCCTGCACGCCGGGGTGCATGACGGAGGAGGACCGGGCCCTGGTGGAGCGGGTAAGGGCGGAGATCCAGGCCCATGTCAAGGTGGGGTGCACCGGCTGCGGGTACTGTATGCCCTGCCCCAAGGGGGTGGATATTCCAGGGACCTTCCGGTGCTATAACGCTATGTATTCCGAGGGCAAGGCCTCCGGGCGGCGGGACTATCTGCAATGCACCGCCATGCGGCAGGCGCCCAGCAGCGCCTCCCAGTGCGTGGGATGCGGAAAATGCGAGGGGCATTGCCCCCAGCAGCTGCCGGTAAGGCAGCTGTTGAGGCAGGCCGCGGGGGAGCTGGAGACGATTTCTTACAAGGCGGCTAAGTGGGGGATTCAGACGTTTAAGCTTTGGTAGGAGCGGGTTCTATTTGATAGCCCGGGGCCTGCGCGGCCCCGGACGCCCTGCGGTTACTTTTGCCGCGCGGCAAAAGTAACCAAAAACGCGCCAGAACCAATGGTTCTGGACTCCTTTCTCGGGGCCGCCCTTGGGCGGCCACCTCGGCGGGGGAGTAAAGGGCTGTGCGGCGGGGGTCTTGGTTAGGCGAAGCCTCCGAATTTGCAGTCCTCCTTCTGCCGCTCTGGTACTTGTAGAACTCCGGCTGACGCCCTTTCAAAGAGAGACTGCCTGCAAAGGGCACGCAGTCTGATGGAAGATCATGCTAATATGCTACTATAACAAACGGAACCGGACGGGCTTTTACAAGTCCGTCCGATTCCGTTTGACGCTGGGTGTTAAGTAAAGAGGCAGACCTTGCCGCTGAAATTCCTGGACGATCAAATACCGCACATAACCTGGAACTGTACGGCCCGTTTCCTCTGCCAGCTTTTGCAGCTGCTGGTGCGCTGATTTTGAAATAGAAACATGTACGACATGCTTCTCAACATAATGACCTTGCATAGAACTCACCCCCTGCACATATTATAGTCGAAATCCGACTTTTTGTAAATAGTCGATTTCAGACTTTTTATGATGCTAGTGGGTGATGAAATGAGATATGATTATGTAGACCGTCTGACCGCGCTCCGCGAGGACCGAGATGTTGGACAAAAAGTAATTGCCAATATTTTAGGTTGTACTCAGTCTACGGTATCGAAATATGAATTGCGAGAATCCCGATACGATATTGACGACCTGATCAAACTCTGCGAATTTTATCATGTTTCTGCCGACTATATTCTTGGACTGCCCAAGGACATGGAGTATCCGGACCGGTAAAAAAGAGGACGCGCCGCGGGAGAGGTAACGTAAGGAAGTTACCTCTCCCTCATTTTATGGCCAGCCGGATGTGATTGAATTGTGGGGATTTCAACACTTTGGAGGTAAATATTATGGAGAAATCCACGTTTGAGCAAATGGGCGGGACTTACCGTCAAGAGGGAAATTATCTTCTCCCGAATCTCACCGTGCCGGAAAGGGTTTCCATAGGTATCTGGGGTCAGCGTAGGCGGCAGTACCTGCGAGGACACAGAAAAGCTCTTTACAACGCCTTACTACTCAGCGGGAAGCTGGATAACCACCTGGCTGACATCAATCAGCAGGCAGAAGATATGTTTTTTCAGCTTGTGAAGCAGATGGCAGAGCAGGAGGGTATCACTGAACAGCTTAAAACGGATAGCCAGATGGAATGGGTGGGCCAAATGAACAATATTCGTTCTGCGGCAGAAGAAATAGTGAACACAGAAATTATATTTGCCTAAATGAACGGCGCTCATGCTCACGAACAAATCTTGTGGGCATGGGCGCTTTATTAAAACAGCTTGACTAATTTCGTTCAAACGAATATAATGATGGTGAAATATAGTAGATTTTGAAACAGTCTGAGGTGTCAAACGTGAAGGAATTTATTACGGTTCAAGAAGCCGCCGAAAAATGGGGCGTAACGCCGCGACAAGTCCAAATTCTTTGTAAAGAGGGGCGAATTGCTGGGGTAGCGCGTATGAGCCGGATTTGGATTATACCAAAAGACGCAAAGAAACCAACGGGAGATAAAAGGCGCAATACGGGAGGAAAAGATAATGCTACAAAGCACCATGTTTGAACAAGAAAAAATAGACTTATCCTCCGCACCGTGGACAATGCACGAATTCTTTGCTGGGAGCGGACTTGTTGCCTATGGTTTGAAG
>CAJTVO010000184.1 GCA_910579485.1 uncultured Oscillospiraceae bacterium | reverse complement strand
ACTTTTTGTTCATACAAAAAGTACCCGAGGAGTCCGGGGGCGAGAAGCCCCCGGGCTTTCGATGAGAAACGGGAAGCGGAGGCGGCCCGCAGGGCCACCGTTCAAAAAAGGTATCCCTGCGCTGCCGCAGGGATACCTTTTACATCAACCTTCCATCCCCCGCCATGAGCTTCGTCATCTCCTCGATCCTCTCCAGAGGAAACGGAGGCAGCGCCACCGGCTTCATGGCGATGGACATCAGCTTCATCGGGTTGTCGTCCGCCGCCACCCGGTTGGACGATAACCCGCCGCACCGGCGGCACCGGTGGATCACTGCCCACTCGCCGTTTTTGCGTACCCAGACGGCGATAGGCTCCATGATTCCCCCGCAGTCCGAGGCCCGGTCGCCGGGCTCCACGTCCACGTGGAGGCTGTGCAGGCAGTTGGGGCAGTGGTTGCGGTGCTCGCTCCCGGCACCCGCCGGGACCACGGGCCGCCCGCAGACGCGGCAGGTGAAGCTGTCATGGCATGGATGGGTCTTGTAGTAGCCTTTTTCAAAGGTTTTTCGCTTGTTTTCTCGGTTCAAATGGATATTCCTCCTAAAAGTTGTCATAAAACATCCTTTTGGGAGGCTTGTCGGTATTTAGCTGATACGCAAACCTCCCGGTCAGCGCGCAATCACCGAACGATAGTTTTTCATAGACTTTCTCCTTAGTTCCTGCGTATTTTGGTTTCGAAACCAATATTATTATCGGCCGGAAGGGCGCAAAACTTAATAGAAGCGCCCACCGCCGTTTCCCTTCACCTCCCACATTGACGCGGCCACATTTCTATAGTATAATAAAGACACAAAACAAACGAAGGAGGGCATAGCAATGATGAACATGATGGTATGGGTCTGGCTGGCCGTGATGGCGGTGGCGGTCTTCTTGGAGATGTCCACCATGGCCCTGGTATCGGTCTGGTGCGCCGTAGGCGCGCTGGTATCGGTGTTCGCGGCCTATTTTGACGCGCCGCTGGCGGCGCAGTTGCTGTTGTTTATCGGCGTGTCCATCGTGACCGCCGCCGTGGTGCGGCCCCTGGCGAAGAAATACGCGGACCCCTACAAGGTCCCCACCAATGCCGACCGTCTGGTAGGCATGGAGGCCCGCGTCACCGAAACCATCAACAACGGCTACCCCACCGGCGCGGTGTACGCGGACGGCAAGACCTGGACCGCCCGCAGCGCGGACGGCGCGGTGATCCCCAAGGGAGAGGTGGTAGAGATCGCGGCCATGGAGGGCATCAAGCTCATCGTCCGCGCCAAGGCCGCCGTCCCCGCGGGCTGACCGGAAAAGGAGAGCGAAAAACGATGCTGGTACCTCTGCAAAAGAAAGATTTCGACAAATACATCGACTTCGCCTACGAGCTGGCCCTGGACCCCGCCCGGACCTGCTACCCCGTCTACTACGACGGCGTAAAGACTCGGGCCCTCTTTGAAGCCGACGCCCGGAAGGGGATATCCCTTCCGGAGGACCAGATCCTCCTCTACGAGGAGGACGGCGTAATGGAGGGCTGGCTCCACTACTACTATCTGCCGGAGGACCGGTACATCGCTCACCGCTCCTGCGGCGTCCGGCGGAATACCGCCCGGGCTCTGCAGGAGCTTTCCGAGCATCTGGCGGCCCGGTATCCCGGCTGTGAGTGGGCCGTGGGCTTTCCCTCTGAGAATCAGGAGGCGCTGGACTGGGTGAAGGCCGCGGGATTCGAGCTGCTGGAGGATTCCCAGTACTATACGTTCCATTTCGGTCAGTACATCCCCGGCCCGGAGGACCCGTCCGTGGAGCGGATCACGGAAGAAAATTACGAGAAATTCCAGCGGGTCCACCACGCCATCGAGGGGGAGATGTACTGGAATTGCCAGCGTCTCCGGGAGGACCTCCCCAACTGGGACCTGTTCGTGGCGGAGGAGGACGGCGTGGCCGGGGAGGTCATGGCCCTGGACGCCGGGGACGGCTTTTACAGTATTTTCGGCGTGGTCTGCGAGGACAGGCGATTCCATGAGAACCTGTACCGGCGGCTGCTGGTCCGGGCCCTGACCGAAGGGAAGCGGAAGGGCGCGCGGTATCTGACCTTCTTCGAGGATACGGTGGAGGAGGCCAACCGGATCATGCGGTCACTGGGCTTCCACCATGTAGGCCGGTACCTTGGATATCATAAAATAATATAGAAGGAGAAAAACACAAAATGTTGATCCCGCTGCAAGAGAAAGATTTTGACAAATACATTGATTTTGCTTACGAATTGGCTCTGGACCCCGCCCGGACCTTCTATCCTGTCTTTTTTGACGGCATCAAGACGAAGGAAGATTTTATTGCCAGAGCCCGGAAGGCTTTTTCAAAGCCGGAGGACGAGATCCTTCTTTATCAGGCCGACGACGCGGTGGAGGGCTGGCTCCACTATTACCATCTGCCCGAGGATCACTATATCCAGCTTTATACCAGCTGCATCCGGCAGAATACCACGGGGGCGCTGGAGGAGCTTTCCGGCTATCTGGCGCAGCGGTATCCCGGCTGTGACTGGTTTGTAAGCTTCCCGGCGGAAAACCGGGAAGCGGAAGCCTGGGCGAAGGGCGCGGGATTCCGGCAGTTTGACGACGCCCAGAACTACAGCTTCTTCTTCGACCGGTACGACCCGGTCCCGGACGATCCGTCCGTGGAGCGGATCACGGAGGAGAATTTTGAGAAATTCCAGCGGGTCCACCGGACCATTGAGGCGGATATGTTCTGGAACTGCCGGCGGGTCCGGGAAAAGCTTTCGGATTGGACCATCTTCGTGGCGGAGGAGGACGGCGTGGCCGGGGAGATCATGGCCACCAGCTTCAAGGACGGTACATGCGAGATATTTGCCCTAAGCTGCGAGGACGGACAGTACCATGAGAATCTGGAGCGGCGGCTGCTGACCCGGTTCCTCAACGAGGGAAAGCGGCAGGGATCGAAGGATCTGGTCTTCTTCGTAGGTACAGACGGTGAGATGAACCGGATCATGCCAGAGCTTGGCTTCCAGCTGGTGGGCCGGTATCTGGGGTATCAGAAGAAAATTTAGCGGTCATTCGGGGCAAACTACCTCCGGACCCGGAACGATATCCGGGCGGGAGGGAGAAATTGCAATGAGTGAGAAAAGGCAAAAGAAGCCAGGCGATCCCATGGCCAAGGCCATGGAGCTGACCATCTGGCAGTCCGCCAAGACGGACCCCCAGGGCAGCTATACCGGCACCCCCGCGGACCCTTACGAGGTCCCGGTCCAGGACGCGGACGATCTGTAGCTCAATAAATTTCTCTGCCATTTTATTGGAGAGGGAAAGAACGGTCCGCAAAGTGTTTTTTCGAGGCACGAGCCTCCGAAAAAGCGATCAGGCCCTTATTTCGCGCCTGGAAAAAGCCCGCCACCTTTAAAAATGTAAGGCGGCGGGCTTTTTTTCATGGTCACATGCTGTTTTTCAGCTAAAACTCTACTATATCCATCACGGCCCGCTCCACGCACAGCGGCGCTTTGGCATCCAGCATCAGGGAGAGTTCCACCGCGCACCCGATATTCATGCAGGGATGCAGCACGGCGACGTGGTGCAGAGTCCGGGCCTGAGAGCATTCCGTGGAAAAGCGCAGGGGATCCGCATCGGAAAACCCGCTGCAGGGCGACTGCTTGAACAGGATGGTCCCCGTTCCACCTGTTCGAGACTTGGTACAGACATTCAATGTGTATTGGACTACGTAGGTCCTCCCCGGAGTCAGCTGGACCCGGGCGGGAGTGCGTGCATCCCAGCAGATGTTTTTCCCGGAGCAGCTGCGCAGCTTCCATGGCAGGCGGCAGTTTGGATCCCACGATATCCTCTCCTGCTGGCCCACCAGATGAATGGCGCTTTTCTCACATGTCAGCGCCTCGTCCGGGATCGGAGGGGGTACGGGGCATGGGACCGGGCATGGCGGCGGACAAGGAGGCCCGCACGGCTGGCATGGCGGTGGACAGGGGGCCGGCTCCGGCTTACAGGGGGGCGGAGCCGGGCAGAACTCCAGCACCTTTTCCAGCTTGTTTTTCAACAGCATCTGATTCTGCGTCACCGCCTCTACCAGGGCGGTGACGCTTTTGTTGACTGCCAGCACGTCCCGGGGACAGGCGCAGGCCTTTGCGCCGGGCAGGGTGCCCAGGACATATTGCAGTTTCTCGCCCTCGGCGTTGAGGATATGGCTCAGAGCAAGCTCTTCCATGGCGATGGACGCGATGATCATGGTCAAAGCTTCCTCCCGGGTCATGTCCGCTCCGTTGGGGGGAAAGGAAGGCATAGACATACTCAAAAACTCCATAGTGTGTCCCGGAGGAGCCGGGACTGAGATGTGCGGCAGGATACCATACCGCTGTTCTACCCTATGACAGTCAGGACGGTTCGGTTCCGATCGTAACCAAATCAGCGGCGAAGGCATAGGCTGTTTCACGCGCCGCCTCGCGGCGCGCCTCTCGATGTGAAAGGAGATACTCCATTATGTCTTTGCCGGCCTTTCCCACGGTCGATCCGCCTATCGACCGTGAAAATGCAGTCAATCAGATCCTTTCCTCCATTGCCATGGAGGAACTTGGACTGAGCCACATCCTCAATGCCGAGGGTGAAAAGCTGCAATATATCCTGGGCACCCTGCCCGGCCTCAGCGGTCCGCCCGCTACGGTCAGCGACGTACTGTCCGCCAACGAGAGCGTCCGCAGTATGCTGGAGACCGCCGTACAGAACCAGCTTTTCCTGAAAGCGAAGATGCAGGGCGCGCTGACGGCCTCTCCCATGCAGGGCCCCGCAGGCCCCACCGGTCCTACCGGCCCCACGGGCCCTGCCGGCGGTCCTGCCGGCGCTACCGGCGCAACTGGCGCCACAGGCGCCACGGGCGCTACCGGCGCCACGGGCGCTACCGGCCCCGCAGGTCCGCAGGGTAGTTTGGGTCTTGACGGCGCCACCGGCCCCAAAGGAGACACCGGTCCCATGGGT
>CAJTVO010000183.1 GCA_910579485.1 uncultured Oscillospiraceae bacterium | reverse complement strand
CGCCTAAGCTCAAAAACTTGAAGTCAGTAATGGCGTAGAGGATACTGGCCTGGATGCTGGTGCCGCTGGCGGGGAGGATGCTGCACAACCAGGTGGACAGCGCCCCTGCCGCCGCCCCCGCCGCAGCCGTGGTTTCCGGCGCGCCGGTGTCCCCCCGGGCCAGGAAGCTGGCGGAGACCGCCGGTGTGGACGCCGCCCAGGCCGCCGGTTCCGGTCCCAACGGACGGATCATCGAGCGTGATGTGCGCCGCCTCATGGCCGAGGGCGCTCCCGTCCAGGCCGACCAGCCCGTCCAGGAGGCCGCTCCCGCCGTCCAGGCTCCCGCGCCTGCCGCCGGAGAGGCGGCATTCGAGGACGTGAAGTTCTCCAACATCCGCAAGGTCATTGCCAAGGGCATGGTGACGTCCCTACAGACTATGGCCCAGCTCACCGAGCATTTTACCTTCGACGCCTCCGCCATTCAGAGCTACCGCAAGCTCCTGAAGGGCATGGAGGGCGGCTGCGCCGGGATCACCCTGGGGGACATGCTCCTGTACGCTGTGTCCCGGACCATCCTGGATCACCCGGACCTCAACGCCAACACCGTGGGCGAGGACGTCGTGCGGCGCTTCCGGCACGTGAACCTGGGCGTGGCGGTGGATACCCCCAGAGGCCTCATGGTCCCCACTATCTTCAACGCCGATCAGAAGAGCCTCCTGGAAATTTCCCAGGAGGTCAAGGCCCTGGCCGCCGATGCCCGTTCCGGCAAGATCAGCCCCGACCTGCTGGCCGGAGGCACCTTCACCGTCACAAACCTGGGCAGCGCCGGTGTGGAGATGTTCACCCCGGTCATCAACCCGCCTCAGACGGGCATCCTGGGGGTGTGCGGCATCACCCAGCGGGTCCGGGCCGGGAAGGACGGGCAGATCGAGCTCTATCCCGCCATGGGCCTGAGCCTCACCGTGGACCACCGCGTCGTGGACGGCGCCCCCGCCGCCAACTTCATGAAGGCCCTGTGCAGGAATCTGGAGCAGTTCACCGCCCTGCTGGCGTTATAATTTGTATCAGGCGCTTACTATAGAATGGGAGGAACATACATATATGGAACATTTTGACCTGTTAGTCATCGGCGGAGGCCCTGGCGGCTATCTGTGTGCCGAGCGGGCCGCCCAGGGCGGCATGACCGTGTGCCTCTTCGAGGCCCGGCACATGGGCGGCACCTGCCTCAACGAGGGGTGCATCCCCACCAAGACCCTGCTCAACTCCGTCAAGCTCTACCGCCACGCCGCGGAGAGCGCTGCCTTCGGCGTCACCGCCGAAAACGTGGTCCTGGACCACGCCGCCGTCCTCAAACGGAAGGGACAGGTGGTCAAGCAGCTGGTCACCGGCGTAGAGTCCGCCATGAAGTCCCACAAGATCACCGTGATCCGGGAGAAGGCCGTCATCGCGGGCCGCGCCGAGGGCGGCTTCCAGGTGGACGCGGGGGGCGAGAGCTACGCCGGGACACGGCTGGTCGTCGCCAGCGGCGCGGAGGCGGCGGTGCCCCCCGTCGCCGGGCTGAAGGAGGCCATGGAGAAGGGCTTCGCCTTCACCAGCCGCGAGGCCCTGGACCTGAAGGAGCTGCCCAAGGAGATGGCCGTCATCGGCGGCGGCGTGGTGGGGCTGGAGCTGGCCTACTACTTCGCCATGGCGGGGGTGAAGGTCACCGTCATCGAGATGCTGCCCAAGCTGGCCGGGAACACGGACCCGGAGATCTGCAAGGTGCTGATGGACGACTACAAGAAGCGGAACATGACCTTCAAGCTGGACTGCAAGGTCCTGGAGGTCACCGGCGATTCCGTGATTTATCAGGAGAAGGGCGAGCGTCAGGAGTTCAAGTGCGGCGCGGTCCTGGTCAGCACCGGGCGCCGTCCCAATACCGCCGGGCTGGGCCTGGAGAAATTGGGCATCGAGACCGACGGCCCCGCCGTGGTCACGGACCGGCACCTGTGTACCAACGTGGCCGGGGTGTACGCCATTGGCGACTGCAACGGCAAGTCCCTGCTGGCCCATACCGCCTACCGGGAGGCCGAGGTGGCCGTCAACCACATGCTGGGCGTCCGGGACGAGATGCGCTATGACGTGATCCCCGCCGTCATCTACACCGACCCGGAGGTGGCCTGCGTGGGCGAGAGCGTGGAGAGCGCCCAGGCCAAGGGCCTCACCGTGAAGGAGGTCAAGCTGCCCATGCTGTTCGCGGGGCGGTACGTAGCCGAGAACCGGGGCGGACGGGGCTTCATCAAGCTGGTGGTGGACACGGACCGGAACTGCCTGGTGGGCTGCCACATGGTGGGGTCCTACGCCTCCGAGATCGTCATGACCGCCGTGATGATGATCGACACCGGCCTGCCCCCGGAGCGTCTGAAAAAACTGGTCTTCCCCCACCCCACGGTGGCGGAAGTGATCCGCGAAGCTATTTTCCAAATTTAAGGGAGGACGATCGTCATGCCGAAATGTTTATTTGTTGATCCCAACGAGCTGAGGGCTCCCAATACCATCCACTTTGAGGACATCCCCGTCAACGCCTACAACAAGACCGTGGCCGGAGAACGGGAGACGCTGGGGGACGAGAACCTGGTGCGCATCTGGCGGGACATCACCATCCTGCGGGAATTTGAGTCCATGCTGAACCAGATCAAGACCCAGGGCGTCTACAACGGCATCGAGACCACCTATCCCGGCCCCGCCCATCTGTCCCTGGGACAGGAGGCCGCCGCCGTGGGACAGGCCTACCTGCTGGACCGGAGCGACTACACCTTCGGCAGCCACCGCAGCCACAGCGAAATTTTGGCCAAGGGCCTGAGCAGCATTGAGAAGCTGAGCGATCAGGAGCTGATGGAGGTCATGGAGAACTTCCTGGGCGGCCGCACCCTCCGGGCCGTGGAGAAGCTGGGCCCCGCCAAGGATGTCAAGGAGCTGGCCGTCCGCTTCCTGGTCTACGGCGCGCTGGCGGAGGTCTTCGCCCGTGAGAACGGGTTCCACCACGGCATGGGCGGGTCCATGCACGCCTTCTTCCTGCCCTTCGGCATCTACCCCAACAACGCCATCGTGGGCGGCTCCGCCACCATCGCCACCGGCGCGGCCCTGTTCAAGAAGTGCAACGAGAAGCAGGGCATCGTGGTGTGCAACATCGGCGACGGCTCCCTGGGCCGGGGCCCCGTGTGGGAGGCCATGAACTTCGCCTGCATGGACCAGTTCCACACCCTGTGGGAGAAGGGCCAGACCCTGGGGATGCCCATCCTCTACAACATCTTCAATAACTCCTACGGTATGGGCGGCCAGACCCGCGGGGAGACCATGGCCTACGACATGCTGGCCCGGATGGGCTCCGGCGTGTCTCCCACCCAGCTCCATGCCGAGCGCATCGACGGCTACAACCCCCTGGCGGTCATCGACGCCATGGAGCGCAAGCTGGCCCTTCTCCGGGAGGGCAAGGGCCCCGTGCTGCTGGACACCATCACCTACCGCCTCTCCGGCCACTCCACCTCCGACCAGAACGCCTACCGCACCAAGGAGGAGATCGAGGCCTGGCGGGCCATCGACCCCATCGTCACCTACCGCCAGTCCCTGGTGGAGGCGGGGGTGGCTCCCGACAGCCGCTTCGAGGAGATCATGGCGGAGACCGTGGACCGTATGACCCGGATCTGCAAGCACGCCAGCGATCCCGGCGTGTCCCCCTACGCCGACTTTGACAACGATCCCGCCTACGTGGAGCGGCTCATGTTCTCCAACGAGAAGGTCCCCTCCTTTGATACCGCCCGCCAGCCGGAGGCGATCACCCCCAAGGAGGAGTGCCCCCTGTGGCAGAAGATCCAGAGCAAGGAGCGCGCCCCCTTCACCAAGGACGGCAAGCCCGTAAGCAAGATGAAGCTCTTCAACCTCCGGGACGGCATCAGCGAGGTCATCCTGGACAAATTCTACGAGGATCCTACCCTGGTGTCCTACGGAGAGGACGTCCGCGACTGGGGCGGCGCCTTCGCCATCTACCGGGGCATGGCGGATTCCATCCCCCGTTACCGCCTGTTCAACTCCCCCATCTCCGAGGCCGCCATCGTGGGTACCGCCGTGGGCTACGGCATGTGCGGCGGCCGCGTCATCGTGGAGCTGATGTACGCCGACTTCATCGGTTGCGCGGGAGACGAGATATTCAACCAACTGAGCAAGTGGCAGTCCATGTCCGCCGGCATCCTGAAGATGCCCGTGGTGCTGCGGGTGTCCGTGGGCTCCAAGTACGGCGCCCAGCACAGCCAGGACTGGACCGCCCTGTGTGCCCACATCCCCGGCCTGAAGGTCTGCTTCCCCGCCACCCCCTGGGAGGCCAAGGGCCTCATGGAGTCCGCCCTCAATGGCACGGACCCGGTGGTGTTCTTCGAGAGCCAGCGCATTTACGACGTGGGCGAGCAGTTCCACGAGGGCGGCGTGCCCGCGGGCCGGTATGAGATCCCCATCGGGGATACCAACCTGATCCGCCAGGGCAAGGACCTGACCATCATCACCATCGGCGCGGCCCTGTACCGCGCGGTGGACGCCGCCAAGGAGCTCAGCGAGAAGTACGGCCTGGAGGCGGAGATCATCAACCTCCACTCCCTGGTGCCCCTGGATTACACCAAGGTCGTCGAGAGCGTCCGCAAGACCGGCCGGGTGGTCCTCACCAGCGATGCCTGCGCCCGGGGCTCCTTCCTGGAGGACGTGGCTCAGAATATCACCCAGCTGTGCTTCGACGATCTGGACGCGCCTCCCGTGGTGGTCGGGGCCAAGAACTGGATCACCCCGCCCTATGAGTTCGACCACTATTTCTTCCCCCAGGCCTCCTGGATACTGGATGCCATCCATCAGCAGATCCTGCCTCTGCCCGGCTACGTGCCCGGTCAGAGCTGGACTGAAGCCGAGCAGCTGCGCAAGGCGCGGCTGGGCGTGTAAGATATTTTTGAGCGCCGGGCCTGGAAGGGCCCGGCGCTCTTGCGTGTGAATGCTGGAATTGAATCAAAGGACTTGATCATCTATTGCTGCCCAGTAATACTCTGGATGCGGGAAGGAGAGAGGCGTCAGAACACGGAGCAAAGCCTGTCCGCTTCTTTA
>CAJTVO010000182.1 GCA_910579485.1 uncultured Oscillospiraceae bacterium | reverse complement strand
CGTTTTGAAATGACAAGAGAAGAAGGCACCGCCAAACTGGCAACGCTGAGGGAATCCGTTGAGGAGCAGGTCAAGACCTACAATGATGCCGTCCAGAATGGCCGGTTTGAGGAGTCCACCAAGGCCGATAAGGCTATGACGGACAATATCAACGAGTACACGGCCACCGTCCGGGATATGTGCTTCGAGGAGTGCAAGGCCACAGATGACCCCATGCTGGCCGCCGTCAAAACCCTGTCCTATGTCACCATCGGCGTGAAGGATGAGCAGAAGGGTGATGACAAGGTCCCCGTCCGGGTTATCGTCGATAAGGAGCGCCAGATTGACCTCCTGAAGCTGGACAAGTTCTGTGGCGGTATCGGCGCTGACCCCAACTGGATGCACGTCGCCCAGAAGATGAATTTCCTGCTCACCGCCCAGAAGGCCAAAGACTTGGGCCTTGACCCGGCGAAGGTCAATGACTCCTATGCTATGTCCGAGATTGCCCGGCAGTTTGAGATGGGCAAGAATCCCACCAGCAAGACCAACCTGCTCAAGACCCTCCAGATGGTCGTTACCGCTATGGTCGGGGATGGCTATAAGGCCACCTCCCACGATGTCAACTTCCTGCTGTCCGTGTATAGCAAGAAGAATCGGAAAGCCCTGACGGTTTCCTGCGCCAACCACCGGAATTTCCGGGGGTATGTGATGGAAGTTTGTCACCGCATCGTCACCGGCAAGTCCTATGAGCTGGAGTATAAGACCAAGCGGGAGAACGGCTGATTTCCGCCAACAACTGAATATCGGGTTTTGAAGAGCCGCTGATGACCCTATCGGGTTTGTCAGCGGCTTTCTTCCACCCAGGAAGGGACGTTATCCGGCTATGGAAAAGCGTTTTGCAGTTTTCGGGAGCGGATACAATCCAGCTATTCCGACGTGCTTTGTTTTCGCCGATGCCCTCGACAATGCGTTGGAATTAGCTCGGAGGTTATTGGATGGGCGGGCGTTCGTCGAACGTGTTGAGGAATGGCCATGAGTGTTGGCTTTGTCCGTAAATAACCTCCGCTCCCTTTATATGATATAAAGGAGTTTTCTGCTATGGCATTTGATGTTTTCAAGAAACGGGTTTCCGCTATCGTCTCCAAAGCTGGAGCCAGCGTCCGGTTTCATCACGAGGATGACGGACGCCATTTTGCACACTGCTCTGATGGCGTGACTATCATCGGCAACCTGAGCAGTCCCAGCGTCTGCGTCAAATGGGGCAGTGGCCACTCGGCCTATGTCTCCATCTGATTTTCGCTGTTTTCTTCTCTTTCCTCCTCTCCTTTCTTTGCCCGCCTGATGATGGCTGGTTGGCAGCCAGCCGAAACGGCCCGGTTTTCGGGCCGTCGCGGGAAGCCGCAATCTCAAAGACACTCAAAAGGAGTTGAGCGTATGTCTATTGCCGAACGTAATGCGAACGCTCTCGCTTATATTGAGAAGTGTGAGCGCCGCCGTCAGCGAAAAGCCCTCCGCCGTCAGCGGAGTATCAACCGCTTTATGCGGTCGGCCACACCGTTTGCCGCTGGTATCTGCATGATTAGCGTCATTATGGCGCTGGTCTGATATCTACGAACCGCCGGAGGTGTTTTATGGGTCTGCCACGGTGTACCCAGGGTTTGAGCAATCCCGCCACAAAACTGCTCCATCGACACAAACCCAGCACCGATATTTCCGCAAATATTGGTGGGTATAAGGTTTGCTGAGGTGTCTGCCTTGCGGGGTTTCCTGAACGCCTCTAATTGGCGGCAATGCCGCCGGATATCGGGCCTAATCTTGGGGACCGGCAACAAATCTGACCAAGGAGGAGCCCATATGGGTTTGCCATATAGTTGCCATTGGGTTTGAGCATCCCCGCCCAAAAACTGCTCCGCCGCTGGCGAACTGGCGCTGATACTTCGCGGGTATCAGAAGGCAGCATTCTATGCGTAAAGGTTTACCAGCGGTGCTGTTTTGCCCTAATCGTGGTTTCTATCTGGGTGTAGCTCAGTTGGCAGAGCGCCTGCTTTGGGAGCAGGAGGCCGTGGGTTCGAGCCCCACCACTCAGACCATGCGGGTACATACTCCGCTTTTTGTCACCAGCCTACATCACATCGCCGACGAAATCTGCAAACACAATTTGGTTTTGTCCAGTGAAAGAGTGAGATTCTCCGGTTCGGGGTGGGGTGCAGGTCTGGTGACAGCTCCTTAAAAATTTCACAGAGAGGGAGATAGTTATGAGCAAAGGCATTCAGGTATCGCCGAAGCATGGGTTAAATCCCACAATCCCCGTCTGTTTCTGGTGCGGGAAAGAGCGTGGCGAGGTTGCTCTACTTGGCAGACTGCCGGGTGACGCAGAGGCTCCGAAAAATGTAGTGCTGGATTATGAGCCATGCGAGTGCTGTCGGGCCGATATGGCCCGTGGTTTCACCTTGATGGAAGCCACTAACCATCCTAATGACCGGGGTCAGGTCGAAGCACAGACCGGGGTCTACCCTACGGGCAGATTTCTGGTTATTAAGAAAGAGATTGCTTTGAAAGCGTTTGGCAACATCGGTTCCGACAAAGCCTATGTAGACGCTACCATGTTCAAGCGGTTGTGTCCCGCCGAATGACTTGGCGGTTTGGCATACCAGGGTTCATTGAGTTCCGAGCATACTCCTGCGGGGTTTACCTGATTGTCGGGCGGGTATGGCTCACGCTGAAGCGAGGTTCGAGGCCGTAAGGCTGGCACGGTACGATTCCGTGGGGCGGGTTTTCCGCCTAACGCTTAGTCCCCATAGGGTGAGGTCAGTGAGGACGGCCATCCAAAAATCTGAAAACCGCTATTGGGGCGCAACCTACCGGTGAAACAGGTGGGACAGGGGCCTGGTCAATGTGGTCAAGTGGAGGAAATGCTGCCTCTGCGTGGGAGTGCTGCGGCACACATGAAAAAGTGCATCCTTTGGGGGTTAGAGATTGAAAATATGAACGGGGTCATGTCCGGTAATATTGAGGTAAACCCCCTCCCATGGTGCTGTGGACGAATTGGTAGAGTCACCGCCCTTTCAAGGCGGAATTTGGGAGTTCGAGCCTCCCCAGCATCACCAGTTCAAGAATAGAGGTGTATGTATGCAGAAGTTTTACTTCACATTCGGCACGTCAAAACAGTTTCCGTTTTGCGGCGGTTGGGTTGAGGTGGTCGCACCTGACCACAAAACCGCCGTTCAGACGTTCCGTGCCAAGCACCCCGATGTCAACGAGGGGGTCGTAAATTGCTCCGATATCTATACCGCTGAGCAGTTTTCCAAGTCTGAGATGGTCAATGGAAATCTTGGAGCAAGCTGCCACGAAACTCTCCACTATCAGGAGGAGTAGGTATGTATGAGTTTCGTTGTGTGAGAGGCCATATTGAGGTTTTCCTCGATGGCGAGTTTCAGTTCTCTGCCGACACCATGAAAGAGGCCAGAGACGAGCTTGCCGAAGAATAAGAAGGAGGGAGTTTATGAACAGGGTTGAACTGGTCGGCGCTTTGGCACAGCGCACCGGCATGACCAAGGTTGATGCTGCGGTCGTTGCTGGTCAGTTGTTCCAGATTATCTCCGATGCGCTGACCAAGGGCGACAAAGTTCGCATCGACGACTTCGGCACGTTCGAGGTCAAGAATCGTGCGCCGAGGGTCGGTAGGAATCCCAGGGCGAACGTGCCCGTCAACATCCCCGCTCGGAAAGCGCCGAGTTTCACCGCCCACAAGACATTGAAGTCTGCTGTAAACTGTGGCAAGTGACCTATCAAAAATTAAAGATTAAGGAGTGTATCGAGATGACCACTGAGAAAATGACCGTACATAAGGCTCTCTGCGAGCTGAAGACTCTGGACGCCCGCATCACCAAGGCTATTCAGGGCTCCGTCTATGTGTTCGCCAACAAGCACGCCAACGCCAAGGTGGCTGGTATGAGTGTCTCTGACTATTGCGCTGAGGTCAAGTCGGCCTACCAGTCTGCCTGCGACCTCATTGCTCGGCGCGATGCCATCAAGCGGGCCGTTACCCTGTCCAACGCCACCACCAAGGTGACCATTGGCGGTCAGGAGTACACCATCGCCGAAGCTATCGAGATGAAGAACCACGGCATCCCGATGCAGCAGAAGCTGCTGGACAAGTTGGCCAAGGACCGTCATACTGCCCGGAAGCAGTCCGATGACAACAACGGCGAGCTTCTGGAGATGCGGGCCGATGAGTACGTCAAGTCCCTGTATGGCAACGTCGATATGAAGGGGGCTGGCGAGGAAATCAAGAAGGTTCGGGCCGACTTCATTGCCGCCCAGACAATGGAGCTGGTTGACCCTATCAATATCGACATCGAAATGAAGCGGCTGGAGACGGCTATCAACGGCTTCACTGTTGAAATCGACGCCGCCCTGTCTGTTTCCAACGCTCTGACGGAAATCACCGTCGAGTATTAAGCGGTAGTCAACTTCGCTGCCGCCCGAAAACCCATCATCATATACCTTCTCTGTTTTCGCTGAGTTACAGATAAGTAAAATAAAAAAGAAATTCAGCAACAGCCTGTTAAGCTGTGTAGGGACTGATAATCCCACTATATGTTTGTAAATTGGAGTTTTACAAAAATTATCAGTACCTGGGCCGCCGAGAAGAGCGGCGCAGGATACAGAATTACCCGGCAAAAGACCGGGCATTGATGACTGTAAAGCTCAAAGCATAACGTTCACAGCTCAAAGCTGAAAGCTCAAAGTTTTTCTTTGACTAAAGCTCAAGGCATAAAGCATAAGCACTAAATCTTTACCAAATCCAAGATTGATGGTTTGTCGGGTGTATATATTACCGCTGGGAGTTCCACTTGGCTGGGCGGTAGCGAGTTGTAAAATATGTTCCAATCCAAAGGGGCGGGGCGGCCAATCGGTCGCCCCGCTTACTGGTATCCTCTGCCTTAAATGGCAAGCCTTTCTTGCGGGTGAGGATGTTCCATTCCATCCATCGTGTGTACTGGAAAGGAGGACTATGATAAGAGCAAGAGACCGGCCCTGAGTGCCTAAACATACGAAAAGACACTCAAACTGATACGACGAATTGAACTTTACTGCCGCCGCTGGCGAGGCGTGGCCCGATAGATTCGGGAGGGAGCGGCAACGTAGACCAACTAACAGTGTCTAAGCGTTGA
>CAJTVO010000181.1:3233-5208 GCA_910579485.1 uncultured Oscillospiraceae bacterium | reverse complement strand
AGGGCCGTCCTGGACAGGCAGGGGCTCCGCAAACCGCTTTGCATAGTGCGCGGCGTCCGCATCGGAGAGGGAGCAGAAGTCCCCATCCTCATTGCCTGCGATGAGAAAGGTCCCGGCGATGGTATCGCCGTTTACCTGCCGGTTGGCCGGGAGGCCGGCCAGCTTGCCCTCCTCGTTGCAGATCAATGTCGCGTTGGCATCCAGCCCTACGGTTTCGATGTATCCGCCCACCGCTGCCTGGAATGCTTCCAGGGTGTTGGACATAGTCACCATCTCCGGCGCCCGACCGGGTTCTACTTTCAAAACTTGAATATCCATTTCCTTCTCCTGTCTATGTGCTGACATCTTTGGCGGATGATGCCCATACTGCTCTGCACAGAATACATCCTGCTTCTCCCTCACATCTCCCGTGCGGCATCTGCAGATGACTATCAGGCTGCTTCAAAGCTGCATCATTCCCTGACCCATAGCCTCCTCCGCCTCTATAAAAGCATCGTAGGCTTCGTTGAACCTTACCAACTCCTCCGGGTCCACGTCCGCGAGTACCACCTCGGTTCCCGTTGGGATATCGCATATCTCAGACACACGGGCGTTGAGCAGAGCGGTGTGGTCCTCCCGCCCCATCTCACTCATCCGATGCAGGTGCTCTGCCAGCACGGCCTGCGCCGCCTCCTCATGGCACAGGAAGATCATTCCGCCCTGCAGCAGGGGGAGCAGATCCTTTACACGAATGTCTGGCGTCCGGCGCTCCTGGCCGGATCCCATTTCAGCGTTGACGATGTGCCTTGCGCCTGGAAGATAGGAGGTGAGGCGGGCATCGTTAGGACCATCCGATCCAACAAGGATGCCGTCATTGCCGTCCGCTTCCAGGGCCAGGAGACAGTGGCGTACACCATCCCTGCTGAACATGCAGCCTTTGTTCTCTATGATGAACGGCTGATCTGCCAGGGGTGTGATCTTCAACCGTTCAAAATCCTCGTGGGAAAGTTCCACCACCTTTTCGATCTGGCAGTCGTCCATCTGGAGACCAGCTGGATCGCAGGAAAGATTTACTTTGATCTTCAATGTGTATCACTCCGTTCCACAAAATATTTCCGCTACATAGAAAGGTCCATGAAATCTGGCAGGTCACTCCCCAGCTCTTCGGCCTGCTCCGCCTCCGCCACGATCTTCTCCCATTCTTCCGGCGTGACCCTGCTCTGTATATCCTGTACCATCTGGTCAACACACTGGATAGCGAACCATTCCATCAAGTCGATATCCGCCATGGATCGAGCCGCTGGCTGTTCCAGCCGCGTTGGAGCGGTCAGATCAGTCAGCGTTGGCCTGGGCCCATCGTCTTCGGACCAATGGAGGATGCCATATTCCAGAAGTGACATCCCTGTCTGATGGAGACAGTAGCCGTCCAGCTTCTCTTTCAGGCACTCCCGTTCTCTATCGCTGAGCGGGAAAACCCGCTGCATATGATCCAACATGCCAGGCTGCGGCCCGAAGTCCAGTCCCATCGTATACCACACCATCTGGTCGGCGATACGGTATGCAAGGTCGATGCGCTGGATCGGGGGATCTGCCGCTGGATCATAGATGCCTTCGAACGCCGCAGCCAGATCGAAATCTTTTTTGATCGTGAACTTAAATACACCCTCACAGTCCTCGATCTCCCCCTCAAAGGAGAGATCGCTGATAAACGCCTGCCGTTCCTGTTCTGTCATATGTTCCTCCTCATGGTAAGTAGCTGCGGGGGTTGGTCCGCTCTCCGTTGACGCGCACTTCGAAGTGCAGGTGCGGCCCGGTAGACCTTCCGGTGGAGCCGGAGAGGGAGACGATATCCCCAGTGTTCACGATCTGTCCCACCTTCACCAGCAGCTTGGAGTTGTGGGCGTACAGGGTGGCGAGGCCGCCGCCGTGGTCGATCATGACGTAGTAGCCATAACTGGAGCTGTATTGGGATATGATCACCGTCCCCGGCAGGGCA
>CAJTVO010000181.1:0-2747 GCA_910579485.1 uncultured Oscillospiraceae bacterium | reverse complement strand
CCGTCAAGGCTGTTTCCTTCTTCTGTCATTGCGTTGATCTCCTCGATGAATCCGTCCAGCAGAGCGAAGCTGTCCTGCATATCCCTGATGCAGGCAGCATACTCCGCCGGCATATTTTCCGGTATTGCGCCGCCGTTGAAGCACAATTCTATCACTGCTGTATTGTGGCCGGACGAGCCGGAGGCCAGGGAGCAGAGCAGAGCCACCAGCAGGATCACCGGGGAGAGGATAGCTACAACGATCCAGCCGATGCCCTTTCTGGTCCGTTCGTCCGAGAGTAGCGCGACCGCCGCCTTGATGACTGCCGGATCAGGCAAGAATCATCCCTCCCTGGGCGGGAGCATCCTGCTGCTGTGACCGCAGTTCCTGCCAGTGATCCGAGAGCGCCTGTATGGTTTCCTCATGACCGCCGCCCCGATGTTCCGCCCATTTCTGATACCGCTCGAAATCCATGCCGTGATCCAGCAGCAGCTTCCCAACGTCCACCGCATCGTTCTGGACGCAGGCGTGAAGGGCGCTGTGATCGTGAGGATCGACCCACATCCGTTTCTCCAGCATGCTCTCCGCGATCCAGCTGTCCCGCTTCTCATAGGTCAGCATGTGCAGTGTCCGAGCGGAACTGCTGCCTCCGGATATGCCCTTGTCCACCAGCTCGGACAGCATATGGAAGTCGTGATCCGCAGCGAACAGCTCCAGCAGGTGGGACGGAGCGGCGGCGATCTGCTCCCCGCTGCACTGGTGAATGATCTGCTTTGCAATGAAGCGATGATCCAGGTGGGCGTAGCTGGCCATCTCGCCATAAAAAGATGGCTCGGCTTTGGACACGGCGTGTTCCGCCCAGTGGAGCAGGAACAGCGTCTTTTCCAGATCGTTGATATCGATGGCCTTCTTGCAGGCGGCGCAGTAGGAGGCATAGTCCACGTCCGTCCTTCCGTTCAGCAGCATGGCGGTCATATTCCGCCCTACGAGGCCGGGGCGGCCCGCCGTCTCGACCAGCAGAGCATCCGCCTGGCCGGGGACCTTGGCGGAGTGTTCTGTGAACGCCGCCATTTCGCCGTCCCGGACCGCCAGGACGGCTTTGTCGTAGTCACTCATCCGCAGGGGACGCATCCCTGTCTCGTTGATGTACGCCGTGATGCTGCCGGTCATGCGGCGCAGGAGCTGTTCGGTCTGGCTCATGGCCTCCTCCTGCCGCTCCCGCTGCTCCACCAGGGCGTTGATGATGGTCCGCTGCTCCTCCTGGCTCAGATGCATCACTGCGCCGCTGGTGTCATCCTCCACGCCGCCGATTTTCATATATCGGGCGGGGGTGGCATGGTCACCGTGGAAGGCTTTCGTGATAGCGGAGGAGATCAGGAACATCCGGTCCAGGTCGTTCCCGTTCTCACCCAGCGTCTTGCCGGTGAGGAATTTCCTGGTGATGAGCTGGTTGTGTTCAGGCCACTGGAGATAGGCATCCAGATACACGCCTTCGCTGCCGCCGTAATCGGCGGTACAGAAGATGCTTGCATCTTTGGGGATCTCTCTGCCATTTTCCCAATGGGAATCCAGGAGAAAATATTCATCCGGGAGGTACCCCATGCTCTCCAGCCGGTGCTTCAGCTCCTCGAATACCTCCTGGGCCGTCCTCTGGCCTGCGTACTCCTGTCTGCCGGGGGCCTCTGCGGAGGGCTTCCATTTTTCAAATCCTATGATTTCCATAGTGCGTCCTTTCTGACCCCGCTTGTGCAGCGGCGTCATGTGTGTTAAAATTTCCCAAAGAAAGGGAGGCTGCCGCCATGAAGAAAACCTTTGTCACCACCATGCCGGACCGCGCCGGCGCGTTCTTGAAAGCCAGCCGGATCATTGCGGATCTGGATCTGAATATCACGCGGGTCAGCTACAATAAGGCTATTGACACGCACACGCTGTTTATCGAAGTGGAGGGCTCCCACTCCCGTCTGGAGCGGGCAGCGAAGTGCCTGGGGGAGATCGGCTGTCTCCAGGGCAGTCTGGACGAAGGAACTGTGCTGCTGGTGGAGTTCCGATTGCGGGACACGCCCGGCAGCGTCACCGCCGTACTGGAACTCATTGAGCAGTACAATTTCAATATCTCCTATCTCAGCTCCCAGGAGAACGGCACAGCATGGCAGATGTTCAAGATGGGGCTGTTCGTAGAGCAGCCGGAGCAGTTCTCCGACTTCCTCAACGCCGCGTCCCTGCTGTGTCCGGTGCGGGTGGTGGACTACGACAAGGCGGAGAAGATCCTGGACAACAGCATTTTCTATGTTTCCTTCGCCAATGAGCTGGCACAGCGGATGGCTCTGCCGGAGGAGGGGCGGATGGAGCTGGTCATCGACGCCAACCAGGTCATGCAGCTGCTGGACGAACGGGGGGAGAGCTTTCACAAGACATTTGACTATATCCGTGGATTTGGCGAGGCGCTGGCCTCCTGCCGCGGGGACGCCTTCCGCCCACGGGTATCGGAACATGACTTCGGAGAGGATCTCCACTTGCTTCTCATCGAGCCGCCCTGCGGCAACAATATCTGCATCCTCCGGCATCGAGGGCAGTACCTGTTCGTTGACACGGGCTACGCCTGCTACCGGGAGGAGATGCTGGCCCTGTTCCGGCAGCTGCTTCCGGACTTTGATACCGCCCCCAGGTCCGCCCTCATCACCCACGCAGATGTAGATCACTGCGGACTGCTGGATCTGTTCGATACGGTGTATCTCAGCCGGAAGAGCCGGGATTCCCTGCTCATGGAG
>CAJTVO010000180.1 GCA_910579485.1 uncultured Oscillospiraceae bacterium | reverse complement strand
GCCGGCCTTTCAAAGGGGTACTGCCTGCAAGGGGCACACGTCCTAACGGTACATTCTTCTGATTCGCACCCCTTACGCCAGACCCTCGTGCCGAGTGCCGCGAGGCAACCAGCACCATCGGTAGGACTGTGCGCAGAAGTAGGGACCGGCATCGGCCCAAAGCACGGACGATAGACTGGATATCCGAAGGTCGTAGCGCAACTAATAACCCCCGTAATGAAGGAGGATTCTCAAGGAACTACGTTCCTTGAGTGACCTTTTGGTACTTTTCGTTCACACGAAAAGTACGCCCCCGTCCCCGGCAGGGGCGAATCTAACTGTTAGAAACAAACGGAGGGCGGCCCGCCGGGCCGCAAAACAACCATGTATCTCCATATTGGCAATAACATCTCCATCCCCTCCGATGATATCATCGGAATTTTCGATATCGACAACGCCACCACATCCAAAGCGACAAGAAACTATTTAAAAACCGCTGAGGAAGAAGGAATGCTTACCGCCGTCAGCGGTGAACTACCCAAATCCCTGATCGTCAGCTGTCCACGCGGCAGCTGGCAGCGGGTTTATATATCCCCCCTGGCTCCAGCGACCCTCTTGGGGCGGCTGGAATCGATCCGTAAACACTGACTGGAGGTCATTATCCTATGCCTTTGCAAGAAACGAACCAGCAATTGAACGAGACCACCGCTCCCGTGGAGCACGCCTATGGCGGCAGCGAGATCCAGGTCCTGGAGGGCCTGGAGGCCGTTCGCAAGCGCCCCGGTATGTATATCGGCTCCACCAGCGAGTCCGGCCTGCACCACCTGGTCTATGAGATCGTAGACAACTCCATCGACGAAGCCCTGGCCGGCTTCTGCGACGAGATCACCGTCACCATCAACGAGGGCGACACCATCACCGTCACCGACAACGGCCGCGGCATCCCCGTAGATATCCAGCCCCAGACCGGCCTCCCCGCCCTGGAGGTGGTCTTCACCGTCCTTCACGCCGGCGGAAAATTCGGCGGCGGCGGCTATAAGGTCTCTGGCGGCCTCCACGGCGTGGGCGCCAGCGTGGTCAACGCCCTCTCCGAGTGGCTGGAGGTCCAGGTCCATAAGGATGGCCAGATCTATGAGATGAAATTCTCCCGTGGCGACATCACCCAGCCCATGAAAATTGTCGGCCCCACCGATAAGACCGGCACCATCGTCACCTTCAAGCCCGACCCGGATATGTTCGACGTCACCACCTACAGCTACGAGATCATCCACACCCGGATGCAGCAGCAGGCGTTCCTGAACGCCGGTCTGAAGATCAGCACCTTCGACAAGCGGGAGGGTCATGACGAGACCGACTCCATGTGCTACGAGGGCGGCATCCGCGAATACGTCTCCTGGCTGAACCAGAACAAGACCTCCATCCACGACGACGTGGTCTACATGCGGGGCATGAAGGACGACTCCTCCGTAGAAGTTGCACTTCAGTATAACGACTCCTACAGTGAGACCATCGTCTCCTTCGCCAACGACGTGCGTACCCCCGAGGGCGGTATGCACGAGGAGGGCTTCCGCCGCGCCCTGACCACGGTCCTGAACAACTACGGCAAGAAAAACAATATCATCAAGGGTGACGACAAGGTCTCCGGCGAGGACTGCCGCGAGGGCCTGACCTGCGTTATTTCCGTCAAGCTCACCGAGGCCCAGTTCGAGGGCCAGACCAAGGCCAAGCTTGGCAACGCCTCCATCCGCACCCTGACGGCCGCCATCGTAACCGACAAGCTGACCGAGTACCTGGAGGAGAACCCCAAAACCGCCCGCCTGATCCTGGATAAGGCAATGATGGCCAACCGGGCCCGTGAAGCCGCCCGGAAGGCCAAGGAGTCCATCCGCCGCAAGACCGCTCTTGGCGGCGCGGCCATGCCCGATAAACTCCGTGACTGCAACGAAAACAACCCCGAGCTGACGGAGCTCTACATCGTCGAGGGCGATTCCGCAGGCGGTTCCGCCACCCAGGGCCGCGACTCCCGCTTCCAGGCCATCCTGCCTCTCTGGGGCAAGATGCTGAACGTAGAAAAAGCCCGTGTAGACAAGGTCTATGGCAACGACAAGCTCCAGCCCGTCATCACCGCCCTTGGCGCGGGCATCGGGGAGGACTTTGATATCAATAAGCTCCGCTACCACAAGGTCGTTATCATGGCCGATGCCGACGTGGACGGCAGCCATATCCGCACCCTGCTTCTGACCTTTTTCTTCCGCTTCATGCGCCCCCTCATCGAGCAGGGCTACGTCTATTCCGCCGTGCCGCCCCTTTTCAAGCTGACCCGCGGTAAGAATACCCGTCTGGCCTTCTCCGAGGAGGAGCGGGACGCCATTTCCTCCGAAATGCGCGGCGACAACCCCAACGCCAAGATCGAGATCAACCGCTTCAAGGGCCTTGGCGAGATGAACCCCCACGAGCTCTGGGAGACCACCATGGACCCGGAGCGCCGCACACTCCGCCGCATCGAGTTGGACGACGCCGTCCAGGCGGACGCCATCTTCACCCTCCTCATGGGCGAGAAGGTAGAGCCCCGGAAGGAGTTCATCGAAAAAGAAGCCAAGACCGCCGTCAATCTGGATTATTGAGCCATAGTAAGACGGCAAACGCGCTAAAAATCAGCAAGGGAGAACACCATGAGTAAAAAACCCCAATACGATCCGGAAGAGATCCGCTACCCGGATCAAAAGATAACCACGTCCCCCCTGGTGCCGGAGATGAAGCAGTCCTTCATTGAGTACGCCATGTCCGTCATCAAGGGCCGCGCCCTGCCCGACGTCCGTGACGGTCTCAAGCCCGTCCACCGCCGCATCCTCTACGCCATGTACGAGGACAACCTGACCAGCGACAAGCCCTTCAAAAAGTCAGCCACCTGCGTCGGTGACGTCCTGGGCCGCTACCACCCCCACGGCGACCAGTCGGTCTACGACGCCCTGGTCCGCCTTGCCCAGGATTTCTCCACCCGCTACCTGCTGGTAGACGGCCACGGCAACTTCGGCTCTGTGGATGGCGACCCCCCCGCGGCCTACCGCTATACCGAAGCCCGCTTGAGCAAGCTGGCCAACGAGATGCTCCGGGACATCGACAAGGACACGGTCAACTGGGACCCCAACTTCGACGAATCCCGCAAGGAGCCCCGCGTCCTGCCCAGCCGTTTCCCCAATCTCCTGGTAAACGGTTCCGTGGGCATCGCCGTAGGCATGGCCACCAACATCCCGCCCCATAACCTCCGCGAGGTCATCGGCGCCTGCGTCCACGTCCTGGAGAACCCGGAGGCCACCCTCAGCGACCTGATGGAATACATCAAGGGCCCTGATTTCCCCACTAAAGGCATCATCATGGGCCGCGCGGGCATCCGTCAGGCCTACGCCACCGGCCGGGGCCACATCAAGGTCCGGGCCCGCGCCGAGTTCGAGGAGTTCGGCCAGAACCGCACCCGCATCGTCATCACCGAGATCCCCTACCAGGTCAACAAGCGGATGCTCATCAAGAACATGGCGGACCAGGTGGAGGACAAGCGTCTGGAGGGCATCTCCGACATCCGCGACGAGTCCGACCGCAACGGTATGCGCATCGTCATCGAGCTGAAGCGTGACACCAACGCCCAGGTGGTCCTGAACCGCCTCTTCGCCCAGACCCAGCTCCAGACCACCTTCGCCATCAACATGCTGGCCCTGGTAGACGACCAGTCCCAGCCCAGGATCCTCTCCCTCCGCCACATCATCGACGAGTACCTGAAATACCAGGAGGAGGTCATCCTCCGCCGCACCCGCTTCGACCTGAAAAAGGTCCAGGACCGGGCCCACCTCATCGAGGGCCTGCTCATCGCCCAGGACAACATTGATGAAGTCATCCGCATCATCCGCACCAGCTACGACAACGCCAAGGAAAACCTGATGACCCGCTTTAACCTGGACGACGTCCAGGCCCAAGCCATCTGCGACATGCGCCTCATCGCCCTCCAGGGCCTGAACCGGGAGAAGCTGGAGGCCGAGTACAAGGAGCTGGAGGAGCGCATCGCCTACTACAAGCAGCTCCTGGCCGATGAAAACCTCCTCAAGCAGGTCCTGAAGGAGGAGCTCCAGGAGATCGCCGGCAAATACGGCGACGACCGCGTCACCGAGATCGGCTTCGACGAGGACGACCTGGACGTAGAGGACCTGATCGAAGAGGAGCAGTGCGTCTACACCCTCACCGACGGCGGCTATATCAAGCGCACCCCCGCCAGCGAGTACCGCCTCCAGGGCAAGGGCGGCAAGGGCAACAAGTCCATGTCCACCAAGGAGGAGGACAACGTGAACACGGTCTTCACGGCCTCCACCCACGACTACGTCCTCTTCTTCACCAACATGGGCCGGGTCTACCGCCGGAAGGGCTACCAGATCCCCGCCTCCGGCAAGACCGCCAAGGGCACCAATTTGGTGAACATCCTGCCCATCGAGCCCGGCGAGCGTGTCAGCGCCATGATCCACACCGACGATATCTCCACCGGCGACCGCTTCCTGGTGATGGTCACCCGCAACGGCACCGTCAAGCGCCTCCCCGGCGAGTCCTTGAAGAACCTCCGCAGCAACGGCATCCGCGCCCTGACCCTGGACGAGGGCGACGAGCTGATCTCCGTCCGCGAGACCGACGGCAGCATGAAGATTTTGATCGCCACCCACGACGGCTCCGCCGTCTGCTTCGACGAATCCGACGTCCGTCCCACGGGCCGCGGCTCCATGGGCGTCCGCGGCATCCGTCTCCGTGAGGGCGACTACGTGATCGGCGCCGCCCGCGCCGTCCCCGGCAAGAACGTCCTCACCATCACGGAGCTGGGCTACGGCAAGCAGACCCCGGTGGAGGAGTACCGCATCACCGCCCGGGGCGGCCTTGGCATCAAGAACTACGGCCTCACCGACAAGACCGGCAAGGTCGTGGGCATCAAGGTCGTGGATGGCAGCGAGGACCTGATGGTCCTGACGGAAAAGGGCATCCTCCTGCGCACCGCCGTAGACACCATCAAGACCTGCGGCCGCTCCACCCAGGGCGTCATCGTCATGCGCTTCAAGGAGGAGGACGACAAGGTCATCTCCATCGCCCTGGCCGACCGCGCGCCGGAGGAGGAGAGCGGAGAGAGTACGGAGGAGTAAGAGGCAGACATTCTTTTCTTTGTGAACAAAGAAAAGAATCAAAAGAAAGACTAGACCTCTTGCGAAATTAAGCAAAGCGGTCAAAGTTGCAGATACCAGCAATCAA
>CAJTVO010000179.1 GCA_910579485.1 uncultured Oscillospiraceae bacterium | reverse complement strand
GTTTTTCCATCAACCCATCGGGGCCGCTCACGGTTCCCGATGGGCGGCTCTCAGATAAGGAGGGCGTTAATGCTATGACTACAAAGGAACTGCGGGACAATGTCACCTTCCTCTCCGCTCTTCGGATGCTGGAGAGTATGGCGGAGCGAAAGCTCCTGTCGGAAGCGGAGACGGAGCGGGCCAAGGCCGAACTGAAGCGGCGGCTCCGGCCCACCTTGATTTTTGCCTGAGAACAGGTACATTCTGCTTGGTTTTGGGGGCTGTTTTTGGTTGGTATTGGTGAATAGCTGTTTCAAAAAACTTGTGATATTGTGTGTCGCAGAAAGGAGGTCAAAAAAGATATGGTACAGACAAACACTACTGCCGCAAGGCGTCCGAGAATTACCGTCATTGACCCCAGGAAGCCCGAGGCGGCAAAGCTCCGGGTCGCGGCATACGCCAGGGTCAGCAGCGACTCGGCTGACCAGCTCAACTCCTACATGGCCCAGGTGGACTTCTACACCAAGTTCATCTCCTCCAGGGAGGACTGGGAACTGGTGGACGTCTACGCCGACGAGGGCCTGTCCGGGCTGGAGGCCCGGAAGCGTGAGGAGTTCAACCGCATGATCGCGGACTGCCGTGACGGGAAGATCGACCGGGTGCTGGTCAAGTCCACCTCCCGCTTCGCCCGGAACACCACGGACTACATCCGGTATGTGCGGGAACTGCTCCGGCTGGGCATCTCCATCTGCTTCGAGAAAGAGAACATCGACACCGGGAAGATGACCACCGAGCAGATCGCCCAGATCTACGGCGCTTTCTCCCAGATGGAGTCCACCAACCACTCCAACAATATGAGGGTCAGCGTTCGGATGCGGATGGAGAAAGGGATCTTCGTCCCTCCCTCCACTCCCTACGGCTACCGGCTGGCGGGACGGGAGCTGGAGATCGTCCCCGAGGAGGCGGAGATCGTCCGGTATATCTACAACGCCTACCTCAAGGGCCAGGGGACGGCGGATATCGCCCATGAGCTGAATGAGCTGGGGGCTATCCGGGGCCATGGCCGGGAGGGATGGCATCCAAACACGGTGCAGTACATCCTGACCAACGTCTCCTACACCGGCGATATGCTCTGGCAAAAGAGCTTCGCCACCGATACCATCCCCTTCCGGCAGGTGCCGAACCGGGGACAGAAGCCCCGGTACTTCGTGGAGAACTGCCACCCGCCCATTGTGTCCAAGGAGGACTTCCAGCGGGTACAGGACCTGATGGCCCTTCGCCGGACGCAGTTCGCCGGTAACTCCTCCAAGCCGGAGGCGTCGGTCTACAGCAAGCGCATTGTCTGCGGGGGCTGCGGCTCCGTCTGCCGCAGGAAGGTCACCAACGGCAAGACCTACTGGGTGTGCAACCGCCATGACGACGCCAAGTCCCGCTGCCCCGTCCCCCAGGTGCCGGAGGTGGAGATCACAGCGGCTCTGCTTCGGCTTTACCACAAGCTGAAAGCGGATGGCGGCACGATTCTGCGCACCGTGCTGGAGCAGCTCCGGGAGCTGCGGGAGCGGGAACTGCGCACAAACCGCAAAATCAGCGACATCGACAAAGAGATCGCCCGTCTGTCTGAGCAGAATCTCGTACTGGTTCGACTGAAGTCGAAAGGGTACGTTGATCCTGCTCTTTATTTATCCCAGCAGGGTGAGATCGAACAGAAGCTGAGGACGCTGAGACGGCTGCGCCGGCGCATCATGGACTCCACCAGCGAGGACACCCAGATCCAGGACACCGAGATCATGCTGGACTGCCTGGAGGACGGCCCCCAGTGGCTGGGGGAACCCAGCCAGGAGCTGTTCGAGTCACTGGTCAGGCGGATCGTGATCGTCTCGGCGGACACCCTGAAATTCACCCTGCTCAACGGCCTGGAGCTGACAGAGCGGATTGGAAAGGCGGTACGGTAATGGCATGGCAGAGAAAGACCCCCTTCGGCTATATGGTGCGGGGCGGCGAAACCGTCCCCTGCCCTACGGAGGCTGACGCGGTTCAGAACATCTTCACCCGCTACCTGGCGGGGGCCTCCTTCGGCAGGATCGCGGAGGAGATGAGCAGAGGAAACATCCCCTACCACCAGCATACCAGCCAGTGGAATAAGCACATGGTCAAGCGGATTCTGGAGAATGGGAAATACCTGGGGACAGGCGTCTACCCACGTCTCATCAGCGATGAGGAGTTCCTCGCGGCGCAAATCCAGAGGGAGGACAAAACTGACTACACGCCCTGCCCCGCTGAGCTGAATCCTGTTCGGGAAAAAGCTGTGTGCGCGGTATGCGGAAGCAGAATCGCGCGGGACACCAAGTCCCATGGACGGCCCCGCTGGGTCTGCCCAGACTGTGGTGCCATCGTCCACATCAGCGATGAGGAGGTGCAGAAACGGATATCCCATCGGCTCCGCCATCTGGCGGACACCCCCGACCTGCTGACCCAGCCTCCCATACCGGAGGCTGTCCCCTCCACGGACGCCCTGCGCATCCAGAATGAGCTGAACGTGTGCTTCAACCGCTCGGATATCAACCCTGACTACATGAAGACGCTGATCTTCGCCGCCGCCGCAGAGCGGTACGCCGTCCTGCCGGATCTCACGCCAGTCCATGACATGGAGGCACTTCGGGAGCGCCTGGAAACCGGTCCCGTCAGTGACAGCAACCTGCGGGAACTGCTGGCAAAGGCGGTAAAGGCCATCCGCATCGGCGGACAGGATTACATAGAACTGGAACTGACCAACGGAACGATGATAGGAAAGGAGCAAACCACATGACCACACAACAGACTCCCCAGAAGCGGCGGATCACCGTTATTCCTCCCAATCCCCAGCTTACAGAGCGGGACATTCACAAGAAGCACCTCCGGGTAGCTCCCTACTGCCGGGTATCCACGGACAGCGAGGAGCAGCTCAACAGCTACAACGCCCAGATCGCCTACTACACCGAGAAGATCGCCGCCACACCGGAGTGGACTATGGTCCGCCTGTACGCTGACGAGGGCATCACAGGCACGTCCATGAAGCGGCGCAAGGAGTTTTTGAAGATGCTCCGGGACTGCGACCGGGGTAAAATTGACCTCATCATTACCAAATCGGTGTCCCGCTTCGGACGCAACACCCTGGACGGTCTGGACACCGTCCGCAAGCTGAAGCGGAAGGGAATCGGCGTCTTCTTTGAGAAGGAAAACACAAATACCCTTTATATGGATAACGAGATGATCCTCACCTTTATGATGAGCCAGGCCCAGGCAGAGAGCGAATCCCTCAGCGGCAGCGTCAAGTGGGGCCACCGGAAGAACTTCAAGGACGGCAAGGTCTACTACCACTACGCCAGCTTTCTCGGCTACCGCAAGGGGCCGGACGGCCTGCCGGAGATCGACCCCGATGAGGCGGCCATCGTTCGCAGGATCTTCGCCCGATACCTGCTGGGCCAGAGCGTCCACCAGATCTGCCGCGACCTGATGTCGGACGGCGTCAAGACCGCCCAGGGCAGTGATTCCTGGCATGACAGCGTGGTGAGGAAAATGCTGCAAAACGAAAAATACATCGGGGACGCCCTGCTCCAGAAGACCTTCATGGCGGACCTCTTCACCCATGAGCAGAGGAAGAATATGGGGGAGCTGCCCCAATACTACGTCCACGAGTGCCACCCCGCCATCATCGACCGGGACACCTTCCAGCGGGTGCAGGAGGAGCTGGCCCGGCGCTCCAGCCTACGGAAGACCTCCTCCAAGGCCAAGACAGAGCTGGGCAAATACTGCGGCAAGTACGTTCTCAGCGAACTGCTGGTCTGCGGCGAGTGCGGCAGCCCCTACCGCCGGGTGGTGTGGAGCCGGCCCGAGGGTAAGCGGATCGTCTGGCGGTGCATCAACCGCCTGGAGCATGGGAAAAAGGTCTGCAAGAAGTCCCCCACCTGGAATGAGACGGACATCCAAGCCGCTGTGACCGCCGCCATGAACGAGCTGTTCCACACCCAGACCGCAAAGGAGGCGCTGGAGGCAAGCATCACCGCCGCCCTCGCCGGGGAGGATGGGGAGCTGTCCCTGCCGACGCTGGAGGCGCAGATCCGCAGCCTCACGGAGCGTCAGCTGGAGCTGTTCCAGCTGGCCGTCAGCGCCGGGCCCGACTGCCTGGAATATGACGAGGAGATCCAGCGGGTGAATATAGCGAAGACTTCCCTGATGGCGAAGAAGGCGGAACTGGAGCGTGAGGGCCGCACCGCCGCCGCGTTCGACCGCAGGATGGAGGACATCGCCAACGAGCTGGCGCAGACGGCTGGGACCATCACGGAGTTTGACGAGGTCACCGTCCGCCAGCTGGTCAGCAACATCAAGGTAGTCAGCAAGGATACCCTGCTCATCTGCTTCAAGGATGGGACGGAGATCACGCAGACAGTGTAATAGGAGGATAAACATGGCATACCGAAAAGTATATTTCCGCATCCAAACCTATGCCTACGGCTATGACTCCGGCTGGTCAAGTGAGGCGGATGAGGCGGCGTTTGACAACGAGTGCTGCGGTCTGTTCCAACAGCTGGGGTGGACGCTCCACCCAGGCTCCAACGGGGGCTGTGATACGGTGACCAAGGACCGGCAGGATCTCTATCTGCACCCCTTCAACTTCAGCGGTGTGATGGATGAGGCGAGTATCCAGCCTCTGCAAGAGCAGCTGTCAAAAGGCAAGACCTTCCGATGCTATGCCGTCGACTGCTATGAGGAATACGCCGATCTGAGCGACGAAGAATACCGCGCCGCACTGGAAGCCAAGCGGGAGGAGATCACGGCCTTCATCCTGGAGCAGTGCAGAACCAAGCGAACCAATCTCTACATCACCGCTCCTGTTGCGCTGCACTTTGCGGAACACTTTGAAATCTGCCGCCTCTGTGACCGGGAACAGCACAACGCTGTAGGAAAGCGCTTCATGTCTGAGCTGATCAACCAACTGCTCAAGGAGGGGCGGCTGGTCTCCGCAGAAACGACCCATGGCGCAGGCATCCGCACTGCCACAGCAAGAGAATTGAACGATCACAGTAAGCCCGTGGAGCAGGTCGCTGGACAGATCACCATGATATAGGAGGTGAAACTATGCTCTATATCACCGGCGACACCCACGGCGGCTTCCAACGGTTTAACACCAGAAATTTCCCACAGCAAAAGCAGATGGGCCGCAGCGACTATGTGGTCGTCACAGGCGATTTCGGGGGCGTGTGGGACGATTCACCCAGGGAGGCATACTGGCTCGACTGGCTGGAGGAAAAGCCGTTTACCACCCTCTTTGTGGACGGGAACCACGAAAACTTCGATAGGCTCGGAGAACTTCCCGTCCGCCAAT
>CAJTVO010000178.1 GCA_910579485.1 uncultured Oscillospiraceae bacterium | reverse complement strand
AAACATTCTGTAACAGCAGCGATATTTGATTGTTGCACACTGATTTGTCGAATTGGAGAGAAATTAGCAGTTTACCCCTCCCAAATGCCTCGTGTTCTTCAGAATGTTGCGGAATGGGGTTATGTCGTTCTCAATATTGGTGTCTACTGCGTCATTGAGCGCGATATAGCGCACCTTGTTCCTAGGGAAAAATTCTTCGATAAGCTGTCCGGTCTGCAAGTAGTTCCGTCCCAGGCGGGAAAGGTCTTTGGTCAGGATCACATCGAACATTCCACGCTCCACCGCTCCCAGCATCTTCTGAAAATCGGGGCGGTCCATGTTCAGTCCGGTGTACCCATCATCCGCTAATGTCAAGCACGGAACAAAAACAAATTGTAAACAAACCGTGAACGATGTCGAATATGAGAAATTGGCTTTATTTCATGGCAAGCGAGTTAATTTTTCTGAGGGGATTCTCCGCCCAAGTCCCCGGAGGGAGAATCCCCTTTGTGCTACGCTCAATTTGCCACGCTTGCTTTCATCAGCTCATGCAGTATCTCGGTGGCCGTCTGCGGGACCATGCCATCGGCACAGACCACTTCGACAAGCCGATCTTCCAGCCAGCGCAGATAAGCGTCCGTCTTTACCACGTCCCGGCCCAAGCGGGAGAGGTTTGCTACCAGCAGAAGGTCAACTTTCCCAGCGTCTACCGCATTAGAAACCTCGGTCAGCCCCCGGCGGGAAAAGTCCAGTCCGCTGGCCTGTTCTGCGGTAGTACCTGCGATCTCAAAGCCCTGCTTTTCGGCAAACGCCTCCAATGCTGCCTGTTGAGATGCCAGCGCACGAGCGTCAGGGTACGCGACCCTGCAATAAATCCAGGTCCTTTTATGCTCCATTCTGATGCTCTCCTTGTAAATCAAGTATCAGCTTTTCCAGTTCATCCCGGTAATTCCAGGCGATTTCAAACCGATCACCAGGAAAAACAAGGACTTCTTTCAAAACCTCCGCCGTAATCTCACTGGTGATTTCCTTCACATCCAGATACTTTCCGAATGTAGAAACAAATCCGTTCCGCAAGCTGCCATCCGCGCCCATGTTTTCCAGCGCGGCCTCCAATTCGCTGATCCGGGCGGCGGTATCATCCCGCTGCTTGGCTGCGGCGGTTTTCGCCGCAAGATATTCCGGCTTGCCGATCTCTCCCAGCGCAAAGGATTCATAAAGGCCGCTGATCTGCTGGGAAAGCCTCTGGTGTGTCTCCCGCAGTCCGGCGAGATTTTTCTTAACTGCGGCGGCGTCTTTTTTCTGCTCACGGTGCTGTTCCTCCCACAACCGGCTCAACTCCACCGCCATTTGCGCCTGCACACGAAGCCCATCGGAAATGACTTCCAAAATATCGGCCCCCTGCACCTGTTTGACGCAGGCAAAGGAATCGTTGTATCGCGGGGTGTAGCAGTAGAAATACATTTGCTTGCCCAGCTTGTAACTCATTGCGTGGCCGCAAACACCGCACCGAACCTTACCACGCAGAGGCCAATCACGCTTTTTTAACTCGCCATGTTCCACAAACTCCCGCATAGCCGTCTGCGCCCGGTCAAATTCTTCCCGCGTTACGATGCCCTCATGGGTGTTCTCCACGGCGATCCAGTCCTCACGGCTGACCTTGACGGTGTGCGTGTGGCCTACCCTGTCCCGTATCCGTTTTCCAAAGATGTTTTTACCAAAGTAGCGTTCATCACGGAGAATCTTTACAACAGCGGTATCCGTCCAGAAGTTGTTTTCTTCAATGCTGGGCCAGCGTGTCCGGGAGCAGCCCGCCGCCCGCTTATAAAGCATGGGCGTTGGCACAGTTTCCCGGTTCAGCGCCATGGCGATCTGGTCTGCGCTGTGTCCACTCGCCGCCAGATGAAAGACGCGCCGTACTGTCTCCGCCGCTTCCGGGTCTATGACCAGCCGGGCCTTATCAGCCGGGTCCTTGACATAGCCATAGGGGGCGAAGGGCGCGAGAAAGTCCCCCCGCTGGGCGCGGAACTTCTTCGCGCTCCGTACCTTCCGGGACAAGTCCCGGCTATAAAGGTCATACAGAAGGGCCTTGAAGGAGGTTTCCAGGCTGTCCACATCGGTGGGCCGGATGCTGTCAAAGCCATCGTTGACGGCGATAAACCGCACTCCCAGGAAGGGGAACACGCAGGAAATGTAGTTGCCGACAGTCAGGTAATCACGGCCAAAGCGGGATAAATCTTTGACAACGATACATTGGATTTTCCCGGCCCTTGCCTGGGCGATCATCTCCTGGACAGCGGGACGCTCAAAGTTTTTGCCGCTCCATCCATCATCACAGAACTCGATCACGCTGGTATCCGCCAATTCCGGGGTACGGCTGATAAAAGCGTCCAGCAAATTTCTCTGGTTCGTGACGCTGTTGGATTCAACTTTGCCGCTTTTCCCTAAATCATCATCCTCCGAGGACAAGCGGATATATTTTGCGGTGATAACGCTCATGCGGACACCGCCTCTCCCTCTGCCGCCAGCAGCCGGAGCAGGGCGTTGTATTCGTCCCGGTAGCGCAGAGTGATGGAAACTCGGTTCGCCCCATCAATCTCCACCCGGTCAATCAGAGCGTGAGCCATGGCCTCCGTCAGCGCGGTTTCTTCCTTGAATTGACCGCAGGCGGTAAGCCAGGGGTTTTCCGTGGTCCGCTGCCGCTCGTCCCTCTGCCGCTGTTCCAACTCATCCAACCGGGCCTGCGCCTGTTCCATATCAGAGCGGTACTGCCGCTTCATTTCCGTGTATTCCTGCTCGGTCATCAGCTTGTCAGCGTAATTCTGGTACAAGCTGTCATAGAGCATTTCCGCACGGCTGAAAGCCTGTTTCGCGGCGGCGATCTCCCTCTTGGCCTCCGCCTCCCGGCTGACCGCCTTTGCGGATTTACTGTACTGGCGTACCAACTTGTCCAGATTTTCAGCCAGCGCGATCTCACGCCGCAAGGTATCCCAAAGAATTTCAATCAGCTTCGTCTCATGGAAATACTTCTTGGGGCAGGAGGCCAAATCATTAGAGTGGCTTTGACAGATGTAAACGTAGTAAAGGTTTGTTCCCTTGTTCGTAACACATTTGTAGCGCACCAATGGACGGCCACAGTCAGCACAGAAGATCAGGCCCCGCAGGATATTGGGGATCGTCCCCAAGGCGTCATGACATCCAAGCCGCTCCTTATAGGCGCTGCTGGCCTCTACGGCCATTTTCTGAACCGCACGGAAGGTTTCTTCATCCACCAGCGGCTCATGGGTGTCGCGGACGATCACCCACTCGGATTCCGGCACATAGTAGGGCTTTTTCCCCTCGGAGAAGCCGGACCGCTTGCGTCCCTGGACCATGTGACCCAAGTAGACCTCGGCGGTCAGGACTTTTTTTACGGAGGCTATGGTCCACCGGGAATTGGCATAGGATTCGCACTTTGCCGCCCCCTTCAAGCAGAGATACCGTCCGGGGGAAGGGACTTCCTGCTCATTCAAGGTCCGGGCAATCCGCTGATAGCTCATCCCCGTCAGACGCAGGGAGAATATCTCACGCACCACCGGCGCAGTCTCCGGGTCCGGCTCAATCCGGTGGGCATTACCGGCACACTTCTGGTAGCCGTATGCCGCCCATGAACCGATGAACTCTCCTTTCTGCTGCTTGGTCGAAATGGCCGGAAGAATCTTCCTGGATATGTCCTTGCTGTAAACGGCGTTCATGATGTTTTTCAGCGGCACTATGTAGCCGTCCTGGGTCCGCTCGGCGGTCAGCGTGTCAAAATTGTCGTTGACGGCGATAAACCGCACGTCCAAGAGCGGGAAAATCCGTTCCAGATAGTTGCCGGTTTCCCGGTAGTTGCGGCCAAACCGGGATAAATCCTTCACCACAATGCAGTCTACCTTGCCAGAGCGAACATCCTCCATCATCCGTTCAAACTCCGGGCGGTCAAAGTTCGTTCCCGTCCGTCCGTTGTCGCAGTAAAGGTCATAGAGCCGCATATCCGGCTGGCCGTCAATGTAGCTTTGAATCAATTCCCGCTGTGTGCTGATCGTGTCCGCTCCGGGCTTTCCGCTGTCCTCTACCGACAAGCGGGCATAGCCGCCCACCTGATAAATCCGGCGGGGCTGTTCCGCTTGGACAGCTACCGGCAGGACGGGATTGACCTTGCGTTTCGTCCGCGCCATTTCAGACCGCCTCCCTTCCGGGAAGGGTTCCCTGGGCCTGCCGCAGCAAATCCATCTGCCAGTGAAATTCATCGTGCCAGCGGTAGACGATCTCCACACGGCGGTCACGGAAAATCAGGATACGCTCAATCAGCGATACAATGATGGTACGGTCCAGAGCGTCAATGTTCTGGTGCTTGCGGAACTGCTCCATCCAGCCCCGGCCCTCCGAAAAATTGCCCATTTCCCGGCTCATTTCCTCTTGGATGGCCTCGGCCTGTTCCTCCGCCTCGGCACGGCGGCGGGAGTAGGTCTTTTTCAAATCCTGGTATTCGTCCCGGTCGATCACGCCGTCAGCGAGGCTTTCATAAAGGGAGCGCAAAAGGGCCTGATTGCGGTCGATTTCTTCCCGTTTCTTCTCCAAACGGCCTTGCAGCTTTCGCATACCCGCTTGCTGAAGCTGGGCCGTGTCGGTCAGTTCCAGCAGGTCAGAGAGGTCGATCACATCCTGGATGTATCTTCTCAATGCGTCCAGCACGATCTCATCCAGCGTTTCCACCCGCATGGAGTGGGAGAAGCAGCGCTTTTCGTTCTTGTGCGCGGCGCACACATAGTACACATACTTCTTCTTGGCGGTGGGGACGGTTTTTCGTATCATGGCCCCGCCGCACTCGCCGCAGTAGACCATGCCGGAGAACAGCTCCACCGCCTTGCCGCTGACGCTGGTGCGCGTATCCAGGGCAAGCACCTTCTGAACGCTTTCAAAGTCATAGCGGTCAATGACCGGCTCATGGCAGTTCTCCACCACCGCCCATTCTTCGCGGGGCTTCACCACCAGCCGCTTCACCCGATAGCTGGGGGTGGTCACGCGCCCCTGCTCCAACACGCCGATGTAGACCGGATTTTTCAGAATCCGCAGCACCATCCCGGCATCCCACACGGATTCCTCTTTCAGCCGGAAGGACGTAGAGTAGCGCATCCCCTGGGACCGCTTGTAGTCCATGGGAGTGAGGATGCCCGCCCCCGTCAGGCGGTCGGCAATATCGCCCGCGCTGATTCCTTCCAGCTTCCACTTGAACATATCCCGTACCACACCGGCGGCGTATTCATCTACCAGCAGGCGGTGGCGGTTCTCCGGGTCCTTCCGGTAGCCAAAAACAGCAAAAGAGCCGATGAAATCTCCGCGCTGGCGTTTGATTT
>CAJTVO010000177.1 GCA_910579485.1 uncultured Oscillospiraceae bacterium | reverse complement strand
ACTTCACCTTGGCGTTGAGCAAGATGGCCACGAACAGGGCCAGGGCCACGCCCACGGGCACGGTGAGGATACAGAAGAAGATGGTGTTCCAGGTGGCCTTCCAGAACTCGGTGTTGCCCAGCATCTCCGCGTAGTTCCCCAGGCCGATGAACTTGTAGTGGCCGAAGCCCAGGTGCTCGCAGAAGCTGGTGTAGATGGTCTGGATGAAGGGCCAGATATTCAGCACCCCCAGGCCGAGGATGGTTGGGGCTACCATGATCCAGCCCCAGTTCTCCTCCCGCCGGGCGGCGGCGGACAGTTTTAGCTTATTCTTCAAGAAAATTCCCTCCTCTCACGTTCAGTCAGACGTGACGTACTCATCGGCAATCTCCTGCATCCGGGCCAGGGAGCTGTCGATGTCGGCGCCGTTGTAGACCTTGACCATCTCGTCGGCCACGTTGGACTTCCACTTCCGGCGGCTGGCGTTGTTGATGTACTGGACGGCGTGGTCAAACTGACCGTAGCACTGCTCCAGGTCCAGCATATAACCGAACTCGCCGAAAGACTTGGACCAGGTGTCCTCCAGGCCCAGGTAGGCGGGGATGGCCGCGCCGGACTCGCCCTGGATGCGCTGGCCCTCCTCGCTGCCGAAGAAGCGGAGCACTTCCTTAACCGTTTCCAGGTTCTTGCCCCGGGCGGCGGTGGAGTAGCACAGGCCGTTGGAGATGGAACCCCGGCCGTCGCCGGAAACGGGGTCGGGGCACCGGGGCAGCATGGCGATGTCCCATTTGCCCACCATGTCGGGGTAGTTCTTCATTTCGCTGAGGAGGTTCCAGCTGCCCTCCAGGAACATGGAGCCCATGCCGGAGAAAAAGGAGGTGCCGGGGCTGGTCTCGGCAAAGTAATTCTGGTCAGGGCACCAGTCGTTCTGCTGGAGGCTTACGTAGTACCGGATGGCCTCCGCCGTGGCGGGCTGGGTGTACCCGGCGTGGAGATTGGTCTCCGGGTCCAGTATGTAGCCGCCCTTCTGATAGACGAAGTTCCAATAGCCCAGCTGCTCGTCGTTATAGGCCATATATCCGTACTTGCCGGTGGCGTCGTAAATCTTCCGGGAGGCATCGGTCATGTCGTCCCAGGTCCACTCCTCAGTGGGGTAGGCCACACCGGCGGCATCGAACATCTCCTTGTTGTAGACCAGGACCACGTTGTCCTTGTCCTTGGGGATGCCGTAGATGCGGCCGTCGGTACCGCTGGCATTGCCGATGGAGATTTCGGAGAAATGGTTCTGGTAATAGTTGGCGTCCTCACTGTCATAAAGGTCCGTCAGGTCCGCCAGCATGCCGAAATCTGCGTAGTAAAGGATCTGGTCGGTGTGCATCCAGTAGATGTCAGGCATGGTATTGCTCTCTGCCGCGGCCTCCAGCTTGGTCCAGTACTCGTTCCAGTTGGTGACCTGGACCTCGATGACCACGTTGGGATCCACCTGGGCGGTATAGGCGTCGCACATGGCCTGCATGCCGTCCCGCTGGGCCACGTCCCAGATCTGGAAGGTCAGGTGCTTCTTGCCGTCCGCAGAGCCGCACCCGGCCAGAGACAGCAGCAGCGCCAGTGTCAGAGCCGCCGCTGCCATACGGGGGATTTTCTTCATAACTCCACTCCTTTTTCGTTTTCCCGCGCTGCGCCGGACACCTGAAGCCGCACGCGGTTTTTATTTACTATAATATGAATGAATTATATCTGTAAATGCCGCGTTGTGTGGAAAATATTTGCAGATTTTATATCCGATGCGTTTTTGCGAAGGTCACGCCACATTTTTATATATTTCCAGCAGAATTGTTACTTTTAACATAGATAAACGCTTCTTTTTGTTAAAAACGCAGAAAATCAGAACCCGGTCATTTTGGCCGCTTGTCCGCCGGAGCTTCTCCCGGAGGCGTTTTGCGCCTGGAATATATGCAGATGCGCCTTAGGCGGGGAGGAGGGCCCGGTTGCATTCCGGCGGCGGGTATGGTACACTTTTTTCATCCAAACTTACGATACGAAGGAGGGGCCGCCATGTTCTTTCAGAAGGACTATAACGCGCCGCCGGAGGAGGAGTCCCCGCCCGCCGGAGGGGCCCGTCTGTTCTTTTGGCTCCTGGGCGGGGAGGCCGCCGGGCTGCTGAAGCTCAATCTGGTCTTCCTGCTGGCCTGTCTGCCAGTGGTGACCATCCCTCCGGCGTATCACGCCCTGCACCGCCTCGCCCGGCGGATGGTCCAGGGGCGGGGCGCGCGCTGTTGGCCCCAGTTCCGGGAGACCGTCCGGAAGGAGTGGAAGACCGCCTGGGCGGCCTTCCTGCTGACCGCCCTGCCCCTGGCGGGGGCCGGGTACGGGATGCAGTTCTACCTCCAGTTCGCCGGGAGGAACCCGGTCTTCTATCTGCCCTTCACCCTGTGCGCCACCATCTTTCTGTCGGCGCTGCTGGCCTCCTCCTACCTCTGGGGGCTTCTGGCGGATGGGCGGCGGCTGGACCGGGAGACGGTCCTGCTGGCCGTGAAGCTGGGGCTGGGGAAGCCCCTTCGGGCGGCGCTGGCGGCGGCGGGATGGTATTTGTCCCTGACGGCGGCGGCGCTGTGGTTCCCGCTGAGCGGGATCTATCTGCTGCTCATGGGATTCTCCGTGCCCTGCCTGCTGTGGCAGTTTTTGATCCGGACCGTGCTGGAGCGGTTCGGGAGCGCGGAAAATATAGATCGATAGCGGCGGGACCCGCCGTCCCCCAGTGAAGAAACCGTCTTCCCATTTCCCAAAATTTGTGCTATAATAGCTCCATCAAGTGCGCCGATCCCATATAAGAAAGGAAGAACGATATGCCTACTCCTCACAACTCCGCCAAGCCCGGCGATTTCGCCAAGACCGTCCTCATGCCCGGCGACCCCTTACGGGCCAAATTCATCGCCGACACCTTCCTGGAGGACGCCAAGCTGGTCAACAACGTCCGGGGCATCCACGGCTATACCGGGACCTATCGGGGCGTGCCCGTCTCCGTCATGGCTTCCGGCATGGGGATGCCCTCCATCGGCATCTACTCCTATGAGCTGTTCAGCCAGTACGATGTGGACAACATCATCCGCATCGGCTCCGCCGGGGCCATCAGCCCCAGGCTGAAGCTCCGGGACGTCGTCGCCGCCCAGGGGGCCTGCACCAACTCCAATTTTGCCCGCCAGTACGGCCTCCCCGGCCAATATGCCCCCATTGCCGACTACACCCTGCTGGAGACCGCCGTAGCCGTGTCCCGCGAGCTGGGCGTGGAGATGCCCGTGGGCAACGTGCTCAGCTCCGACACCTTCTACGACGCCTCCGGCTCCACCATGAAGTGGGGCGAGATGGGCGTGCTGGCGGTGGAGATGGAGGCTGCGGCCCTCTACATGAACGCCGCCAAGCTGGGCAAGCGGGGCCTCGCCATCTTCTCCATCTCCGACAGCCTGGTCACCGGCGAGGAGCTGGACGCCGCCCAGCGCCAGACCACCTTCACCACCATGATGAAGATCGCCCTGGAGACCGCCGTAAAGATGTCGGAAAAGTAAGGGAAAGGAGCAGCAATGATGAACATCACCTGGTTAGGCCACTCCTGCTTTATGCTGGAAGCCGATGGCTTCCGGGCCCTGCTGGACCCCTATAACGAGGTGCCGGGCCTGCCCGCCGCCGAGGCGGAGGCGGACGCCGTCTATTGCAGCCACGACCATTTCGACCACGCTTACACCGAGAAGGTCCGCCTGACCTCCGGCAAGGCCGATCCCTTCTCCGTCACGGAGGTCCAGACCTTCCACGACGATAAGGGCGGGACGCTGCGGGGGAACAACGTGATCCGCAAGTTCACCGCCGGAGGCGTCTCCGTAGCCCACTTCGGGGACCTGGGCCACCCCCTGAGCCCCGCGCAGCTGGAGGCGCTGGGGCCCTGCGACGCCGTTCTGATCCCGGTAGGGGGCTTCTACACCATTGACGCCCCGACTGCCAAGGCTGTGGCGGAGGCCACCGGCGCGCCGGTGGTGGTCCCCATGCACTACCGGAACGGCCCGGTGGGCTTCGACGTGCTGGGGACCCTGGAAGATTTTACCAGCCTGTATCCCGCGGAGCGGGTGAAGCGGTACGGCAGCACCCTGACCGTGGAGAAGGGCATGGAGCCCCAGGTCGCCGTGCTGGATATCCGTAAGTGACCGGCAGAAATTCCGCATAGACGCCAAACGGCGGTTTTGAAACAATGTGTTTCAAAACCGCCGTTTTCTTATCATCTATTACACAACTCAAGCTGCGGGCAGCTCATTCAGGGACTTAAAGGTATACCCCATAGCCTCCCATTTGCACAGAAGCTCGTCCAATATCTCCGCATTGGTCCGGGAGGTAGAGTGGAGGAGGACGATGGCCCCGTCATGGATACGGGGGAGCAGCTTCGCGTAGGCCTGCTCCGGGGAGGGCTGCTTGTCGGTGTTCCAGTCCACATAGGCCAGGCTCCAGAAGATGGTCTTGTACCCCAGCGCCTGGGCCTGCTTCAGATTTTCCTCGCTGTATTTTCCCTGAGGCGGGCGGTAAAAATGGGAGAGAGGCTTGCCGGTGGTCTGCTGGTAGAGGTCCGCCAAGGTGTCCAGCTCCTTCCGGAAGGCCTCCTGCTGGGAGATGCTGGACATATCCGGGTGGTGGAAGGTGTGGTTGCCCACCACGTGGCCCTCGGCGGCCATGCGCCGCACGACGTCCGGGGCGGATTCGATCATGTGGCCCACCACGAAGAAGGCGGCGGGGGCATTGTGTTTTTTCAGCGCGTCCAATATCTGCATGGTGTTTCCGTTTTCATAGCCGCAGTCGAAGGTCAGATAGATCACCTTTTGGGAAGTATCCCCCAAATAATACGCATCGTATTTTTTCAGCTCCGCCGGGGAGGCGTTGCCGGAGGGGGCCTGGCCCTCGGTAGAGAAGGAGAGGCCCCAGTCTCCGCCGGAGGCGGGGACGGCGGCAGGCGCGGCGGCGGGGAGCGTCTCGCCTCCGTTCCACAGGGCGAGGGCCGCGGCGGCGGCCAGCACGGCGGTCGTCAGGATACTGAAGATCAGAATCGATCTTTGATTTGAAGACGGCATTTTTGATCCTCCTTAATGGTTTTTGCTAGTTTATCCCCCTGGGGATTTTCTATTCTTCTGTTGACGGGGACGGGAAACCACCGTATAATCGTGGGGAGGGTTTCTTTGCCGCCCAGGCGGCCTGCCGGCCGCCGGACCGGTCGTTTAGACGCCAAAGGCGGATAAATGACGGTCCCTGGGGCAGCTTCGATGATAGCCGGTTCTGTTCGCAGCCCCGGGGGCTTCGCGCCCCCGGACCCTGCGGTTACTTTTGCCCCGCGGCAAAAGTAACCAAAAACG
>CAJTVO010000176.1 GCA_910579485.1 uncultured Oscillospiraceae bacterium | reverse complement strand
GCGCCGCTACTGGGCAGGTTTTCCCAACGGCGCGCCGGGGTCGTCGCGCCCTACAAGCTCAAAACGGCTCTCCCTGGGCCCTTTATTTTTCTTTATTGACTTTTTCCGCCCGTCTGCTACAATATGTCTCAGATGAAACAGTTTCATATGAGACATTTGCAGGAGGAAATTTCTATGACAGAAGCAGAACGGAAGCGGCAGGACTACCGGAAGACCATGATGCTCACGGAGCCCCTGCCGAAGGTCATCACCAAGATGGCGGCCCCGTCCATCATCTCCTTTTTGATCACCTCGATCTACAGCCTGGCGGACACCTTCTTCGTCAGCTCCCTGGGCACCAACGCCACGGCGGCGGTCAGCGTCAACGCCTCCCTGGACCAGATCATCATGATGGCCGGGTCCATGCTGGCCGTGGGCGCGGCCAGCTACATCTCCCGGCTGCTGGGCGCCCGGAAGGAGGAGCGGGCCAGCCGGGTCTTCTCCGTCGCCTTTTTCTCCGCCATGGCCTTCGGCGCGGTGGTGATGGCGCTGGGGCTGGCCTTCCTGCACCCCATGCTGCGCCTGCTGGGCGCTACGGCAACCTGTGAGCAGTACGCCGCGGAGTATGCCTCCTACGTGCTGCTGGCGGCCCCCTTCATGGCCGCCAACTTCGTCATGAACCAGTGCCTGCGGGCGGAGGGCAGCGCCATGCTGAGCATGATCGGCATGGGCTTCGGCGGCATCCTCAACTGCTTCCTGGACCCTCTCTTCATCTTCTGGCTGGACATGGGCGTGGCGGGCGCGTCCATCGCCACCGCCATCTCCAAGCTGGTCAGCTTCGCCATCCTCATCTTCCCCTATCTGACCCGCCGGAGCCTCCTCCGCCTGTCCCCCCGGCTGTTCCGGCCGGACGGGGCCATCGTGGGGCAGATCGTATCCGTGGGCTCCTCCTCCCTGTTCCGCAACGGCCTGGCGGTGATCTCCGCCATCGTCCTCAACCGCATCGCCGGAGGCATCTCGGACTCCGTGCTGGCAGGCATCGGCGTGTCCACCAAGGTCATGATGTTCCCCTTCGGGATCATTCTTGGCTTCGGCACCGGGTTCCAGCCGGTGGCGGGCTTCAACTGGGGGGCGAAACGCTACGACCGGGTGGAGGAGAGCTACCGCTTCGCCGCACGGGCGGCGGTCGCCGGCGCGGCGGTCATGGGCGTGCTGCTGGCGGTCTTTGCCGAGCCTCTCATCACCCTCTTCGCCAAAGCGGATCCGGAGATGCAGGCCGTGGGGGCGCTGGCCATCCGGCTGCAATGCCTGGCCCTCCCCGCCCACAGCTGGGTGGCGGTGGTCAATATGCTCTGCGCCGGTCTGGGCAAGGCCCTGGGGGCGGTGCTGCTGTCCACCTCCCGGCAGGGGAGCTGCTTCCTGCCGATCGTGTATCCCATGACCATGCTCTGGGGCGCCGGCGGCGCGGCCGCCGTTCAGGCGGTGGCGGACGTGCTGTCGATCGCCCTGGCCGTGCCGCTGGCCCGCCGGATGAAGGCGATGATCCGGCAGGCGGCGCAGGAGGCGGTCCTCCGGCCCCAGGGGGAGGAGGCCGCGCCATGAACAGCCCCGTCCTCACCAGCCTCCTGCGGATCAACCGCCGCAGGATGGTCGCCCTGCGCCGGGTGCTGACGCCCCACGGCTACGTGGGGTTCATGCACCTGATCCTGATCTACACCGCCCGGCGGCCCGGAGCCAGCCAGGAGGAGATATGCACCTTCTACGCCCTGGACAAGGCCAGCACGGCCCGTGACGCCCGGCGTCTGGAGGACGCGGGCCACATCCGGAGGCAGACCGACCCCGAGAACCGGCGGCAGTACCAGCTGTTCCTGACCCCTCAGGGGGAGGAGATGGTGAAGATCATCAATCAGACCCACGAGGAGTTCCAGCGGCGGCTCTCCGCCGGCATCGCCCCGGAGGACTGGGAGAAGCTGACGGAGCTTCTGGAAATCGCGGAGGAAAACAGCCGCCGGGAGTAGCCGTTTTTCATTGACCACGCGGGGCAGTCAGGGGCCCTCTCAGTCAGCCTTCGGCTGACAGCTCCCCCAGAGGGGGGCCAGGATCGGGCCGCGCGGCGAAGCCGTGACGGAGAGGGCCCGGCGGGGACCCCAAAACGAAAAGGCCAGCTGCCGAAGCAGCTGGCCTAAAATATTACAGCTGGACGATCCAGCCCATGTCGTCGGCCACCACGCCGGTCTGCATCCCATAGATGTGGTCGTAGAGCTTCTGGCTCACAGGGCCCACGCCGCCGCCGTGGATCACGATGTCCCGATCCATATAGCGCAGGTACCCGATGGGAGAGATCACGCAGGCCGTGCCGGTAGCCCATGCCTCCTGCAGGGAGCCATTCTTGCTGGCCTCCTCGATCTCCTGGATGGACAGCCGCCGCTCGGAGACCTTATAGCCCCACTTGCGCAGCAGGGTGATGGTGCTGTCACGGGTGACGCCGGGGAGGATGGACCCGCCCAGAGGCGCGGTGATGACCTCGTCCCCGATCATAAAGAAGGCGTTGGAGGTGCCCACCTCCTCCACATACTTATGCTCGTGGGCGTCCAGCCACAGGACCTCCTTGCAGCCGTTCTCCAGAGCCTTCTTGGTGGCGCGCATACCGCCGGCGTAGTTGCCGCCCACCTTGGCGAAGCCGGTGCCGCCCACGGCGGCGCGGATGTACTCGTCCTCCACATAGATGTGGCTGCCGGTCAGGCCGCCCCGGTTGATGTCGTAGTAGGCCCCCACGGCGCAGAGGATGATGATAAAGTGGTAGTGCTTGGCGGGCTCCACGGAAAAGCTCACCTCATCGGAAATGATGTAGGGCCGGATATAGAGGGCGGTGCCGGGCTGGCTGGGGATCCAGTCGGCGTCCACCTGCACAATGGACTTCACCGCCTCCACAAACAGCTCCTCATCCATATAGGGGATGCACATGCGCTCGTTGGTGCGGTTGAGGCGCTTGGCGTTCATGTCCGGGCGGAAGAGGTTGATCTTCTTGTCCGGGGTCAGGTACGCCTTCATGCCCTCGAACATCATCTGGGCGTAGTGGAGGACGCAGCTGGCGGGGTCCAGGCTGATGGGGCCGTAGGGGACGATCTTGCCGTCATGCCAGCCCTGGCCCTCGTCGTAGTCCATGATGAACATGTGGTCGGTGAAGTACTTGCCGAAGCCCAGGTTGGACTGGTCGGGCTTGGGCTTGGGGTTCGCGGTGCGGGTCACGGGAAAATTGTAAGACATTTTCTATTCCACCTTTCAGGTTGTTCAACCTTTTTCTCGGGAGAAAAAGGTTCAAAAAGAGCTTTTTGCGCGAAACTGCCGTTTCGCTTACGCCTCCCTTGTACTGCCGATCTCCTGGGGGCTGCCCCCCGGGTACGCCGCGTACAGCTCCGGCCTCCGGTCACGGAACACGTTGATGGAGGAGCGGATGCCCTCGATGACCGAGAAGTCCGCTTCGGCGGTGATGGTTTCCTCCGCCGCTCCGGCGTGGGCCAGATACTCCCCCCAGGGGTCGATGACGGCGCTGTGTCCGCCGCAGTGGGTTTCTCCCGCCGTCCCCACGCTGTTGCACAGGGCGAGGAACATCTGATTCTCGATGGCCCTCGCCCGGGCCAAGGTTTCCAGGTGCATGGTCCGCTTTTCCGGCCACTGAGCCACAGCGAAGAGCAGGTCCACCCCCTCCAGGGTCATGGTCCGGACGAGCTCCGGGAACCGGATGTCGTAGCAGATGATCAGTCCGCAGGACTTGCCGTCCAGCGTAAACCGGCAGGTATGCCACCCGCACTGGAAGGACTCGTGCTCCCCGGAGGGCGTAAACAGATGGGTCTTGTCGTACTCCGCGACGACGGCGCCGGTGCGGTCGAAGACGTAGGCGGTGTTGAAATACCCCTCCGTCCGTTTGTTCGCCACGCTGCCGCAGACGATGTTGACGTTCAGCTCCTTTGCCAGGGCGGAGAACACGGCTTTCGTCCGCTCCCCGTCCCGGTCGGCGCAGGGCTCCAGGTCTTTGGGGAAAAAGCCGGTGTTCCAGGTCTCCGGCAGGACCGCCACGTCCGGGTGTTCCGCCGCCACGGCGGCGCGGATCAGCTCCTCCGCGTGGGCAAAATTGTAATTGACCTCCCCCAGACGCATGTCCATCTGGATACAGGAAATCTTCATGACGATCTTTCTCCTTACAATCGAATAGCCGTCTCCAGAGCGATAGACAGATACCGCTCATAGTCGGACTCCGGATGCGCTCCCATAAGTCCGCGCTCCCACTGGCTTCCCGCCAGACTGTCGGCGGTATACAAAAACTGGTAGACCTCTTTCCCCCGGAACTGCCCGGCGGCCATAACGGAGGCGCACTCCATCTCCACCGCGCCGCAGCCCTCCGCCCGGCGTTCCGCGACCTTCCCGGGCGTCTCACGATAAATCGCGTCGGTGGTCCAGGTCTTGCTGCGGACGTAGGGCAGCTCCAGCTCGTCGAAGATTGCCGCCAGACGGTCCGCCGTGGGGATCTCCACATAGTCGGAGGGCGGCAGGTAGTGGAAGCTGGTCCCTTCGTCCCGGTAGGCGGCGGTGGGAACGATCAAATGTCCGGCAGGCAGGTCCGCATCCAATCCGCCGCAGGTCCCAAAGAGCAGGACCTTCTCCGCTCCCTTGACCCACACTTCCTCCAAGATCCCCACCGTGGCGGGGCCGCCGATGGTGGTGAGGTACAGCCCAAGGGTCTGCCCCTGATAGGAAAAGCGGTAAATGGGTACTTCCACACAGGCGCTTATGGTGCTGACGGTCTCCACCGGAAGCCGCTTTTGCAGCGCCTCAACGACCTTCCGCTGAAAGGTCACAAGCACGGTTTTCGGGAAGTCCTTCACCGGTTGGGATAAATGTACCGGCTTCAGCAGCTCCTCGCCGCCGTCAAAGCCGTGGCGGATCATTGGTAGTCCCGTCCGGCCTGCAGAGCCTTCATATTTAGCTCTACGAGCTGCACCTTGCTGGGCGGCACCAGCTTGGCGACCGTGGCCTCGGTGCCGTCAAAGGTCAGCTCGGGGTTGTTTTTCAGTACGTGCCCCATCATGACCATGTTGGCGAGTGTGGGCACGCCCGCGTCGTTGGCCATCTGGGTGGCGGGGATGTAGTAGACCTCTACGTCCGTGCGCGTCACCTTCTCGGAGATCAGGGTGGAATCCACGTAGATCTGTCCGCCGGGGACCACGGAGTCCACGTACTTTTGCAGGCTGGGCAGATTCATGACGATCAGCACGTCCGGGTCGGTGATAATGGGGGAGCCCACGGGATCGTCGGACAGGATGACGTTGCAGTTGGCGGTGCCGCCCCGCATTTCGGGGCCGTAGGAGGGCAGCCAGCTCACCTGTAAATCCTCCAGGAGGCCCTTGTAGGCCAAAAACTTCCCGGCGAACAGGATGCCCTGCCCGCCGAAGCCG
>CAJTVO010000175.1 GCA_910579485.1 uncultured Oscillospiraceae bacterium | reverse complement strand
TTTTGTTTGCTTCTATTTTACCACCTATGTCAAACTTGTGTAGACACTATCTAGGTCTTGTTTGAAAAATAAATATTGCACAAAGAGAGTATCTGTGCAAAAATAAAGACATGAAACGCTATGAATTAACAAAAGAACAATGGGAGCAGGTACAACAGATAATACCACCTCAAAGTACAGGAAAGCGTGGCCGCCCGCGGAAAGATAATCGAAACATGCTCAATGGGATGCTTTGGATCGTCCACAGCGGAGCGCAGTGGCAAGAACTGCCAGAGGTGTATGGCCCCTGGCAGTCTGTGTATGTCCGATTTGCCAAATGGCGGGACGATGGCACATTGGAAGCCGTATTTCGTGCATTGTCAGCAGATATGGATATGGATAACCTGAGTTTGGACTCTACTTGTGTCAAGATTCACGAAAGTGCCAATGGAGGGGGGAAAACAACAGATCAGGAAGCAGGATTCCCCAGTCAGAGGCTCCACCGCTCCATAGGCGTATCAGTATACTCCCGGATATGGTGGCAGGGTACACTGGGACGGGTCCCTTTTTCACACCAGCAGTATTTGGGGTTGCTGATCCTTCCGAAACCGGCTTCATCCTGGAACATCAGGCGCACCTTTCCACCGTTTCCATTGCGATTGTGGATTTCCGCCTGCAATTCCTTCACTTTTTCTTTAATTTTTTTGAGGCCGCTATGACCTCCTCGCTGGCTTTTTTCGGATGTTTGCTCCGCGGTATCACTTTCCTCCTGCCATGACGGTGTAGTAATAGTATATCTGACTGCCGCCTATTCTGTGTCCTACCGCCTGCTCATAGCTGGCTTTGATTTCGGATACTTCTACGATCTCTCCTTTATCTGCTTTCTCACGGAATGGCTCCAGCAGCAGCGTCTCCTCCTCCACACTCGTGTTCCGCCGATTCCCCCCGTAATGGTTTCTGGATATGGCTTCTATTCCACCCGCACGGTACTTTGCGGTGAGCTACGTTATATACGCACTATGGAACCCGGTCGCTGCCAACACTTCCTCCGCACTCTTTCCCTCTGCCCTCAGTTCCAGCGCATACAGTCGTTTTTCCGCTCGCTTATCTCTATTCTTTTTTCGCGTTGCTGATATGATCTCCCTGTCTTCTTCGCTATATCGCTACATTTTTTCACCCTGCTTCAGTATACTGCTTCTTGCCTCAATTTTAAAGTGCTTTATAAGTGATTAGTATCAGTATAACGGAACGATGGACAGCAGGCTTTTTGAGTTCTGGTTTTCCAACCAGCTTCTGCCTTCTCTGGAACAAGGAACCGTGATTGTGATGGATAACGCTTCATTCCATTCCAAAAAGCGGCTGCTTCTTGCTGCCCAAAATGCCGGGTGCAGACTTCTCTTTCTTCCACCCTACTCCCCGGAACTCAATCCTATCGAACATTTCTGGGCTTGGCTGAAGCGCTTTTTGAGAAAAATCCTTCCCGCTGTCTCTTCCTTTGATGATGCCCTTTGTTCCGCTTTTCAACTGTGGTAACTATAATTAAGGACAAAGGGGGTGCAGAGATGGAAAAGAAATGAGATGGACGAAGAGAAGTAGTAATGACGGACGTAGAATTTTGGGTGCCCAAGGATCATCTGCTGCAAAAAATAGAGAAGGTCATGGACTATGACTGGCTGTATGAACGACTGAGTCCGTACTACTGCGCGTATAACGAACGCTCGGAATCGATTCGGGGGGTGCTGATCAAAATGGCGTTGCTGGAGCATCTGTGCGGCCTGCCGTCCCTGCGGCAGACGCACCGGGATATAGAGAAATGTAGCATACCGATGGTTTCTGGGATACGACCCGCTGGAAAAGATCCCGCACCTAACAACTGTGAGCTATGTGTTCTACAAGCGGTTTCCATCGGAGATGAGCGAGGATATCTTTGCGCACATTCTGAACAAGGCGCTGAACATGGAGCCTGGGATGGTATTTAGAACCTGTATTCATAAGCGTTTGAGTGGCGTGTGGAAGTGAGAAATTTTGACCATAGCCTCGGCGGAAGAGATGGAGATATCATAATCTTTGCTGAGCCGTCTGGAATGATCGAGCCAAGAGAGGGTGCGCTCCACCATCCATCGCCAAGGAAGTTTTTCCCGTTGATAGGGCTTGATTTTTCCCGAAATATCAGCATCAAGGTCAAGCTGTTCTTTTAAATCAAAAATGAAAGTCCCCCGATATCCTGTGTCCGCACAAAACTTCTGAACCGATGGATGCTGCTCATACGCTCGTTTAGCGGTAGATATTCCACCTTTTGTGTCATGAATATTGGCAGCATGGACCACAACAGACAACAAGCAGCCCAGCACTTCCACTACAATGTGCCGCTTCCTGCCATTTGATTTTTCCCTCCGTCAATTCTGCGTTCTTCGCTGGCTGCTACTTGACTGCAACTTTCTTTGTATTTCTTTAAACTTCGCCCCCCGCCCTTGACGGCGCGGCTGGATTTGGTTATAGTATGGAGCAAACCACTCCGCATTGCTGCGGCGGGTGAACCCCGAACGGAGGCGACTCCCATGCCGGAAAGTCCCAAAAACAAACAGATCCTCACCATCCCCAACCTGCTCAGTATGTTCCGCATCCTGCTGATCCCCCTGATCGTGTGGCTGTACTGCGGCAGGCAGGACTACCCTCTGGCGGCCTGGGTGCTGCTGCTCTCCGGAGCCACGGATATCGCCGACGGCTTCATCGCCCGGCGCTTCCATATGGTCAGTGACCTGGGCAAGGTGCTGGACCCCATCGCGGACAAGCTGACCCAGACGGCGGCCCTGATCTGCCTGCTGACCCGGTTCCCGGCGATCTGGTGGCTCCTGGGCGTGCTGGTGATGAAGGAGACCGTCATGGCCGTCATGGGCCTGCTGGTCATCCGCCAGACGGGCGCGGTCTACAGCGCCGCGTGGCATGGGAAGCTGGCCACCTGCGTCCTCTACGCCGTCATCCTCGCCCACATCGTCTGGTACGCCATTCCCCAGCCCGTTTCGGCGGTCCTGGTCCTGGCGGGCGCCGCCAGCATCCTGCTGAGCCTGGTGCTCTATACCATAGCTGATTTGCGCCGGATCAGGGCCGGGAGGTCCTGACGGGACGGGTTTTCCACGCGCCGGGAGGCGGTTTTGCCGCTTTTTTCCGGCGCGTGGCTCTTTTTGTGAAAAAATATTGGTTTTTTGTGAAAAATACCCTTGCATTCCCAGCGGGGATGTGCTACAATATCCCAGATTCCGCACAGGACCGGACGTCCCGCCGGTGCTGCCATTGCATGATCGCAGGCAGTTAGCTGGACGGTAGATGGTCCTGGAGGGCAAAAAACTAAATTTTGGAGGAAACAACAACCATGGCAAGCGTCGTATCTATGAAGCAGCTCCTGGAAGCTGGCGTCCACTTCGGCCACCAGACCCGCCGCTGGAACCCCAAGATGGCTCCCTATATCTACACGGAGCGCAACGGCATCTATATCATCGACCTGCAGAAGACCGTCAAGAAGCTGGAGGAGGCTTACAGCTTCGTCCGCCAGCTCAGTGAGAACGGCGAGTCCCTGCTGTTCGTCGGCACCAAGAAGCAGGCGCAGGAGGCCATCAAGGAAGAGGCCGCCCGCTGCAACATGTACTATGTCAACGCCCGCTGGCTGGGCGGCATGATGACCAACTTCAAGACCATGCGTACCCGTGTGGACCGCCTGAATCAGCTCAAGCGGATGCAGGAGGACGGCACCTTTGACATGCTGCCCAAGAAGGAAGTCATCAAGCATATGGGCGAGATCGCCAAGCTGGAGAAGTACCTGGGCGGCGTGAAGGAGATGAAGCGCCTCCCCGGCGCCCTGTTCATCGTGGACACCCGCAAGGAGCGCAATGCCATCGCCGAGGCCCACAAGCTGGGCATCCCCGTGGTGGCCATCGCTGACACTAACTGCGATCCCGATGAGATCGACTACCCCATCCCCGGCAACGACGACGCCATCCGCGCCATCAAGCTGATTTCCTCCATTATGGCCAACGCCATAATCGAGGGCCGTCAGGGCGAGCAGAACGAGGAGCCCGCCGAGGCTCCCGCCGCTGAGTAAGCCGCATAAAGCAACTACTTTCTTTATATTGAGAATTCGTATAAAACCCTGTGGGGCGGGAGTGTCCCGCCCCATTTTTTCTGAATGACTGGAAATACTATTTTCACTTACTATTTATATATGGAGGAATATCATTATGGCTTTTACAGCTGCTGACGTAAAGAACCTGCGGGAAATGACCGGCGTGGGCATGATGGACTGCAAGAAGGCGCTGGCCGCCTCTGACGGCGATGTCGATAAGGCGGTGGAGTTCCTGCGTGAGAAGGGCCTGGCCGCTTCCGCCAAGAAGGCCGGCCGCATTGCCGCCGAGGGCATGGCCTATGCCTGCGTGATCAACGGCGTGGGCGTAGTGGTCGAGGTCAACGCCGAGACCGACTTCGTGGGCAAGAATGAGAAGTTCGTGGACTTCGTCAAGGGCGTGGCCGCTACCGTGGCCGCGCAGGCTCCCGCCAATCTGGACGCGCTCATGGACTGCAAATACGATGGCACTGACCTGACCGTCCAGCAGCAGCAGCAGGAGATGGTCCTGGTCATCGGCGAGAATATCAAGGTCCGCCGTTTCGCCCGCTTCCCCGAGGGCGTCAGCGTTCCCTATATCCACGCCGGCGGCAAGATCGGCGTGCTGGTGAACCTGGCTGTGGACGGCGAGGTCACCGAGAAGGTGCTGGAGATGGGCAAAGATCTGGCTATGCAGATCGCCGCTCTGAACCCCCGTTTCTGGGACAAGAGCCAGGTGACCCCCGACGTCCTGGAGGAGGAGAAGCGCATCATGCTGGCTCAGATGGACAACGATCCCAAGATGGCCAGCAAGCCCGCCCAGGTCAAGGAGAAGATCGTCGAGGGCAAGCTGAACAAGTTCTACGCTGAGAACTGCCTGCTGCAGCAGGACTTCGTCAAGGACGGCGAGGTGACCGTGGAGCAGTATATGAACACCGTGGCCAAGGCCGCCGGTGTCACCGTGCGTCTGCTGGACGCCGTCCGCTTTGAGAAGGGCGAGGGTATTGAGAAGAAGCAGGAGAACTTCGCCGAGGAGATCGCTTCTCTTGTGAAGTAAGGAGTCTTTGATAACGTCTGATTTAAGACGCGCATAAAATCTCTCGAATAATGACACCCTGAGAAGGGCTCGTAGCAAATCGCTGCGGGCCCTTTTTTGTACCCATTTTTCCACCCCTACGTCCCCCGATTTTCTCCCTTTCAGGGGGATTCTACGGCGGCAAAGTCCCTGAAATTCTCCCCAGGACCGCCCCCAAAAACCTCCCCGAGCGAGACCGATTCTTCGAGTCCAAATACTCTAAAATCCCCCTGAAAAGCCCCTTCCTCCTGCCCTGTGCAGGTGATGATCCCCCCGGAAAGGCTTCAATTTTGAACAGAACCGTCTGGTTTTGGGTA
>CAJTVO010000174.1 GCA_910579485.1 uncultured Oscillospiraceae bacterium | reverse complement strand
CGGGCACGATGCCGGACTTTTTGATGGTCTCGACATGGTGGAACAGGTTCTCGGTGCCCTTCTCCAGCAGCTCCAGGTTCTCCTTGGTGTACTCCTCGGGCAGGGGACGGCCGGCAACCACGGTGGGGCCGCCGCCGTGCATCTTCAGAGCGCGGATGGTAGCCACCAGCACGGACACGTTGGGGGTCAGGCCGGAGAGGCGGCTCTTCACGTTCCAGAACTTCTCAAAGCCGATGTCGGCGGCGAAGCCGGACTCGGTGACATGGTAATCGAACAGCTTCAGCGCCAGCCGGTCGCCGATGACGGAGGACTGGCCGATGGCGATGTTGGCGAAGGGGCCGGCGTGGATCAGCACGGGCTGATGCTCCACGGTGTAGCACACGGTGGGGTTGATGCAGTTGCGCATCCAGGCGGTCATGGCGCCGGCGACCTCCAGGTCCTCGGTGGTCACGGGCTCGCCCTTGCGGTTGTAAGCCACCACGATCTTGCCGATCCGCTCCCGCAGATCCTTCAGGTCCTTGGCCACGGCCAGGATGGCCATCAGCTCGGAGCCCACGGCGATGCCGAACTTGGACTCCATCAGATAGCCGTCCTTGTTGCCGCCCACGCCGATGATGATGTTGCGCAGGCCCTGGGCGCAGAAGTCCAGCACCCAGCCCATCTCCACCCGCTTGGGGTCGATGTCGAGGCGCTTCAGGCCCCGCTTGGCCAGCTGCTCGTCGTCGTAGTTGCGCTCGTGCTGCATACGGGCGTTCAGCGCCACCATGGCCAGGTTGTGGGCGTTCATGATGTCGTTGATGTCGCCGGTGAGGCCCAGGGAGAACTCGGTCATAGGCATCAGCAGGGCGTTTCCGCCGCCGGCGGCGGTGCCCTTGACGTTCATGGTGGGTCCGCCGGAGGGCTGGCGCAGGCAGCCGCCCACGTTCTTGCCGATCTTGCCCAGACCCTCGATGAGGCCCAGGGAGACAGTGGATTTACCCTCGCCCAGGGGGGTGGGGGTGATGGCGGTGACTTCGATAAACTTGCCGTCGGGCTTGTCCTTCAGGCGGTTCATGATCTTGATGAAGTCCAGCTTGGGCGTCTTGCCGTAGGGGATGATCTCGTCGGGCTCCAGACCCAGCTTCTTCCGGAACTCCTCCACGGGGGGCAGGGTACGCTCTGCCTCCTCGGCGATCTGCCAGTCCTTATAGACTGTGGGGTCCAGGGTCACGCGCCCGGTCTCGGGGTCCACATACTTGCCGTCCTTAAATTCAATTGCCATGGGTATCCTCCTTGTTCCCGGGATATTTCACCACCCCCGGGAAAATTATATTTTGACGCCGCGCTTCAATCGTCCACGCCCCCGGCGCCAATAACAATGTATAGCCGCAGCTCCGCTGCGGGGAAACTCGGGACGGACCCTCCCGTCCCAGCGTACGATTAAATGATAGCAAATTCCGGGAATTTTTGCAAGTGGCAAAATGACAAAATTTTAACAATATCCTTGTGCAAGCCGACAACAGCTTACTCCTTCCCGTTCCGGAAGCACTCGCGCACCTCGCCGCTCATGTAGAGGGACCCCAGGGCGCAGGCCACGCCGTCCGGACCCTCGGCTTCAATCGCCCTGGCTACGCCGTCCGCCACACTGGCGCAGGCGGTGGCTCTGACGCCCAGGGCGGAGATACGGCTGGCCAGCTCCTCCGCCTTCATCGCCCGCGGATTCTCGGGCCGGACGGTGAAGAACTGGTCCGCCAGGGGCACGATGAGCCCCAGAATGGACTCCACATCCTTGTCCGCCATGACGCCGGTGACAAAGGTGATCTTCCTGTCCGGGAACAGCCGCCGGAGGCTCTCCGCCGTGGCCCGGATACCGTGGGGGTTGTGGCCCCCGTCTACAATGAATACCGGCTCCCGGCGCAGCACCTCGAACCGGGCGGGCCAGCGGGTCGCGGCAATGCCCTGCCGGACGGCGGCATCGGGGATATTCCACCCCCGTTCCCGGAGGACGGCCACAGTCTCCAGCACCACGGCGGCGTTGTTGAGCTGGTAGCGCCCTGCCAGCGGAATTTGCAGATCGGTCCATGGACCATAGGAGAAGCGCTGTCCATCCAGTCCGAATTCACCGGGCATGATCTTGGAGAAGTCGGGGCAGCGCAGGGACGCGCCCTTCTCCCGGCAAGTCTGCGCAAAGACCTCGTCGGCATCGGGGTTGCCGCCATAGCTGACCACCGCGCCGCCGGTCTTGATGATCCCGGCCTTGGCCCGGGCGATGTCCGCCATCGTGGGGCCCAGCTCCTTTACGTGGTCCAGCCCCATGGCGGCGATCACCGCCGCCTCCGGCACGTCGATGACGTTGGTGGAGTCCAGCTCCCCGCCCATGCCCACCTCCAGCACCACGATCTCGCAGTTTTCCAGACGGAAATACTCCATGGCCAGGGCGGTTATCAGCTCGAACTCCGTAGGAGCGTCCTCCATGGCGTCGGCGTAGGGCTGGATGCGTTCGGTCAGCTCCGCCAGGGTCTCGTCAGGGATCTGCCTCCCGTTCACCTGCATCCGCTCGTTGAAGCGGTTGATGAAGGGGGAGGTGTAGAGGCCGGTCCGGTAACCGGCGTGTTCCAGGATGGACGCCAGCATGGCGGCGGTGGAGCCCTTGCCGTTGGTACCGGCAATGTGGATGAATTTCAGCTTTTTGTGGGGATCACCCAGCTTTCCCAAAAGCTCCTGGGTCCGCTCCAGGCCCAGCTTGCTGCCCACCCAGTTGACGGAGTGGATGTACTTGAGCGCTTCTTCATAGGTCATATGATTTTACCTGATTTCTAATTTAGTTTATGCCCGGGAGAGGATATGCCTGACCACGGGCTTATAGACCGCCCGGTTGACGATGGTGACTGCCACGGCGTTCACGGCGATGGTCAGGGGCTTGGTGGCCAGGCGCTGGATAAGATTGGTCCACATCAGGACGGGGAAGGCGGTGGTGTTCCCCGCCACCAGGATGCTGTACATGGTGCTGCCGACGAGGCCGAAAGCGAAGCTGTTGAGGATGCCCACCGTAACAACGATGGCGGCCACCTTCCAGGTGTCCCTCGTCTCCGCCAGGGGGCTGCGGAAGATATACTTGGTGCTGACGCCGCTGAGGATGCCCACGGACAGGGGGCCCAGAACCAGGGGCGGGAACCAGGTGCCGTAGCCGCTGAGGATGGTGCCCAGGAAGTCGGCGACAACGGCCACGATGGCGCCGGGGATGGGGCCCAGCCACATGCCGGCCAAGATGACGGGGATGCTCTCGAAGCTGATGCGCAGGGTATCGCTGGCCTGGATGCTCAGGTAGCGGGCCAGGATGATCTGCATGGCGATGAGGGCCGCCATCATGACGAGGTTCTGGGTAGAAAAGATCTTTTTGAGGGATGTTTTCTGATTCGGGTTACGCTCCATTTGCGTGTCCTCCTTAAATTTCCGCCCCGTCGGGGCTGTTTTTAGGAGGTAAAGCTGAGCTTCCAAGCGAGGCCCAAGAATAAAACATGCCAATCCAAGCCGTCAAACGGCTAAGATTGGCATGGATACATCCCGGAAACGCCCCGGGGACCGTTTCAGTCCGCAGCTGAATGACCAGTCCCGGCGGCGCACGCATGGGGACGTCATTTCGCCTGCGGCGAAACGACTGTCCCGGCAGCGCACGCGCTGCCTGGTAGCGGATGCAGCATACCATCGTAGACCCTATTTCGCGGGGGTCCTTCGTGCAAGGGCAACTTCCCAGCCGCTTGCCACTTTACGCGATATGCTTACTCTACCAATCCTATTTTGTTTTCCGCCGGGACCCTCACCCCGGCGACAGGGCTATCATACACCATACGGGCGGATATTGCAAGTTCTTTCACAAAGGTTTTGGGGAAATTTTTTTCCGCCGCGCTTTGAGACAAAAATCCCCTCAGGGAAGCACTTCAACCTTGCCGCCCACGCGGTCATAGAGCTGGGAAAGTACTTCCTGCGGAAACAGCCCTTCCTCATATGCCTCTGGAATGGGAGAGGGCCAATTGTCCAGGCCCAGCGCGTCGAAAAGAGGTCCGGCATCCCCTATTGCACTGTAATAGTAACAAGGCGGCAGCCACAAATCCAGATATTCGGAGGAAGGGGAGACGACAGCCGATACGCTCTCACCGTTTTCCAACTGGCAGCGCAGTTCAATGATGTGTTCCGGCGTTTTCGGCAGGCAGGCCGGCGAGAGATTCTCCTGCATGAACTGCTCGAACGCGGCAATGCGGTCCTTGTCGGAGATCACCTGCAGACAATCGCCGCCCCACCAAATACTAATTTCCATAATGCCGTCAAATTTCCGAAGGGGATGGTCCAGCCGCCCATTGGAGATCAGCTCCCACCCTGTCGCATTCTCAGCCCGGCGAATGATGGCCTCGCCGGCCTCCCTCGATATCAGCACATTGCCCAGCAGAACTTCCCCAGTGCTATTCTGAGCCAGCAGCCGCCAGAAGCTGGCCTCAGGTCCGGCGGCATAGGCGATCTGGGGGCAGAGGACATCCGGTGTGTACCCGAAGGCATCTTCTCTCCGTTCCAGTTCCGCTGTCACACCCGCCGCGAGGGCTGCGTCAATGTCCGCAGCCAATGCGGGGTCCACAGAAATGTAATAGTATCCGCCGCAGGACTGTACCGCTGCCTCCAGACGGGGATACGGGACCTCGTCCTCTTCAAAAGATTCTCGGGGGACATACTCTGGCAGCGGCGGTTCTTCCGTGGCATCTGGGGATGTGTTTTCCACCTCTGCCTCAGCAGGCCGCACGTATTCTCCCGCTGCCAAATCTTCCCGGTCTGCCGGGGAGCATCCGGCAACAATCAACAGACCCGCCAACAGCAGAACGGTGAAAAATCTTGCCTTTTGACAGCATAGACAAATCAGTCGCATATTTCCGCTCCAATCTTCTTCATGCGATTCAGCACGATATCCCCGATATTGGCCAGATCCTCGGCGGTAAAGGCGTAGCGGAAATTGTCCGAGAACAGGATCTGGGCATTTGGGGGAAACTCGTCGTCCCCGGCCCAGAGGAGGAATTGGATGGTCAGCCCCTCCATCAGCTCCACCTCCCAGCCGCAGTCGCTGCGGGAGAGCTTTTTCGCGGGGAGCTTTTCCATGATCTTATTGAGGAGGTCCAGTTTAGCGCCGTAGGAGAAGGCGAAGCGCTTGATGCACCGGCCGGTAAACTGCTGGAGATAGACTTCCCCCCAGGGGAAGTCCCGGTAGGTCAGGTACTGGCCCAGTGGCTGGGCCTTCCGGCCGTCCAGGAGGTATCTTAAAAACAGGATGCGCTCCGCGTTGGTCAGGGGGGAGGGGCCTACCACGGTATAATCCGGATGGGAGACCAGGAACTGCTCCCCCAGGAGGTCCATAGTAATAGTGCGGGCCTCCCCGTCGTAGGGGAGGCCGCACCGAGCGGCCATCTCCGCAGGGTCCATCTCCCTGTATTTTTCCAGGTAAAACTCTAAAGGTTTTTCTTCTTTGTT
>CAJTVO010000173.1 GCA_910579485.1 uncultured Oscillospiraceae bacterium | reverse complement strand
GCACAGCCCTTGGAGAGGGGCTCTAATAACTACTACTCTATAATACAAGGAGTGTTGTCCATGGCTGAAAGCAGACCTGTTTCCAGTGCGCAAAAGAAGCAGGAGGCGGCAAGGATCTGGTTGTCCTACTACAATCGGGTCCTGTATGAGAAGGGGATCATTTCGGAACAGGAGCGCAACCGGATGACGCTGAAGATCGATAAGTGGCAGATGCCTCAGCAGATGCTGTGATATCAGTTGAATGGAATAGCAAGAGGGCCGCGAAAATTTCGCAACCCTCTTGCTTTATTTCGTTATCTGTGATAAACTGCAAAGCAGAACATGATAATACGAAATATAAAGGAGGCGCAGCATGGATGTCCATACCATCCGCCAGACCTTGCGGACTAAGCCCATTTACGACATCCCGCTCCGGGTGACCTTCTACGCCCGGGTATCCTCAGAGAGCGATGAGCAGATCAACTCCTTGGGCAACCAGGTGGCCTACTACGAGGAGTTGATCCGCAGGAACTCCGCCTGGGAGTACGTGAAGGGCTACGTAGACGAGGGCCTGTCTGCCGCCACCACCAAGAACCGCGAGGACTTCCACCGCATGGTGGAGGACGGCAAGGCGGGAGCGTTCGACCTCATCATCACCAAAGAGATCACCCGCTTTGCCAGAAATACACTGGACTCCATCCTATATACCCGCGAGCTTCTGGGCTCCGGAGTGGGGGTATTTTTCCAGAACGACAACATCAACACCTTCGATGAGGACAGCGAGCTTCGTCTGACTATCATGTCCGGCATTGCCCAGGACGAGCTGCGGAAGCTGTCCAGCCGTGTGAAATTCGGACATGCCCAAGCAATCAAGAATAGCGTGGTACTGGGCAACAGCCGCATTTTCGGATACGTGAAGGACGGCGGGCGGCTGGTCATTGATGAAACAGAAGCCCCCATGGTCCGGGAGCTATTCGAGTTATACGCCACCGGCGAATACAGCATGAAGCAGATCGAGACCATCTTCTGGGACAAAGGCTACCGCAACCACAACGGCAAGAAGATCGCCCACACCACCATGTCGAATCTGATCGCCAATCCAAAGTACAAGGGCTACTATGTAGGCAACAAGGTCAAGGTCATCGACCTGTTTACCAAAAAACAGAAATTCCTCCCTCCGGAGGAATGGGTCATGTTCAAAGACGAGACTGGCGAGATCGTCCCGGCCATCGTCTCCGAGGAGCTGTGGGACAACGCCAACGCCGTTCTTAAAAAACGCAGCGAGGACGTGAAGGGCCGTCAGGGCATCTGCAACCACGCCAACCTGCTCACCGGCAAGCTCTACTGCACCCACTGCGGCGCGGCCTACTACCGCCGGGAGTCGGTGGACCGGCAGGGAAATAAAAACAGCAAATGGGTCTGCTCCGGCAAGATCAAAAATGGCGCGGACAGCTGCCCGTCCTTCCCCATCTATGAGGAAGAATTGAAGCCTCTGCTCTTCCAGGTATTCAGCGAGACGGAGGCGGATGCCGAAGCACTGGTGGATGAGTATATTGAGATGTACAAGTCCCTGGGCAATAGCGAGGACACCGCCAGACAGATCGAAGCCCTCCGCCAGCAGATCGACCTGGCCCGGAAGAAGAAAGGCAAACTCCTGGGCTACAACGCCTCCGGCCAGCTCTCTGACCGGGATTTCCTCTCTATGAACAAGGATTGCGACCGGGAGATCGCCGAGGCCGAACGCCAAATTTACGACCTGGAACAGCAGCAGCTCTCCAAGGAGGACTTCCGCAAACAGATCGAGACCATCCGCCGGGTGCTGGACGAGGCCCGCCGGGACGCCGCCCAGGGACTTATCAGCAAGGAGTTCGTGGACAAGTACATTGACAAAATCTTCGCCGCTCCGGAGGAGGACGGCTCCCTGCGCCTGCAGATCAAGGTCTTTACCGGCGAAACTACAGACAAATTTCTCACAAATCTCAGAAGTCGCACGGGTCACACGTTCAAGAAGATGATCGAGTCCTACGAGAAGAGCCTGTAAGCTCTCTCTGGACGAAAAAGGGGACCGGGCCCGCGCCCGGTCCCCTTTTTGCAGTATGCCCTCGTTCAGCTGATTGCCTGCTGCTTCGGGATCTGAATGGTGATGGTAATTTCCTCCTCGCTCTCCTGCCGGTCGAAGCGGGCGTCCACGCCCGCCCTGCGGATGGTCTCCATTCCCCGGTCAACGCTGTTGAGAAACAGCCGCACGTCCTTGATGATATACAGCCGCTTTTTTTCCTTACCCTCCATCTGCTTCTTCTGCAGCTGGAGCTCTATGTACTCCTCCGAGGCGGCCACGGTCAGCTTCTTCTCCCCGATATGCCGCAGGGCGGCCAGCCGGACGTCCTCGCCCTCCAGCCGGAGCAGGGCCCGGGCGTGGCGCTCGGTGAGCTCATATTTCCGCAGCAGCTCGCCGCAGGCGGGGCTGAGGCGCAGCAGCCGCAGCTTGTTGGCCACCGCGGGCTGGGACCGTCCCAGCCGCCGGGCAGCCTCCTCCTGGCTCATGCCGTAGGTGGTGATGAGCTTGGAGATGGCGGCGGCCTCCTCCAGATAGTGGAGGTCGCACCGCTGGAGGTTTTCCACCAGGGCCAGCAGCGCGCTGTCCTGAGGCGTGGCCCGGACCAGCAGGCAGGGTACGTGGGTGAGCCCCGCCAGCCCGGCCGCCCGCAGCCGCCGCTCCCCGGCCACCAGTACATAGCCGCCGGGGGTCTTCTGCACGGTCAGGGGCTGGAGCACGCCGTGCTGCCGGATGGAATCGGCCAGCTCCCGCAGGGGCTGTTCCGAAAAATGGCGGCGGGGCTGTCTGGGATTGGGGCTGATGCGCTCGATTGGGAGCATATGGATGCGGCCGGACTGGAACAGGGTGTTTTTGGTAGCTTGCATAAAGATTCCCCTCCGCAGATTTTTCTCCATTTTACGGCTTGTCCGATGCAAATGGGAGAAAATCCTGTCGGAGGGGAAATTTTATTTTTGAGGCGTTCGATCTTCAGATTTTCCGCACGGTATCGATCCAGACAAGTATCCGCTCGTCCGTCTGTTCCGTAACGACACCGCCGTTTGCAAGCGCCACCGCCTTTGACGCCCCGTTGTCCAAGCGGATCGTCACAAGGGCCCTGTCCATTCCCATCCGGCGGGCTTCCTCCAGCAATAGCCCCAGGAGCTTCTTTCCATACCCCTTTCCCCGGTGCCGTGGAGCGATGCCGTACCCGATGTTTCCCCCGGCCTTCCGAAGGGCGTCCGTAAGAAAATGCCTGACCGCGCCAAAGCCCGCCGGCTTGCCGTCCACATAGAGCCAATAGGTAGTAGACGGCACCTTCCAGCCGTCCACAAGCCCGGTCTGCTCCGACTCCGCGCATTTTTTCTTCAGCCATTCTTTATATTCCGCAAAGGACAGTCCGTTTCCGCTGTTCACCAGACCGTTCTCTTCCTTGGGAATTTCCTGGAGCATGGCGTATACATCCATTCCGTCATCCGGGGATAATTTTTTTAGCTCTATCATTTTGAACGCTCTCCTTTTCCTCCCTATTCTCCCATCACGTCCTGATACAAAAACTCATTCCGCCAATAGAACTGCAAGTGCTGGAACCGCCTGTACAGCTCCAGCCGCTCCTCCGGCACCTGACCGGCCAGGACGCCGTCGGTCATGGTCCTGCCGGTGGTGGAGGCGATGGGGAAGACCTCCATCATCTCGTCCATGGCCTGCATGAACCCGGGGCCGTCCCAGCCCAGCTGCTCGAAGACCAGGTTCATGAGGTAGCACGGCGAGACTGCCGGGCCCTCCCCCGCCAGGTCGTGTCCGATGATCTCTTTGGCCGCGTCGTTGGCCCAAATCAGGTACCGGGTGGTGTACCGCTGGTAAAACCCCTCGTCCCCGCTGGCGTTAACGTTCATGCCCATCTCGTTATAGAACACGTTGCCGTCCCCCATCCAGGGCAGGTGGTCCCCGAAGGTCACCAGCACCACCGGTTCCGGCGCTTCCCGCAGCCGGTCCATGAACGCCGCCAGCTCCCGGTCCGTCTCCATGATGGTGGTCATGTAGGCGTTCATGGCGTTTTTGCACTCCGCAGTATACCGCTCTCCGGCAAGATACTCCTCCGCCCCGGTGTCCCAGGTGGCGTAGGGGCCGTGGCTCTGGACGTTGACGGAGAAGGAGAAACAGGGCTTCCCCGCCTCCCAGCACTTTTCCAGGTCGGCGTAGATCTCCGGCAGCAGAATGGAGTCCTCCGGATAGACCGCCTGGGTCATCTGGTCGTAGTCCCCCTCCAGATACCGGTACTGCTCGAACCCCAGATACCCGTTGATGTTCTGCCGGTTGTAGAACCACTGGTAATAGGGATGGCTCCCCTCAATGGCGTAGCCCTGTCCCCGGAGGTACCAGGCGTAGGAGTTGGCGTTGCTCCGGAAATTCCGCAGCTGATAGTCCCCGGTGAGGAAACACCGCTCCGTGTCCACGGTGCCTCCGGCGAAGATATTGGTCACCAGATCGCCGGTGTAGCTTTCCGCCTCCAGGGCGTGGTAGAGATCGTACCCGCTGACGTCCAGCCCCGGCACGCCGTAGCGGGAGAAATCCACATAGGCCTCCCGCATGAGCCCCACGATGCTGATCTTCCGCCCCTCCGGGATATCCGCGTCCGGATACTCCGCCAGGAGCTTCGCCGTCTTTGCCTTGTTGTACCCCGGCGGCGGCGTCTCCACGAAATCGGAAATGCTGTGGAGGAAGGGATACCAGAAGCCGTGGGAGACGTAATTCTGGGTGGCGCTCCACTGGTTGAGGTGCCCGAAATTCCGGGTATCCTCGTAGACCTTCCCATCCAGGATCACCGGCGACAGCGCCGCCGCCCCGGCCACCGCGGCCAGCGCCCATGCGGTCCGCCGCCACCAGGGGCGTCCCGCGCCGGGGGCCAGCAGACGCAGCAGGACCCATCCCAGCAGCAGGCAGAACAGGGACAGAAGGATCTGCCAGTTGATGAACAGGGCGTAGTGGTCCCCGGAGGCCATGGCCTTGGCCTCCCGGAGGATGAGCATATCCTCAAAGTAAAGGGGGTCGTCCCGAAACTGGAGCTTATAGAAGTTCCCCAGGCTGAACCCGAAGGCGATACCTCCGCCCAGGAGGAAGGCGGCGCCGGTCCTGCCTGTGATCCCATAGAAGAGGAGGATCAGCAGGGCCACCGGGACGGTATTCAGCAGCAGGGTCTGCCAGTGGCAGAGGTAATCCACCAGGGTCCCCCTGGGGTAGGGTCCGATGGCCAGCACCAAGAGGGCCAGGCCCATGCACAGGCCCGCGCAGAGCAGCAGGGCTACTCGGTAGGCGTAGTAGAGTTCCCGCCGTCCCCGGCTCCAGCCGGGGGACGGCTCCTTTTGGAAGAGGAAATATTCTTTCCAGAATTTTTTCAAGTAAGTAGACCTTCTTTCGGAGGGGTTGTTTTCTTATTATAGACTCTTTTTCTTTAAGTAGCAAGCGGGGGTGTCTTAATTTCTGCTTAATTTGACGGTGCAGTTCTTTGCGG
>CAJTVO010000172.1 GCA_910579485.1 uncultured Oscillospiraceae bacterium | reverse complement strand
CTTGACCCACCGCCACAGGAATTTGAGGTCATAGACTACGCCCAGGCCCGGTTGGATGAAGCGATAGAACTCATTAACGAGTATTGTTGGAAAGAATTTGAGCAAGAAGCAGATTTTTCCGACCTGCACCACATTGACCTTGCCTTTGGCAGTACCAGCGACAACAAGTATGTCATTGAAGCCAGCGCCGACTTGATCGACTTCCGCCTGGTTTATCAGGTAGACGGCGAGGTGGTGATGTCGCTCCAATGCCGCGACCTGGACGATCTGAACGTACACCTCGCAAATTTGAGCTTTGACAACATGATCGCCTATGCGGAGGAACAGTACGAGAAGCGGCAGGAACAGAACCTCCAAGCCAGTCAGGAGCAGGCCGCGCCCAACGATGAGGTGCTTACGGAGCTACAAAAAAAGGCCGCAGAAATTGCCGGGAAATATGAAAGCCTGCCTATTCAGGAGAAAATAGGGATCATCGCACAGGTTTTCGGCTGTACGTCGGGAAAAATTGAAACGTCACCCTGTTCTGGTAAATGGCGTGGGACGAGTGATGTATCTATCCGCTTTGACAATGGTACATCCCTGTGCATTGGAAACGAGAGGACGCCGCAGGCCAGAACCGCAAAGGTGTGGAATGAATTTATTAACGCCACCCTGACGCGGTATAACCCGGAGATCGTAGCGGCGGCAAAAGAAGCCGCGCTCCATGCTCTCAGGAAACAGGAAACCACGGATAACGAAATTGCCGTCCAAAAGGGTTTGAAGCCATACACGCTGCTTACCGTGGAGATCACCGATGGTACAGGCGATAAGAGCGGCTTTATTGGCTGGTATTATGTGACGCTGGCGGTTGACGGCAAAATCTTTGCTTTGCTGGAATCAGGCTTAAGCTATGAAATAGCAAACGGCAAAGCAGGTGAAGTCCCCAAAAGAAATAACTATTTTGTTGCGGGGGGACTGAAAGAAGCAGATGTTGACTTTGTTTTTCATAACGTAGGTCATTCCTCAACTGATACCATTTATTCTCTGCGTATCAACGATGATGTCCGGGAACGTGCGGAAAAGGCCCTTTCGGAGCGGATTGCCGCCGTCGAACCCGTAAAGCCTGACACCCCCGGTTATGACCTGGGGTTTGGGCACCTGGGCAACGGCGTGACGGTGTGGAACCGGCTGGAACTGCGATACGGCGATTACAAGACTATCGCCCATATCGCTCCCGACCGAACTGTTAAATTCTATGAGGACGGTCTGCCGGAGGATGTGCGGGCGCAGATCGAAGAATTTGCCGCCACCTCCACCATGACCATTTCCGCCACCCAGGACGCCCCCGTGTTCTCCACCCCGCCGCTGGTGCGGGAGCCTGCCGTGGCTCCTGCTGAGGCCAGTGAGCCGACCTATCCGCCCCGTGAGCTTCCCTATATTTTCTGCGAATGGAGCGAAAGCATTGTCTTTCAGGACAAGACAGCCTACTCCCTCTCCGAATTTGACCGGCTGATGAAGCAGGCAGATGATGAATATGTTACCCAAAAAGCGGCTGCTATGGCGAAATACGGGACGTGGCAGAAATGGTATGACGCCAACGATCCGGAATATAACGCATTTTTGAGCTATGATAAGGTGAAGTTTACCCTTGTCATGCCTGATGGACGGACATTCACCGAACGTCAGGACATTGGGGACGGTGACGGCGGTGTGCTGGATTTTCTCAGCCAATACGACGCATACCGTGAGATCGTTCCCACTCTGCAAGAGGCCGTCCGCAAGGAGGCGGAAGCGGCGCAAAGTGCCCCCGCCCCGCAGCCGGGGCCTGACAGTGGCAGGTTTTGGGACGCCTACAACTCCATCAAGGAGCGTAACCCCGACAGTCTGCTGCTGTATCAGGTGGGCGACTTTTTTGAGTTGTACGGAGGGGCTGAGGGTGACGACGCATGGAATGCGGCGACGGCCCTCAATCTGACCCTGACCAAGCGCAATATCCCCGAATATGGCCGTGTGTCTATGTGTGGTTTTCCCGCCCACAAGTTGAAGGACTTTGTAAAGAAGCTGAACAGCAAGGGCTTTGATGTGATCGTGGCGGCGCTGAAAAATAAGCAACGTGTTATTTCTGCGTTCCCCGCACAGCCCAGCGAAAAGGCCAAGCAGGAAACGGATGATTTTTCCGACATTGACCCTTCCGCCATCCGTGCCGCCCTTGCGGAGAACGGTATCGTGGACGGCCATGTGGTAGACCCGGAGAAGCTGGACGCAACCCCCTTTATTCAGCAGATCAAGGCCGATGTGGAGCAGATTGCCGCCAATACCCCACCGGCCTCTGAACGCTTTTCCGTCATTGAAACGGACAGCGGCTACGCCATATGGGATGACATTCAGGGCGGGATATATGTGGACGGAGAGGGCGTCCAAGAAGAATTTACAAGCGAGTGGCAGGCCGAGGACTATCTGAAGCAGGTCAGGCAGGCCGTGGCGGGCAAGGAGGCCGCTGAATGGCTGGCGGTGGAGCGGGCCAAGCAGGAACCCCCACCCCAGGGACAGACTGAAAAGAGAAGGAAATCAGGCGTTGAGATTATCGCCAGCTATCAATTCGACAATGAGCGCATCATCATTTCACGCTCCCCCAATGGCAAGTATTATAACCACTATGGGTATGATGAGCAGCGTGATTTTGCCATGACAACGGCGGGTGGTTTTGATACCTTTGAAGAAGCTGAAAAAGCATTGTACTCCCACCGGCCCAAGGCAGAAAAGGTTTTGGAACCGGCTGAAAAAGCAGCAGATACGGAAAAGGGCGCGGAAAGTTTAGCGGACGGGCACGGCCCGGACAGAGAGGAACCACCCCTGGCCCCGCCCGCGCCCCGGCGCAGGGCCAAAGTGTCCCCCTTTGTCCTTCATCCCGAAGTCCCCAACGCAGACCGGCATGAATACCGCATCACCGATGACGCCATCGGCGTGGGGACGCCTGGAACACGCTTCAACAACAATGTCCGAGCCATCCGTCTGCTGAAAAAGCTGGAACGGGAGGAACGGTTTGCTACCCCGGAGGAACAGGCGGTATTGGCACAGTATGTGGGCTGGGGCGGGTTGGCCGATTGCTTTGACGAGCGGCACAGCAAATACACCGAGTTGAAAGCCCTGCTCACCGAGGACGAATATGAAGCCGCCGCAGAATCCACCCTCACCGCCTTTTACACCCCGCCCGTGGTCATCCGCTCTATCTATCAGGCGTTGGAGAACATGGGCTTCAAAACCGGCAACCTGCTGGAGCCATCCTGCGGCATTGGAAATTTCATTGGTATGCGCCCGGATGATCTGGCCGACTCCAAAATCTATGGCATTGAGTTAGACAGTATCAGCGGGCGAATTGCCCAGCAGCTCTATCAAAAATCGTCCATTGCTGTCCAAGGGTTTGAGAAAACAGACCTCCCGGACAGCTTTTTTGACACCGCCATCGGCAACGTGCCCTTTGGTACGTTCAAGGTGCCGGACAAGCGGTACGACAAGCACAATTTCCTCATTCACGACTATTTCTTTGCCCGGACGCTGGATAAGGTCAGACCGGGCGGCATTATTGCTTTTGTCACCAGCAAGGGCACGATGGACAAGGAAAATCCCAACGTCCGAAAGTATATCGCACAGAGGGCCGATCTGCTGGGGGCCATCCGTCTGCCCAATAATACGTTCAAGGACGCCGCTGGCACGGAAGTGACCAGCGACATTCTGTTTTTACAGAAGCGGGAGGCCCTTGCCAGCGGGGAGCCGGATTGGGTACACCTGAACACCGATGAAAACGGGCTGAAAATGAATCAGTATTTCATCGACCACCCGGAAATGGTGATGGGTGAAATGCGGGAGGTCAGCGGCCCTTACGGGCCGGAAACCGCCTGCCTGCCCCGTGAGAGGCAAGACCTGGGAGAGCAGCTTGCCGCCGCCATCCAGAATATCCAAGGCTCTATCACCGAATATGTGCTGGACGACCCGGAGGCGGAGGGTGAGGACAAGTCTATCCCCGCCGACCCGGAGGTGCGGAATTTCAGCTACACCGTGGTGAACGGACAGGTGTACTACCGGGAAAACAGCCGCATGAACCCGGTGGAGGTATCGGTCACAGCGGCGAACCGCATCAAAGGGCTGATCGGCATCCGGGACTGTGTGCGGACGCTCATTGAGTACCAGACCGAGGACTGGCCCGCCGAGGACATCAAAGCGCAGCAAGAAAAACTGAACGCCTTTTATGATGCTTTTGTCACGAAATATGGGCGTATCAACTCCCGTGCCAACAGCACCGCCTTCAGCATGGACAGCGCCTACTTCCTGCTGTCCTCCCTGGAGGTACTGGATGATGAGCGCAACTTTGTACGCAAGGCGGATATGTTCACCAAGCGCACCATCAAGCAGAAAGTGGTCATTACCAGCGTGGACACCGCATCCGAGGCCCTGGCTGTTTCACTGGCTGAAAAGGCGTGTGTGGATTTAGGCTATATGGCGTCCCTCATGGGCGGCGGTGATAAGATACCGCAGATCGTGGAGGATTTGCGGGGCGTTATTTTCAAAGACCCGCTGACCGGCCCCTTTGACATTGACGGCGATGCCATATCCTGGCATCAGGGCTGGCAGACCGCCGATGAATACCTCTCCGGTAACGTGCGGGAGAAGCTGGCTACCGCAAAGCTGGCCGCAGAGAATGCCCCTGCGTTTCAAGCCAACGTGGAAGCATTGGAAAAAGTGCAGCCGGTAGACCTGACCGCCAGTGAAATTTCCGTGCGCCTGGGAGCAGACTGGCTCCCCGCCGATGTGATACGGCAGTTCATGTTTGAGCTGCTGGACACCCCCAATTACGCACAGTGGAATATCAAGGTACACCACTCCAAAATCACCAGGGCGTGGAATATCGAGGGGAAATCCCAGGATAAAAACAGTATCAAGGCGTCCAACACCTACGGAACCGGGCGCATCAACGCCTATAAGATCATTGAGGAAACCCTGAACCAGCGGGATGTTCGGATTTTTGACTATATTCAGGACGAGAACGGGAAGAAAAAGCCCGTTCTGAACAAGAAGGAAACCGCCATCGCCCAGGGCAAGCAGGAGCTTATCAAGCAGGCGTTCCAGGACTGGATATGGAAAGACCCCCAGCGCCGGGAGCAGTTGACACAGCTCTATAATGTAAAGTTCAACAGCACCCGGCCCCGCGAGTATGACGGGAGCCACCTGAATTTTGTGGGCATGAACCCGGAGATCACCCTGAAACCCCATCAGGTGAACGCAGTTGCACACATCCTCTACGGCGGGAATACCCTGCTGGCCCATGTGGTAGGGGCAGGAAAGACGTGGGAGATGGTGGCGGCGGCGCAGGAGAGCAAGCGGCTGGGCCTGTGCCAAAAGAGCCTGTTTGTCGTGCCCAACCACCTGACGGAACAGTGGGCGTCAGAGTATTTGCAGCTCTATCCCTCCGCAAACATCCTTGTGGCGACAAAGAAGGACTTTGAAACAAAAAATCGCAAGCGGTTTTGTGGACGCATCGCCACCGGCGACTATGACGCCATCATC
>CAJTVO010000171.1 GCA_910579485.1 uncultured Oscillospiraceae bacterium | reverse complement strand
CAGACCCGCAGGGGTCCGACGGCAAAGCCCTCTTGGATGATCTTCCCGGTAACTGTCTCCATGGGCCGCCTCCCTACAGGGTCTCCCGGAAGAAGCGCTCCATGGCGGCCTGGGAGGCCTCCTCGTCGCCGCCCTCGATGGTGACGGTGACGGTCTCGCCGGACTTGACGCACATGGTCATCAGGGCCATGAGGCGGGTGGCCCCGGCGGAACGGCCCCCGGGGGCGGAGACGGTGACGGCGCTGTCCAGCTCCTTGGCGGCCTTCACCAGCAGGCCCGCAAGACGGGCGTGGAGGCCGATGGGGTCGGTAATGGTGTAGGTGAACTGCTTCATATAGGGGGGTCCTCCCTTCGTTTCCCAAAAACAAACCGGCCCCGTCCCTCCTGCGGCCCAGGAATCGTCAGACAGGGCCGGTCAAGCCCGGCGGACCGGCATATTCTCTCTCCATATTAAATTGCCCCGCCGGGGGAAGTCAAGCGGGAATTGCGGAGCCGGGCCGGATTCTACGGATCACACAATTTTACGGCGGCGGTTTTGGCGATCGAGACAAATGACGGGACGCCGGGGGCCTCCGGAAGGACGGGGCTTGCGGTCCACGGGGCGGGGTGGTACAATGAAACCGCCGCCCGGACGCCGGACGGTACTGATCATATGAGAGGTGAAAAGGATGAAGCACTATATCGATCTGCACTGCGACACCCTGATGCGTGCCGCCCTGGAGGGGCGGCGGGAGATCGGACGGATGGAGCAGGCCATGGTGGATCTGGAGCGGCTGCGCAGGGGCGGCTGCATGGCGCAGTTTTTTGCGATCTTCATGCCCCCGCCGGGGTATCAGGGCCCTCCCCTGCCGGAGGACGAGGCCTACATCGCCCTGCTTCGGGACGTGCTGCTGGAGACCGTCCGCCTCCACCCGGAGGAGCTGGCCCTGGCGGGGAACGCCGGGGAGCTGGAGGACAACCGGCGGGCGGGAAAGGTCTCCGCGCTGCTGACGCTGGAGGACGGCCGGGCGGTGGACGGCAGGCTGGAGAATCTGGAGCGCTTCTACGGCATGGGAATACGGCTGATCTCCCTGACCTGGAACCACGCCAACTGCTTCGGCGCGCCCAACTCCAGGGACCCGGAGGTCATGGGCCAGGGGCTGACGGCCTTCGGCCGGGACGGGGTGGTCCGCATGGAGGAGCTGGGGATGCTGGTGGACGTGTCCCACCTCTCCGACGGCGGGTTCTGGGACGTGGCAGAGCTGGTGAAGGGGCCCTTCGCCGCCTCCCACTCCAACTGCCGGGCCCTCACGCCCCATCCCCGGAACCTGACGGACGAGATGATCCGCGCCGTGGCGGACCACGGCGGCGTGGTGGGGCTCAATTTCGCGCCGGAGTTCGTGGCGGCTCCCGGCGAGGCCGTGGAATGCACGGCGGAGCGCCTGGCGGTCCACGCCCGGCATCTGGCGGACCAAGGGGGCATCGAATGCGTGGCCCTGGGATCGGACCTGGACGGCATCTCCGGGAAGATCGAGGTGGATGAGCCGGAGAAGCTGGGGGTCCTGTTCGCCGCCTTGGACCGGGCGGGCTTCCGGGAGGAGGATATCGAGCGGATCGCCATGGGGAACGCCCTGCGGGTGATCCGGGACGTGCTGGGGTGAGGCCCCTACAGGACCATTAAGAGGGTCCCCGCGCCGATCAGGACGCAGCCCAGGATCGACTTGGGAGTGAACTGCTCGCGGAGGATCACCGCCGCCAGGATCATGGTGATGACCACGCTCAGCTTGTCGATGGGGACCACCTTGGAGGCCTCGCCGGTCTGAAGAGCCCGGTAGTAGCACAGCCAGGACGCGCCGGTGGCCAGGCCGGACAGGATCAGGAATATCCAGCTCCGGCGGCTGATCTCCGTCACGCCGCCCTGGGTATTGGTCAGGAAGACCATCCCCCAGGACATCACCAGCACCACCACGGTACGGATGGCCGTGGCCAGGGTGGAATTGACGCCTTCGATCCCCAGCTTCGCCAGGATCGACGTCAGCGCCGCGAAGATCGATGAACCTAAGGCAAACAGTAGCCACATGTCTCTTTTCCCCCCTATGTACGCGGTCAGGACGCCCGCTTCCGAATTTGCAGCAGGAGCAGGACGAGGCTGACGCCCGTCAGGATGTGGCCGATGCCCGCGACGCCGGAGATAGAGGCGTCCAGGGCGCGGCTCAGGTCCGTCCCCCAGACCTGGGTCAGGCCCCGCAGCAGGAAGCCGAGGCCGGTAATGTTCAGTCCGGCCTGATAGGCCGCCAGGACCCGTCCGGTCTTGGGGGTGGAGAAGGAAAAGGCTTTTTCCGCCAGCATCAGCAGGAGGAAGAAGAACATCCCCAGCATGAAGTAGTGTGTGTGCAGGAAGGACAGGTTCGTCCGTCCGGTGAAGCCGCTGAATTTGGTAAATTCACGGTAGAATACGCCAAAGGCCATGGCAATGACTCCGTAGGTCAGGGAAAGGTTAGCACAGCGCTTGATCATCGCGGTACATCCTCCGATTTGTTTGGCCCCGCATTTGCAGGTCCTAAGTAGTTGACGCCGCCTGAGGCGGCAGCGCGTTCCGCGCGGAAAAGCAGGGCGGCCCCGTGGGGGCCGGGTCCGCAGGCTCGTCCTGCAGGACCCGGCGCCTCCACAGGGCCGCTTAGTTCACATGAGGCGTGTTAATGGATCACACCTTGGGGCCGGCGGCTACCAGAGCCTTGCCGGCGTCGTTGCCGGTGTACTTGACGAAGTTCTTCACGAAGCGGCCAGCCAGATCCTTGGCCTTCTCGTCCCACTGGGAAGCATCGGCGTAGGTGTCGCGGGGATCCAGGATGGCGGGATCCACGCCGGGCAGGGCCGTGGGGACCTCCAGGTTGAAGTAGGGAATAGTCTTGGTCTCAGCCTTGAGGATGGAACCGTCCAGGATGGCGTCAATGATGCCGCGGGTGTCCTTGATGGAGATGCGCTTGCCGGTGCCGTTCCAGCCGGTGTTCACCAGGTAGGCCTTGGCGCCGCTCTTCTGCATCTTCTTCACCAGCTCCTCACCGTACTTGGTGGGGTGCAGCTCCAGGAAGGCCTGGCCGAAGCAGGCGGAGAAGGTGGGGGTGGGCTCGGTGATGCCGCGCTCGGTGCCGGCCAGCTTGGAGGTGAAGCCGGACAGGAAGTAGTACTGGGTCTGCTCCGGGGTCAGGATGGACACGGGGGGCAGCACGCCGAAGGCGTCGGCGGACAGGAAGATCACGTTCTTGGCGTCGGGACCGGCAGACACGGGACGCACGATCTTCTCAATGTGGTTGATGGGGTAGGAGACGCGGGTGTTCTCGGTGACGGACTTGTCAGCGAAGTACAGCTTGCCCTCACCGTCCACGGTGACGTTCTCCAGCAGGGCGTCCCGGCGGATGGCGTTGTAGATGTCGGGCTCAGACTCCTTGTCCAGGTCGATGACCTTGGCGTAGCAGCCGCCCTCGAAGTTGAACACGCCGTTGTCGTCCCAGCCGTGCTCGTCGTCGCCGATGAGCAGGCGCTTGGGGTCAGTGGACAGGGTGGTCTTGCCGGTGCCGGACAGGCCGAAGAAGATGGCGGTGTTCTCGCCGTTCATGTCGGTGTTGGCGGAGCAGTGCATGGAGGCGATGCCCTTCAGGGGCAGGTAGTAGTTCATCATGGAGAACATGCCCTTCTTCATCTCGCCGCCGTACCAGGTGTTGAGGATGACCTGCTCACGGGAGGTGATGTTGAAGATAGCGGCGGTCTCGGAGTTCAGGCCCAGCTCCTTGTAGTTGGTGAGCTTGGCCTTGGAGGCGTTGTAGGAGATGAAATCGGGCTTAAAGTTCTTCAGCTCCTCCTCGGTGGGGGCGATGAACATGTTCTTGACGAAGTGGGCCTGCCATGCCACCTCCATGATGAAGCGGATGGCCATGCGGGTGTCCGCGTTGGTGCCGCAGAACACGTCCATCACGTAGAGCTTCTTGTTGGACAGCTCCTGGATGGCCAGGTCCTTGCAGACCTTCCACGCCTCCTGGGAAGCGGGCTTGTTGTCGTTCTTGAACTCGTCAGAGGTCCACCACACGGTGTCCTTGGAGTTCTCGTCCATGACGATGAACTTATCCTTGGGGGAGCGGCCGGTGTAGATGCCGGTCATGACGTTGACTGCGCCCAGCTCAGTCATCTGGCCCTTCTCAAAGCCCTCCAGACTGGGGTCCATCTCCGCCTTGAAGAGCTCCTCGTAGGTGGGGTTGTAGACGATCTCCTTGATACCGGTAATGCCGTACTGTTCCAATCCGTAAGTTTCCATAGCTGTGTTCCTCCTTATGGAATAATACAAGTTGATTTGAGCCGTTCCGCCTGCCGCCGGGACCGGCGGCAGACACAAAACAGGGCACATATTGCTTCCAAACCTTCCCTTTGGACGCAATATTTACTCGGACTTTTCCTATTTTAACCTTTTTCTTGCGGAAACGCAATAGTGAAACAGCAGAAAAAAACGAAATGGGCAAAACTCTCAAACCTCCCCCCCGAAGAGGCGGGGATAATTGGGCAAATTGAAGCAAGGCCCTTCTTCCGAAAACGCTTGCGGGAGAACGGGGCGTCTCCGGCCGTCCGCTTTTTTCCGCGTACAGGTATGCTTCCCCTGATAAACGGTTTCCATTCCTCAGGGCGCGCCCGGCAGTCCGTCCGGCCCGCGTCCCGGCAGCGGGTCCGCCCCGGCCAGGAAGTGGTCCTCGTCCTGGAACTCGGTCATGGTCTCCCAGTAGCGCTTGGGCATGTTGCTCATGCGGAGCTTGGGGTTGCGGCGCTCCTTGATCTCGATGGTGTCGTAGAAACGCTTCCACAGGTGGCGGTACTGGGCCTCCTCCGCGGAGGGGGCGGCCATTTTGAAGGACTCCATGGGGATGATCGCCCACTTCCCCTTCTGATGGGCCAAGGCCTCGCGATGGGTCCGGTCGTAGAGGAGGAAGGTCTCGTTATACATCCGGTCGCAGAAATGGGGGCGCAGCAGGGGCAGGACGCGGTTTTTCGGGCGAATTTCGCCTGCCAGGGTGCCCTCGAAGTCGGAGAAGCGGACGAAGCCCTTCAAAAGATGGACCTCGCCGTCCAGGTGGCGCACGGCCTTCAGGAGGGGCATCACAGCCTCGTCGCTGAGGCGGAGGAGGAGGGGTTTTCCGATGACATAGAGGGCGCGGATAAAGCGGTAGATGATCTTTTCCCGTTCCGGGGCGCAGGTAAGGAAGCCTTTGACCACCAGCTCCTTGGCGTAGGGGTCGATCTTTCCCAGGCTCACCAGCACCCGCTGGGCGTGGCGGAGGTCCGTCCCCACCCACCGGGCGGGGAACAGGGTGGTCTCGATATGGGCCTCGTCCTGAAAGGCGGTGGGGTATTCTTTGTTGACATAACTGTCGAAGACGCAGCTCAGGAAGCCTTCGAAGGTTCCATCATAGCGGTAAATGATTTCTTTCATAACTTAATGATCCATCGATTCGATACCCCGGGGGCTTCTCGCCCCCGGACTCCTCGCCTACTTTTGCCCCGCGGCAAAAGTAGGCAAAAACGCGCTTAGGAAACTACGTTTCCTA
>CAJTVO010000170.1:337-5693 GCA_910579485.1 uncultured Oscillospiraceae bacterium | reverse complement strand
CCGGCGAGACCCTGGGTATGCGTGAGTTCGGCCTGGAGAAGGTCTCCGGCGTCGTCATGGCCAACGAGTGGGCCAACCTGGAAGGCAGCAAGGTCGTTGCCGCTGACACCACCGTTATGAAGGTCGACGGCAAGAACATCACTGTCACCAAGGGCACCGAGCTGGATGCCGTGGGTCTGACCTACAACGCTTACATCGCCAACGGCGAGGGCAGCACCAAGCGCGCCCTGACCCTCGAGGCGGGCGACAACAACGTTGCTTTCAATGAAGGCAAGGGCGTTAACACCGGCCTCAAGGATGAGAGCTACAAGTCCATCGCCAAGCTGGCTGAGGAAGCCGGTATCTCTGATGTCAACGGCGCTGAGTACTACCTCAACTATGAGGAGAACTGGTCTGATAACGCCACCTCCGAGTGGGTCATCCGCTACGTCATCTCCGACAGAGCCATTGACGAGTGGTACACCGACGACGTGGTCAGCCTCTCCGAGAAGACCGAGTGGGTCAAGTATCTGGAAGAAAATGCCGACATCACCGACTGGGAGAGCAAGGACGAGAACGGCATCGTTACCGACACTTGGACCGAGTACACCCGCACCGTCCGTCCCGGCAAGGAGATCACCGCCACCGATCTGGATATCATGGAGGAGATCTTTGCCAACGCCAACCGCCAGAAGCCCAATCCCGATAATCAGGTGTCCGGCTTCAACTACGGCGAAGTCTACGCTGGTACTTCTTCCCTGAAGGACCTCTCCGATGAGATGCCCTGGGTCGATTTCGTGGCCGATTATCTGAAGATGGGCCAGAGCGAGAAGTATAAGTTCTGCGAGAACGGCAACAGCCTGCGCGTCATCGACAACAACAAGGACGGCAAGGCTGAGTACGTCCTCAAGGTCGCCTATACGCAGGACGAGGTCGTCGGCACCCATAAGGACGCCGCCCTCCTCAACAGCCTGAAGGTCGCCGACTACAGCGGCAACAACCTCTACAATCCTGACGAGCCCGCCGTGGGCGATGTGGTCAACTACACCGTCATCGACGGCAAGCTGTCCATGTGGACCGCCGAGAAGGTCAATGGCACTATCAATACCAAGAACTTCAAGGACGTGACCGTCACCGTCACCGACGGCGAGACCTATGGTCAGTCCGGCATCATCAACGCCACCAGCATGGATGAGGACATCATGCAGATGGCGGACAAGACCGAGTACGACATGTACCTGGACGAGTTCGGCTACATCCGCACCTACGAGCTTGCTCAGGGCAGCCAGTACGCCCTGATTACCGAGATGTATCCCACCAATGGTCAGAACTTCAACTATGTCAAGGACGTCAACGCCATTGCTGAAGTGACCATCGGCGACGCTGACACCACCGAGTATGGTGTGAACGACGGCGTGAAGAACGTCTTCTTCAACCAGAGCATCTGGACCCGCAACGCGCTCTATTACACCACCAACAACTACCTGCAGCCCGCTATGGCCCACCTGGGCAACCCCAATAGAATCGTGTCCAACTACTTCGCTGGCGCGACCACCGGGGTGTTCCCCTATGTCGAGTGGGGCCGTCAGATTGCCGCGATGCAGAACGCTGAGAAGAATGCGCCTGCCGATGGCAACTATGGCGTGTTCGATTACGGCGCGGTGTCCTTTGAGGATGCTGACGGCGAGACCGGCAGCGCCGGTACTTCCGAGCACAGTTTCTCCTTCACCAACGTTGCCGCTTACGGCCTGGATGGCGATGTCATCACCTTGAACAGCGCCAGCCGCCTGGCCGCCGATAAGAACGGCAACCAGCTGTGGCGTCTGGGCTCCGGCTTCGGCACGGCTCTGGCTGGTCATGTTGATAACGAGAAGAATCTGAAGAATTGGTATTGCGCGGTCGTCGATCCCACTGCCACCGCTGCGCAGGCCGATGCTTGGTTCGATGCACAGACCGCCAAGCTCGACGGCACCGGCATCTATCCCGTCTACAAGATCGACTATGTCAAGCTGGCGCCCGAGGCTGTGAAGGCCAACACCCGCCACTATGCCATTGCCGATGATTACAACACCAAGTTCAACACCTGGAGCAACTCCTACGTGGATGCTACCGTCGATACCGAGTTCTACATCGTCACCGGCAACAGCATCCTCTACAAGCTGGGTTATGCTGATCTGCCCAGCATCGACGCTGCTAAGGTCCGCGCTTCCTACGCCGTTGCCCACAATACCGCCTCCGATAAGGACGGCAAGGATTACTGGGTCGCAGACGTCATCGTCATTGAAGTTGACGGCCTGGAGCACAGCTTCGACAGCATCTCCCTGATGTACTACAACCCCTATGAGACCTACAGCTATGTTCAGAACATCGACACGCTGAACAACAAGTGGTTCACCTATCAGCCCGAGTCCGAGGACAAGGCCATGATCGACGTGATCCCCGCTGATGTCACCGGAAGCGGCGGCTGGGCCAACTGGGCGAACCATTCCTGGAGCGACCGCGACTACGGCTTCTATACCCTGTGGTCCGTTGAAAAGGACGACAACGGCGATCTGGCTGCCGGCGACGTCAAGATGATCACCAAGGACTTCAACGACTACGGCATCTATGCCGGTACGGTCACCCGTATCCAGGATCTGCAGAAGAGCCAGTACATGGACGTTGATACGTGGAACACCGGCAGCGGCTTCAGCCAGCTGATCCAGGTCCGCTACAGCGACGAGGACGTGCCCTTCTACAGCATCACCGAGGATCGCGGCATCGTCACCGCTGACGAGCTGACCATCTCCGAGGTCGAGCGCTACAGCGATGTGAAGACCGGCGACCAGATCATCTGGGCGTATGACAACAACGCCAAGCGTCTGGCCTTCGTGGTGAACCTGGGCGATCCCAGCACCGCCGATACCCGTGAGGTCCTGTACGATGATACCGCCGCCTGGCTGAAGACCGTGTGGCAGAATATCATCGACGATCAGAACCGTGACCGCCGCGACGCTCTGACCTTGGAGCTGGCTATGGTCAACGACAACGATCTGAGCATCACCTGCAATACCGCTGGTGTGGAGTTCGTTCCCTCTGCCGGATTCAATACGCCCGGATCCGCTGACTATCACACTGGTAACTTCCGTTACGCTGACGGCATCAACACCTTCACCTTCACCGTGAACAAGGCTGCGGCCGCCGTGATCGCCGCCGTCAGCATCAACGGTGATTGGGGCGTGTACGGCCCGACCGTGACCAATCCTGACGGTTCCGTGACCATCACCGTGGTCCGCGTGACCAACCAGGCCAAGAGCATGGCTCCTGCCGTAGGCGTGAGCATCGTTGCTACCTGGGAGTACATCAAGACCAACTTCGTCGATAAGGCGAACGACCTGATCACCAAGCTGGCTACCGCCACCGGTGACGAGAAGGCCGAGATCGAGAAGGAACTGAAGACGATCCTGACCGATTTGAAAGCCTACAAGGGCGCCGCCATTGCGAAGGAAGACGAGATGACTGTTGCTATCACTGCCGTCGAGATCGCTCTGGGCGAGAACGCTGGTCAGAACGCCATCAGCGAGCTCCAGGCCGCTTGGACTGCCTATCAGGCTGAAGAGACCGAGGCTACGACTGAGGCTCTGGTCGCCGCTATCCAGGCTTACGAGGCTGCCGAGGAGAACATGAGCGATGAGCAGATCGCTGCTGCCGCCGCAACTCTGACTGCTGCCAAGGCTGCTATCAATGAGCTGGATAACTCTTTCATTACCGCCTATGATAGCTGGACTTCTGACAAGAGCTGGACGAACGTGTCTGCCGCCAACGCTGCGATCCCCGAGGCTTGGGGAGTGGAGGCTTTTGACACCCTGAATCCTGTGACTGCTCCTGCCAAGACCCTGGCTGAGAAGGTCGCTGAGGTGAAGGCTGCTTTCGCTGAGGCACAGAAGATCAAGAATGCGTACGATGCAGTCGTCACTGCTGCCAACGCTTACTATGCCGCGGTTACCAGTGAGACCAAGACCGCTCTGATCAACGCCTATGACGCTGCCATTGCTCTCGGTATGAACAACACCGAGTCCGCCGGCAACCAGCCCTACGATCTGCTGAGCAGCGATGCAAACTGGAACACCTACGTTGGCGGTATGTCGAACGGTGCCACTTTGAAGGGCGAGGCTGCAAAGGTAGACGCTAAACTCAACGCGATCAGCATGGACGCTTACAAGGAAGCCTACTATGGCTACGAGGTCGGCAAGCCTGTTGAGACCGGCGAGAACGAAGTAACCGTGACCATCACCATGCCCAAGGGCGCCTCTGCTCCCGCAGTTACAGCGGCCAGTGGGATCGGCGAGTACTTCGGCGGTGTTGGCGGTGGTGAGTTTGACTACGATGGTAGTGGCGCGAATGTTACTGCCGACAACACGATCACCATCACCGGCAAGAACGGCGGAAGCGATCTGACCGTCAAGATCGAGTGGGTTGAATCCAATGTAGCTAAGTATCGTGCCAACATGTGGGGTAGGAGCACCATCTGCGTCGCCCTGTATGACATCGGTGCTGGTGAGTTCCTGAGCAAGAGCGAGATCGATGCCCTGAATCTGGCCGACGATTCCTTCCAGTTCAAACTGGGCAATGAGACCGTACCCTTCGTGGTCACAGCAACTGAGCAAGGGGAGGTCCCCGAGGACGGCATGGTTTATGATTGGAGTGGAACGAGAGGCTATGTGAAGTATGGTATGAGCGCGCTTACTCCGGATGCAGTCAACCCGATTGCTCCTCTGGCTCTCACAGCGGACACCCTGAATCATAAGATCAGCGGCAGCTATAACTTCGATTTCGTGAACAACACCAACCTCGTGATTACTTGGTGGGATATTGCAATTGAAGCCGCGAGCTGATTCTGGAAAGATGCCGCACGGCGGTTTGAGAAGTTGATCGCCTGACTTACTCAACACACATCCGATAAGGAAGGACCCCGGGGCCTCGGCCCCTGGGGTCCTTTCCTGTTATCGGAAAGCCGCGTACATAAAAGTTTTTCCATTCGCATTAATCGCGTGAGAATTCGAATAAGGAGCCGAGACCTGAAACCCATCGTCCAAAAAAGTGATGCCGGGGCAGTTCACGCCGTCGATGTACATGGAGGCCGCGCTTTTTATCACTTCGGTATCCGGTTCCTGACTGCTGATATATACTTTGGAAATGAGGATCACCTTGGGCCGGAACCCAAGGGCAACGGGGATAACGTCGTATTTCCCCACATAGGAGCCCATCGCGTAGGGCTGCTCCGCCGCCTCGGTCCGGGCAGTATCTGCAGTCATCTGCGCGAGAGCGGCGGCGTTTCGTGTCTCTGTGATGCCGCCTTCAATGTTTGCCATGGCCTCGTTAAAGTCAGTGCGCATGA
>CAJTVO010000170.1:0-216 GCA_910579485.1 uncultured Oscillospiraceae bacterium | reverse complement strand
ACACAATGCTGTGTAACGGAGGAGAAGTTGCAGCTTTTCGTGCAACGGCGGAATGCACAAAAATTGCGGACCAAAAATTGAAACCCTCCCGGACTTGACATCATGCGTCCGGGAGGGTATAATAAAACATAAGGATAGGGCGCTGCCGGCAAACGGGAGGCCCCCTCCGCGATTGCTAAGAAGTAACCGCCGGGTTGGTAGCCGTGGGGCGGTTAC
>CAJTVO010000169.1 GCA_910579485.1 uncultured Oscillospiraceae bacterium | reverse complement strand
AGCGGGTCATCACGGAACTGCAGGAGCTGGGCAAGCCCTTTGTGGTGCTGCTGAACTCCACGGACCCCCGAGGCAGCCGGGCCGCCAGCATCAGCCGGGACATTGAAAGCCGCTTTGGCGTCCAGTGCCTGCCGGTGAACTGCCTGGAGCTGACGGAGGAGTCCATCACCTACATCATCAAATCCATCCTCTACGAGTTCCCTCTGCGGGAGATGCGCTTCTACCTGCCCGCCTGGGTAGACGCCCTGCCGGTGGGCCACCCCATCCAGTCCGCGGTATACGGCGTGGTCCGGGAGGGCGGGGACCGGATGGCCCATATCCGGGACGTGGAGACGGCGGTCAAGGAGATGGGAGAGCAGGAGAACATCTCCCTGAGCCGGGTGCTGTCCATTGACCTGGGGAAGGGCGTCGCCTCGGCGGAGCTCCAGCTGCCCCGGACTCTGTTCTATGAGACCCTCTCCACCCAGTCCGGCTTCACCGTGTCGGACGACGGCGACCTGATGGAGCTGCTCACGGAGCTGGCGGGGGTAAAGGCCCGGTTCGACAAGGTGTCCGACGCCCTGACCAACGTCTACGAGACCGGCTACGGCATCGTCATGCCCACCATGGATGAGCTGCTGCTGGAGGAGCCGGAGATCATGCGGCAGGGGGGACGCTACGGCGTGAAGCTGAAGGCCAGCGCCCCGTCCATCCATATGTTCAAGGTGGACATCGAATCTACGGTATCCCCCATTGTGGGCAACGAGAAGCAGAGCGAGGACATGGTGAACTACCTCATGGAGAAGTTCTCCGGCGACCCCACCCAGATCTGGGAGAGCAACATTTTCGGGCGCAGCTTCCACGAGCTGGTGAACGAAGACCTCCAGGCGAAGCTGTACCGGATGCCCATGGATGCCCGCCTGAAATTCCAGGAGACCCTGCAAAGGATCGTCAATGAGGGCAGCGGCGGCCTGATCTGCATCATTCTGTAAACAGGAACCGAGAGCTTCCAGGGGGTCGCCCCGGAAGCTCTCGGTTTTCTGCTATATGTCAGAAAATAAGCCTAAAACGACTCGATTTCCTTTTTCGCCGTCTCCTCAAAATACGGATTCATACCCATCCCCGGCAGCAGGGAGAGAAGCCTCTGCTTGGTCTCCTTCAGCTTCTCCTCCTGCCGCGCTTTCTGGTAGAAGGGCAGCAGGCTCCTAAGAAAACTAAATTCATCCTTCTCCCCGCAGACCGCCAAGACGGACGGCACATGCCGTTCGATGAAGTCCGCCGCGCCCGTTTCGATGGCGGCGCGGATGAACAGCCACCACAGGCTCAGATTTTCCTCCGAGATCGGGCATATTATTTCCTGCGCCAGGGGCTCGGTTTCCTGAATGGACAGGAGCTCCTCATACTTCTGCAGTTCAAGCAGCATGTTGAGATAGAGGTGAAGGGTGACCATGCCCGGACGCTCCAAAAAGTCTTTCCGGCTCTCCTCCAGGGCCCCCCGTCCCATTCCCAGGTTGGCGCGCAGCTGATTTCTTTGCAGCCGCATACGCAGGTACCATGGATGCGCCGGATATCCTTCCGTTTTCTCCACAAAGGGATCCGCGATCCGCAGAGCCCGCTGGAAGGATTCCCGGCCCTGCTGGATCCACAGGTGCATCTTTTCGGCTTCCAGCTGGTCACGGTCCGCTGCCAGCCTGGCGGCATCTTCCTCGCGGCTTTTGAGGGCGGCATCAATGGTCTGGAGCTGGGAATTTACGCATTCCATAGCCTCCTGAAAAGAGCGGTCGTCCCGCAGGACGGAGTACTTGCACACCAGGTCCTCCGCCCGTTCCAGGGAAGTTACCCCAAACAGCTCGTCGATGCTCACGCCGAAAAAGGCGGCGATCCTGGGCAGCAGCGTGATCTCCGGGGCTCCGCTGCCCACCTCCCATCTGGAAACCGTCTGGGGCGTCAGAAAGAGGTATTCCGCCAGTTCCGTCTGGGTGATATCCCGCTCCTTTCTCAGCAGGGCGATCTTTTCTCCAATGGTCATCTTCATGGATATCCCTCCGATCCGTTTCAGTGATCAAACGCGCCTGTACCGCGTTTGTGATGCCTACAGTATGACACCGGGGAAGGTATCTGTCCAGCAAGGCTCCCTTGTAAAATTTACACAACTTGGTGAAACAGCTGAAAAAGCTTCGCCCAGGACCAGACCAGTCCCAGGCGAAGCTTTTTTATATCCGGATATGGCAGACCACCGTCTTCAGACGGTCCAGCCGGCGCAAAACTCTGCCCCGCCTCTCCGGCGGCAGGCGCAGCCCGCAGGCCCCGGCGATCCGTTCTACCACCTGGTCCACAGATGCTCCGTCGGTGACGATCCTAACGCCCACATCAGGCCGCTCAAAAAATTCCATGCACCGCCCGATGGCCTCCACCGCAAAAGCCTCGCTGCCCAGCCGTCCCAGACTCCGCTTCCTCAGCCGCTTCAAAATCGTCTCCCGGCCGGCCCACAAAATAACGTGGACCACCGGTACGCCATCCTCCCGCAGCCGTCCGACGATCTCCTCAAAATACGCCGGTTCCACCAGCGTCATGGGCACGATGACCGTCCCATCGTAACTCTCATGGAGCTCCTTCAAAACCTGATAATTAAAGCTCCGCCAGAGGGGCATGTCCTGGAAATCCGCCGTATGACAAGCCTCCGGCATATTCTTCCTGAGGAAGAACCCAACATCCTCGGGATTGTACACAAAGGACCCCGGCAGCCGCCTGTGGAGCTCGAAGGCCGCCGTAGTCTTTCCCGCGCCAAAAGCGCCGTTGATCCAGACGATCACACTCGTTCTCCCAGCTTCCCGCTGTACTCCGCCCGGAAGGCGTCATATTCTCCCGCGTCCAGCGCCTCCCGGATGCGCTCCATGAGCGTGTTGTAGAACCAGAGGTTGTGCTGGACCGCCAGACGCATGGCCAGCATTTCCTCCGCCTTGAACAGATGCCGCAGATATGCCCGGGAAAAACTCCTGCACGCGGGGCATCCGCACCCCGGCTCAATGGGCCGCTCGTCCAGCTTGTATTTCTCATTTTTGATGTTCAAGCTGCCGCTCCATGTAAACAGCTTCCCATGCCGCGCGTTCCGGGCCGGCATGACGCAGTCGAAGAAGTCGATCCCTCTCCAGACCGCCTCCACGATGTTGGAGGGCGTGCCGACCCCCATGAGATACCGGGGCTTGTCCTCCGGCGCGTAGGGGAGGACCACGTCCAGGATGTGGTACATCACGCCGGTCTCTTCTCCCACCGCCAGTCCGCCGATGCCGTAGCCCTCGCAGTCCACCTTGGCGCTCTCCTGCATACTCCAGATCCGCAGATCGTCATAGGTGCCCCCCTGGTTGATGCCGAAGAGCATCTGCCGTGGATTCACGCAGTCCGGCAGGGCGTTGAGCCGGTCATGCTCCTCCTTACACCGCCGGAGCCACCGGATGGTCCGCTCGCAGGACTGCTTCACGTAGTCATAGGGCGCCGGATTCTCCACGCACTCGTCGAAGGCCATGGCGATATCGCTGCCCAGATGGGACTGTATCTGCATAGACTCCTCTGGCCCCATAAAGATCCGCCGACCATCGATGTGGGAGGCAAAGGTAACGCCCTCCTCAGTGATCTTCCGCAGTCCCGCCAATGAGAACACCTGGAACCCCCCGGAGTCCGTCAAAATAGGCCCATCCCAGTCCATCATCTTGTGTAGCCCGCCCAAAGCCTTCACCACATCGTCTCCGGGGCGGAGGTGGAGGTGATAGGTGTTGCTCAGCTCGATCTGGCATTTGAGGTCCTTCAGATCGTGGGCGCTGATGGCCCCTTTGATGGCCCCCTGTGTGCCAACGTTCATAAAAACGGGGGTCTGTACCACGCCGCCGTGGGCACATGAAAATTGGCCCCGCCGCGCGCGGCCTTCCAGCTTGATGACCTTAAACATAAGGCAACTCCTTGTCTTTGGTTTCCATTATCATGCGTTGAAAAATGATAGGCCCTACGGCCTGTCCCGCAAATATTCCAATAACTGCTCCATATTCTTCCTATGCGGGATGATGATATTGATGTCCACTTCGGGATGGACGTCCACATACCCTGTCAGCATGTCCATCAAATTGTCTTTTGACAGCATATAGTCGTCTATGACCGCCTCATCGCTGAACCCGAGCCGCTTCAAAATGACCGCCGACACGACGCCGGTGCGGTCCTTCCCAGCAGTGCAGAAATACAGCACGTTAGAACTGGCGCCCATGATGGTATCAACGATGCGCTCCATCTGTTCGTCCAGCATCTGCCGGTAGACCACATACAGATGTTCAATAGACCTCGGCGTACCCCCGCCCCCGGTAACAGGTAGGTGGATATACCTGAATCCCACCCGCCCAGCCAGACAGCACGGTTTTGCGGAAGTCTCTTCATCGGACCGCAGGTCCACGATGGTCGTGATCTGATTGTCCATCAGCCATCGTATCTCCGTATCCGTCAGATTGTCCGGAACGTCACTCCGGATATACCGCAGGGAACCGGTGGGCAGTGCCCGCGTATTCCTGGTCGATCGCAGCAGGGAACCCATAGAAATGCTCCTTCCATTAGGCAGATCAGTCAGCTTTCCCATCTTCTGACTCTCTTTCTTCCTTCGGCGCGTTGGGGTCCTCGGTGAGCATCCCGTCATAATAGCCCTTATGTCCGGCTTCTTTTTTATCCAGCCATTTCGCCAGCCGGGGCGTCAGCCACAGGGCCGCGCCCACGATGACAAGGAACAGAACGAGAAAAATAAACGGCGCGACCGCGTCATTGACGTGGCCCTTGAGTAATGACAGCATACGGCACCTCCTCAGAAAATAAACATCGCCCCCCGTTCCTCACGGCGGACGTGAAGACGTCGGTTTTTGTATATCCATTCGCTCCTATTTTACAAGAGAACGGCGTGACAGTCAAGACCGCCACGCCAATAATTGAACGCTGGACTGTTTCGATAAATTAGGCTATACAAGGAGAGTTAGGTCCGCTGCACGGCGGAGCTTTTTGCTATAACATATATATAACATATTGACATCTGGGTAAAATATGCTATAATCTAATTAACAACAAGAAGGAGTGTGCTGTATGGCAAAAGTTTCAACCAGCATTTCGATTGATTCCGAAGTGAAGGCGAAAGCCCAAGAACTATTTGCAGACTTCGGAATGGATCTGTCTACGGCTATCAACATTTTCCTAAAGCAGGCCATCTACGAGCGAAGTATCCCATTCGCCATTCGTCGGGAACTTCCAAATGAAACTACACTAAAGGCCATGGATGAGGCCGAGAACGATGAGAATATGCACGGCCCGTTTGACAGCGTGGCAGAGATGATGAAGGCCCTCAATGCTTAAACTTGAGTTTACGAGTCAGTTTAAAAGAGATTATAAACTGGCGGTCAAGCGCGGATGCGCTCCAGAAAAGCTGGAAGAGGTAGTTGGCATCCTGCAAGCCGAGAAGCCTCTGCCTGCGAAGTACCGTGACCACGATCTGACCAACTCCAGGAATTACAAGGATATGCGTGAATGCCATATTGAGCCGGACTGGCTGCTGGTCTACAAAGTGTACCAGGGCACCCTCATTCTGAAGTTGATACGGACGGGAAGTCACAGCGATTTGTTTTAACTGTTGATCTTCCGTCCGGAATATCAAATCACCCCGCAAACAAGGTCTGAACCGCACCCCGTCAAGAGGACAGCGAAAAAATATAAAGATTTTTCACAGCGC
>CAJTVO010000168.1 GCA_910579485.1 uncultured Oscillospiraceae bacterium | reverse complement strand
CGCCGCTGATAGCAGATTTTCCAACGGCGCGCCGGGGTCGTCGCGCCCTACAGACGCAAAATTGATTGCCGTGTTTTGATGCTTTTTCAGCGCCCGCCGGAGGCCCTCATCCCTCCGGCGGGCGGGCGGCGTAGAGGGCGGCGGCCCGCCGGTCGATCTCCCGGAGGAAGGGGGCAATATCCGCCTGCCCGTGGCCCTCTTTGCACAGGGCCGCGATCTCCCGGTGGAGGGGATCGGTCTCGTCGTAGGGCGGGATATACAGGCGGCGGAGCACGTGGGCGGAGATGCTGGTGGGGTTCATGTAGCTCTCCACGCACCGGGCGGCGGGGGTGGAGCTGAGCATCCCGCAGAGGTAGTAGGCCTCCTCCTCGCGGTCCGTGGACACGTACATGACCTTCTCATTGGGCAGCAGCAGCTTCTCCCCAAGGAGCGGGTCGTTCACCGTGCCGGTCACCGCGCAGACGAACCGGGAGGCAATGTACTTCCAGACCACCTTGTAGGGGGCGAAGGTATAGGCCCCCACCCGCAGGACCGTGTGGAACGCCTGCCGCTGGAGCTCCCGCTCCCATCCGGCGAACCCCCTGCGGCCGTCCAGGAGCTCCCGGAAGCGCTCCAGGTAGGCCCAGGTCCTGGGGGCGGTACGCTCCAGCTCCTCTTGGGGAACGGGGCGGATCCTGGTCCCGGCGGTATGGGGGCAGAGGATGCAGGCGTCGTAGGACACCCGCCACTGCCGGATGCCGCCGCCCTTCAGCATGGGGAAAATGTAGGTCTTCTCCAGCTGCGCCGTCACCTGCTCCGTCTTCCGCTTGGCCCGGTCCGTGATGTTGCTGACGGTGACCAGAGGGCCGTCCGCGCCGGTGGGCCGCACCCAGTACACGGCGTTGGCCCCGCCGGTGAACACGCCGGTCCGGGCCCGGTAGGGGTTGGTCCCCAGGGCCCGGCGGATGACCGCCAGCTCCTCCCCGGGGGCGGTGATCCAGGGGGCCGAGGGGTCCTCCTCCGAGGCGGGCCGGGCCTGCTGCTCCTGGCAGAGAAGGCCCGCCCGGACCTCCGGCAGGGGGGCGTAGGGGTCGAAGGGCAGCGTTTTATGGCCGTCCCGCCGCCTCCAGCGGAAGTAGGGCACGGGGTAGGCGGTCTCCCGCCCCTTCCGGGCGAAGAAGAGGGCCGCCCCGGCGGCGGCGTCCTCAAACACCCGGACCCCCGACAGATCGTCCACCCGGAGGACCTGGACGGGCGTGCCGTCCTCCCCCACCCGGAAGCGGCGGAAGCCGGCCCCGTTCTGGGCGGACTTAAACAGCCCCTGCCGGAGGACGAACCCCAGGACGCCGCCCTCCTTCAGCAGGCGGTCCATGGCGGCGTAGGTGATGAGGACGGAGACGTCCTCCTTGGAGAAGCTCAGGTCCAGCCCCTTGGCGGAGAGCAGGCCGTACCCGGTCCAGGATTCGCCGCCGCCCTTGCGGCGGGAATCGGGCAGATACTCCCAGTTGATCCAGGGCGGGTTGCCTACGATCACGTCCGCCCTCCCCAGCCTCCCGGCGGCGGGGGACAGGGCGTCCCCGGTATAGATGGGGACGGCGGTCTCCCCCCTTCCGTCCAGAAGGTCCAGCACGGAGAGCAGATAGTTGGTCTTGGCGGTCAGCACCGCCAGGGGGTTCAGGTCCATCCCCCGGACTGCGGCGAGGATGGCCTCCAGGGGGAGGCCCGCCCGCCGCTTCATGGCGATGGCCCGGCACAGAAAGGTGCCGGAGCCGCAGGTGGGGTCGATGACGGACGCGCCGGGGTCCGCCGCCGCCTGCCGGACGATCCACTCCGCCAGCCAGTCCGGGGTATAGTACTCCCCCAAGGCGTGGCGCAGCTCCTTGGGGATCATGGACTCGTAGATCTGCTTGATGAGGTCGCAGCTGTCCTCCGGGCGGAGCGCGCCGGAGGAGGGCGCGCCCTCGTAGCGGCCCGCGGCGGCCCAGAGGCCGTCCAGCACCGGGGCGAAGCCCCGCTCCAGCTCGAAGGCCGGCCAGCAGTACCAGTCCTCCCCGCCGTAGTTGGTCACGCCATAGTTCCCGGCGAAGCTCCCCGAGATCAGCTCCCGCCGGGAGGGTTCCCCGCCCCCCAGGGCTCCCCGGAGGGCGGAGGCCATGATGATCTTGATCAAGAGGCTGCAGCAGGTCTGGATGGAGAAGAACCGCAATTGCAGCGCCTCCGTCCCGCCGCAGTCCGCCGCCAGGCGGGCCAGACGGCTGTTGCCGGACAGTCCGGCGGCGGGGTCCCCGTATATTTTCCGGAAGTCCTCCAGCCATCCGGCGGTCAGCGCCGCCGTCTTTTCCGAGGGCCGGCGGAGAAGGGCGAGGGCCGCCTCCGCCCCGCCGTCTATTTCCTTTCGCAGGGGGGACCGGGCATCTTTCAGGTCCCCGCAGAGCGCGTGCAGGTCCAGCACAGGCCGCCCTCCTCTCCTTGAGATATGCCCATTGTACCGGAAGACGGTCCATATTGCAATCAAATCCCGAAAAAATCCCCGATTCGGCGGTCAAACAGAGGGAAGTTTCAAAACCTCGCTTGTCATCGGTCCCCGGCTGTGTTATAATCAGTCTCATCATCGATCGAGAGCAGCCCTCCGGCGGCCGGAGGGAGGAGGGGGAAAGTCTGTCGTGCACAAAAAGCTGTCCAGGCTCATCGAGCCGAATCTGCAGCCCTATCTGTTATGCCTGGCCCTGTTCGCCGCCCTGACGGCGCCCATCCAGCCCCTGCTGGCCCTGGCGGAGGCGGCGGCACTGGCGGGACTCTATGTCTATCACCGCCGCCAGAGCCTGCGCCGGAGGCGGAGCGTGATGCAGTATATCGAGTCCATCACCGGCGGGACCGACTCCATCAGCAAGAACAGTATGCTCAATACGCCCCTGCCCGTGGTGGTGTTCCGGGGGGACAACGGGGAGGTGGTCTGGGCCAACCAGGGCTTCTCCGCCCTGTCGGAGGCCCCCGACGACGTGTTCAGTATGCGCATCGAGGACCTGGCCCCGGATTTCGACTACCGCTGGCTCCTGGACGGGAACACCGGGGAGGAACTGGAGGAGCTGACCGAGATCGGCGGGCGGACCTACCGGGTCTACGGGAACGCCAGCCGGGCGTCCGGCCGGGCCTCCAGCCAGGATCAGATCGTCACCGCCTACTTCGTGGACGTCACCGAGAGCCGGCACATCCAGGCCCTGTACGAGTCCAGCCGCCCGGTGACCTGCCTGCTGGTGGTGGACAACTACGAGGAGCTTTTAAAGGCGGGAGGCGAGGCGGCCAAGAGCGCCGTCCTGGCCCAGATCGACGAGCGGCTGAACGCCTGGACCACCGGCTCCGGCGGTATGCTCCGGAAGTTCGACCGGGACCGGTATTTATTCCAGTGCGACGAGCAGTCCTTCCGCCGCCTGCTGGACGACAAGTTCTCCATTCTGGAGTCCATCCACCAGGTGACCAGCGAGGACGGCGTCACCGCCTCCCTGTCCATCGGCGTGGGCAAGGACTGCGAGAGCTACGAGGAGGGCTTCCAGTGGGCGGAGAAGTCCATCGAGATGGCCCTCAGCCGGGGCGGCGACCAGGCGGTGGTGAAGGACAGCCTGGACTTCCAGTTCTACGGCGGCCGGTCCAAGTCCACGGAAAAGCGCACCAAGGTCAAGAGCCGGGTCATGGCCAAGGCTTTGGGGGAGCTGATCGCCGACGCGGGGCAGGTCTACGTCATGGGCCACGAGTACGCGGACATGGACGCGGTGGGCGCGGCGGCGGGCATCTGCTGCGCCGCCCGGAAGAAGGGCAAGAAGGCCCAGATCGTCATCGACATGGAGGGCAACAACGCCCGGCCCCTGGTACGCAAGCTCCGGGAGCTCCCGGAGTACGAGGACGTGTTCGTCACCGGGCCGGACGCCTTCATCCACGCCCAGCCTGGGGCCCTGCTGGTGGTGGTGGACACCAACCGGCCGGATATGGTGGAGAACCGGCAGCTGCTGGACGCCTGCAACCGGGTGGCGGTCATCGACCACCACCGCCGGGCGGCCACCTACATTGAGAACGCGGCACTGAACTTCCACGAGCCCTACGCCTCCTCCGCCTCGGAGCTGGTGACGGAGCTGCTGCAGTATCTGGTGGAACCCAGCGACATGCTCCGGGGCGAGGCGGAGGCCCTGCTGGCTGGCATCGTGCTGGACACCAAGAACTTCGTCATGCGGGCGGGGAGCCGGACCTTCGAGGCGGCGGCCTTCCTGCGCCGGGCGGGGGCGGACACCTATGAGGTCCGCCGGTACTTCCAGAGCGATCTGGGCAGCATGATCCAGCGCTATGAGATCATCCGGGAGGCCCAGATGGTCCACGGGGACATCGCCCTAGCGGTGGCCCGCAACGAGGTGGACCGGGTGACGGCGGCCAAGACCGCCGACGACCTGCTGAACCTTCAGGGGGTCCAGGCGTCCATCGTCCTCTACCGCCAGGGGAACGGCGTGTCCATGTCAGGCCGCTCCCTGGGGGAGGTCAACGTGCAGGTGATCCTGGAGCAGCTGGGAGGCGGGGGAAACGGCACCTCCGCCGGAGGCCATGTGCCGGACAGCGATCTGGACGAGGTCCGGCAGCGGGTGCTGGTTGCCATTGGAAACTATTATATTACGTGATGGAAAATATGGAAAAGATACTGGAGGGGGCAAGGATCGTTCCCCGGCTGGAAAAGCACGAGGCGGTCATCTCCCGCTGGCAGTATGCGGGGGAGTATGCCTTTTACGATCCGCCGGAGCCCTTCCGCCCGTCCCGCCCCGACCAGCCGGTAGACGCCGACAGCTTCGTATGGGTGGATGCCGGGGGAGAGGTCCTGGGCCATGTTTCCTATGGTCCCGACGGCCGGATCCCCACAGCGGAGGGGTACCCCTATCCCGACAGCCATCTGGATATCGGGCTGGGCCTGCGGCCCGGCCTGTGCGGGAGAGGTCTGGGGGCCGGATTTGTCCGGCTGTGCCTGCGCTTCGCGGAGGAGCGGTATGGCGCGGACCGGTTCCGCCTGTCGGTGGCCGCGTTCAACGCGCGGGCCGTCAAGGTCTATGAGCGGGTGGGATTTTCGATAGAATGTGAAGTGACCAACTCGGTTTTTCACAATAAATTTTATATTATGACCGGCGTGCGCGCCGGGGCGTAAAGACGATCAGGAGGAACAACACCATGAAAGTGATCTTACAGCAGGACGTGCGGGGCCAGGGGAAGAAGGGCCAGATGATCGAGGTAGCGGAAGGCTACGCCCGGAACTTTCTTCTGCCCAGGAAGCTGGCGGTGCCCGCCACCGCCGACGCGGTGAACACCATGAAGCTGAAGGAGAAGGCCAAGAAGGCGGAGGACGCCCGCCTCAAGGCCGAGGCGGAGGCCATTGCGGAGAAGCTGAAAAATTCTCCCGTCAAGGTGACGGCCCGGGCCGGGGCCAACGGGAAGCTCTTTGGGGCCGTGACCAGCAAGGAGGTCTCGGACGCCCTCCAGGCACAGCATGGCATTGAGCTTGCCAAGCAGAAGATCGTGTTGGATGAGCCTATTAAGGCGTACGGGAGTTATGAATTGAAAGCGAAGCTGGGGTATGAGGTTTCGGGGACGGTCTATGTGATGGTGGTGGAAGAAAAGTGATCTTCGCGCCCTTCGGGCGCGGACGGAGATGGCTTCTTTACACACCCCGGGGGCTACGCGCCCCCGGACCCTGCGGTTACTTTTGCCCCGCGGCAAAAGTAACCAAAAACG
>CAJTVO010000167.1 GCA_910579485.1 uncultured Oscillospiraceae bacterium | reverse complement strand
TTTTGCCGCGCGGCAAAAGTAACCGCAGGGTCCGGGGCCGCGGAGGCCCCGGGCTTTCGAATAGAAACAAGCGCAGGCGGCCCCGCAGGGGCCGCAGAACCACGCCAATTGAACAGGACCTATTTTGCCGTCTTCGCCGGCGTCACCTCAAACTTATATCCCACACCCCAGACGGTCTTCAACGCCCACTGGTCGGAGACATCCTCCACCTTTTCCCTGAGGCGCTTGATATGCACATCCACCGTCCGGCTGTCGCCGAAATAGTCGAACCCCCACACCTCATCCAGCAGCTGGTTCCGGGTATACACCCGGTTGGGCGTGGACGCCAGATGGTAGAGCAGCTCCAGCTCTTTCGGCGGCGTGTCCACCTTCTTCCCATCCACTGTCAGCTCATAGGAATCCAGATTGATCTCCAGCTTGTCGAAGACCAGCCGCTTCCGGGTATCCTCCGGGATCTCCGTCCTGCGGAGCACCGCGTTGATGCGGGCGATCAGCTCCTTCATCTCGAAGGGCTTGACGATATAGTCGTCCGCCCCCATCTCCAGCCCCTGGATGCGGTCAAAGACCTCGCTCTTGGCGGTAATCATGATAATGGGCGCGCGGCTGGTCTCCCGAATCTTTCCACAGACCGCCCAGCCGTCCATCACCGGCAGCATCAGGTCCAGGAGCACCATGTCCGGCTGCCAGGACCGGAACGCCTCCACGGCGCTGCCGCCGTCAAAGGCCGTCTGGATCTCGAAGCCCTCCTTCTCCAGGTACATCCGGATCAGATCGGATATGTTGTGGTCGTCTTCTACCACCAGTATCTTTCTCGCCATGTTATCCTCCCGTCCCCCGGCCTCTTTCGCCGGAACAGGGACTTCTCCACAGTATTGATTCCAATTATACCCAATATCAGGATATTTTCTTGAACTTTCTGTAAATTACGCCGTCAGCCGCCAGGCGCTCAGCCGGTACTGGGCCTCCTCCAGGAGCTCCAGCGCCTCCTCCAACGTCCCGGTCCGGCCCTCGCCGCCCCAGTAGACCGCCACATCTTCCCGATGCCGTCCCACAGAGCGCAGCAGCCCGGACGCGGGCTCCTCAGAGCCGTCCACCGCCGCCTGCACCCGGACCAGCCCCTCTTCCTCCAGAAGAGGCTCCGCCTCGCCCTCATACCAGGCCAGCTCCAGCCAGCTGCAGGCGGCCTGCCACAGCGCCTCCCGGCTCCGCCGGATCTCGTCCTGCCGTTCCTCCCGGGTCTCTCCCTCCAGGCGGAGCGCGATCCCGTGGCCCCCGGCCGCCAGCGCCCGGAGCAGATCGCCATCCGACGCCATCTGCCCGGCGGTCAGCAGGAAAGTCCCCTGGGCCTCCTCCAGAACGGGCAATACCTCCCGGGCGTACTGCCCGTCAAACACGAGATAGACCTTCTGCCCCTCCGCCGCCTGTACCGGCGGATCGACGGTGACAGGCGTGTCCGGCGGGACGGGAGGCCGCGAAGCGGCCGCCCGCTCAAAATCGTCATACCGCCCCCGCATAAGGGTCGCCGCGGCGTTGATAAAGTCCACGTCGCTGAGGATCACGTTATCGCTCTTCACCCGGATCAGCGGCGCCGTCTCCGTCTCGTTGTAGCTCCAGCTCAGCCGAAAATACCGGCAGACCAGATCCAGCGGAAAGAACACCTCGCCGCCCCGTTCGATGGCATAGCCGTTATACATATTGTATTGCTTGTCATAGACCACCTGCCCCGCGATATCGAACCTCAGGTCCATATTGCTCCCCTGCCGGTACAGGGTAGCCAGCCCCAGCGTCGTGTTCCTTCCATAGGACAGTCCCAGCTCCCCGCCCTCGAAGACGCGGCTGGAGACATAGAGCACCCCGTTGGAGTAAAAGGGCATGGTCTCGCTGTTCAGATCCAGAAGCTGCTCATTTGCGGCGGTAAAATATACTCCATTCCCGGAGGCCCGCCCCGGCCCCGGACACAGCAGGACCATCAGCAGAAGCGCCATCAATACCGCCGCCGCCCGGCGCGCTTTCTTCTTCACAGCAGGACCCCCTTCCCAAAATACGATGAATCTATTGTATCACAAACCCCCGCCCCTGACAACGGGAAAATCCGGCGGGGCAGGGAAATCAATTTTACGTCTGCAGGGCGCGGCGTTATTTTCTCAAAATGGATCTCCCTGACGGCGGGGTCTAAAGAGGCGCGAAAAGGTCCCGCCCTTAAAACGGGCGGGACCTTCTTTGAAGCTTTTTTACTCCGTCACGTAGGGCAGCAGGGCGATCTGACGGGCGCGCTTGATGGCCTCGGTCAGCTGGCGCTGATGCATGGCGCAGGTACCGGTGGTCCTGCGGGGCAGGATCTTGGAGCGCTCGGAGATAAAACGGCGCAGCTTGGCGGCGTCCTTATAATCGATATACTCGCACTTGTCTACGCAGAACTGGCAGACCTTTCTCCGCTTCCGGGGAGCGCCGGAACGGGCAGGCCGGTTTTCACGATCCATAGGCATGGTTCTCTATACCTCCTGTTAGAGTATCGCGCCGCAGGGACGCGACCGAAATATTGCAGAGCTCACCCGCCCTGCGGCGGGTGGCAGGTTCTCGCCGGATCAGAGGCTGGAACGCCCTCAGAAGGGCAGATCCCCATCCTGATCGTCGATCTCCGCGAAGCCGGAGGGCTCGGCAGAGGGCGCGCCGTAGCCGCCGCCATAGGAGGCGGGGGCGGGGCTGCCATAGGGGGGCGGTCCGCCGTAGCTGTCGCCGGACGCGCTGTCCCGCTTGCTGTCGCCGAAATACACGTTGTCGGCGACCACCTCGGCGCTGCGCCGGTTGTTGCCGTCCCGATCCTTCCATTCCCGGATCTGGAGACGGCCCTCCGCCACGGCCATGCGGCCCTTGGCAAAATATTTGCAGATAAATTCCGCTGTCTGCCGCCAGGCTACCACATCGATGAAATCGGTGCTCTTCTCGCCGGAATCACGGTTTTTGAAGTCCCGGTCCACGGCGAGGGTGAAGCTGGTCACGGAAACGCCGGACTGCGTGGTGCGCAGCTCCGGGTCCCGCACCAGGCGGCCCATGATAATTATGCGGTTCAACATTTGTGGAGTTCCCCCTTACTCGCCCTTACAGACGATCATGGAGCGCAGGATGCCGTCGGTAATGCCCAGAACACGGTCCAGCTCCTTGGGGAAAGCGGGCTCGCTGGTGAAGGACATCAGGACGTAGTAGCCCTCGGTCTTGTAGTCGATAGCGTAGGCCAGACGGCGCTTGCCCCACTCCTCTACCTCCACGACAGAGCTGTGCTTCTCGGCCAGCGCCTTGAACTTCTCGACGGTGGCGGCGATAGCTTCCTCGCCCTGGGCGGGGTCGATAATGTACACGACCTCGTACTTGTCATTAATCTTTGCCATGGTTGCACCTCCTTTTGGACGAATGGCCCCCGGTCCCAGCCGGGAGCAAGGATATTGTATTGGCCCGCAAATTGCAAGCTTTTTCATTATACAGGATATCCCGCAAAAGTCAAGCTGTTTTTCCACTTTTTTACGGTTTATTTTTTCATTATTTCACCGGCGTGGGGAATTTGTCGAATATTACATCTATGTAACATTCACTTTTTTCTCTTTACAGCGGCGGAAAAAGCGAGTATACTAAGCAGGAACAAGATAGAAGAGAAAGGTGGTGCAGGCGTGGACGACTACACCCGGAAGTTTGATTTCGTCATCGATCAGGACGCGGAGATCCACCGGATCATGCTGACCGTGTACCAGGCGCTGGAGGAGAAGGGCTATAACCCTATCAACCAGATCGTGGGCTACATCCTCTCCGAGGACCCCACCTATATCACCAACCATAACCAGGCCCGCACCCTGATCCGCAAGGTTGACCGCGACGAGCTTTTGCAGATCCTGGTCAGGAATTACCTTGCAGACTGACGAAAAGGAACGTTTTGCCCGCGCCGGATGTGATCCGGCGCGGGTCAGATTTTTTCCGCAGAAGCGGCCGCCGTTGCTCCCGTTTTCCATTCAGACTGGTTTCTATCCGTTTTGCCGCCGGCTTCAGGCCGGCGGTTTTTTTCTTTTTCCAGCCATCGTCCCGTATTCTGCCGGTCCTTTCATTATTCGATGGTAAACTGTTGTTGAGCAGATGTACGAACGCGGCAGAGGGCATCGCCAAATGAAAAACCGGGCAGTTTTTCTGCCCGGTTTTTATAAATGCTTATCCATGGAGGTTTTTGCGGCCTTAACGATATCCTTAAGCACTTTTATTTGTGCGATCGAGCAATTTTCCAGAAGGTTTGTCAGATCATTAATAACAGAATTGCGCGTTACTGCTGTATTGTCAAAAAGCAGATCGTCTGTGCCGACCTCTAATGCGTCAGCTAAAGATACCAGTACAGGCAGACTTAGCTTTGTATTTCCCGTCTCAATGTGGCTCATGTGGGTGGTAGAGATTCCTATTCGCTCCGCTAATTCTTCCTGTGATAACTGGTGGGCCTTCCGGAATTTTCTGATCCTTTGACCGATTTCGTAGTAATCCAACAAATCTCACCGCCTATATAGTTTATAACTACTTGAATTATAAAGGCAGATGTGCTATTATAAAATAAATTGTATAGGCTATTTTATGCCTGTACAGTTAATACTATTTCTGGAGGCAGTAAAAATGAAGAAACTTATGGCATTCATGCTTGCGGCAGCTCTGGCGCTCTCTCTGGCGGCCTGCGGCGGCAAAAGCGAGGCGGCAAAGGCCGTGGATCAGATGATCTCGGAGATCGGCGAGGTAACGGTGAACAGCGGGGGCCATATCTCTGCAGCGGAGGAAGCCGTTGCGGCTTTGGATGAGAAAGACAGACAACAGCTTGAAAATCTGGACTCCTTGGAGAAAGCCCGGGAGACCTGCGACTCCCTGATACTGGAATCCGAAGCCGATAAAATCGAAGAAGTCATTTCCGCAATCGGCACCGTCACGCTGGACAGCGGCGATGCCATCAGCGCCGCCGCGAATGCCTACGGCAGCGCCGCACCCGAGGTACAGGCACTGGTGAAAAACGCCGCCGATCTGGAGGCGGCGTCCCTCGCGCTGAACAGCCTGAGGGTCTCAGAAGTTTCGGATATGATCGACGCTATCGGAACCGTCACGCTGGAAAGCGGCGAGAGCATCGATGCCGCGAAAGCCGCCTTTGACGCGCTGCCCGCTTCTCTCCAGGGCCAGGTAGGAAACGCCTCCTCCCTTGAGGCCGCCGGGACCAGCCTCAGGGAGCTGAAGGAAGCCATGGCGCAGACCCTCCTCGCCGATATGCGCATGGAAGAGGATATGGTCCGCGGAATGCGCTTCTATTACTCCAAAGCCCAGCCCATCTACGCTGATGACCGCTGTTTTGTCCTGCCCTACCTCGGCCAGCAGGGCGACAACACATGGCTGTGCGCCCAGTACCACTATACGGAGGACGACTGGATATTCTTTAATAAGATCACCTTTGCTGTAGACGACGCCCGGTACTACAAGTTTGCCAACCGCTCCGACCTGGTCCGCGACAACGACAACGGCTATGTCTGGGAGTTCATCAACACCGGCGACGTCTCCGAATCCGAGATTGAGATATTCTGGGCGATTGCCAACTCCACTCAGACCATCGTTCGCTTCGAGGGCGACGAATACTACTATGACTTCACTGTCAGCACCGAAGACAAGGACGCCATCCGCGAGGTGCTGACCGCATACGAGGCCCTGAAGTAAGCTCTTGCAGAACAGCGAGGCCCGCGCCGGAA
>CAJTVO010000166.1 GCA_910579485.1 uncultured Oscillospiraceae bacterium | reverse complement strand
GGCGGCGATGGCGTTGTCCAGGGCGTTGGCAAAGAGCACGCACAGGTCAAAGTCGTCAATCCCGCAGGGCTTGGGCAGGACCAGGGACACCTCCGCCGCAATCTCCTTCGCCAGTCCCAGCTTCTCCCCCAGAAGAATATCCACCACCGGGTTGCCGGTCTGATAGGGAAAGGACAGGGCCTCCGAGACGGCCTCCAGCTTTTTCAGGTACTCCCTGCCCTCCTCCAGCTTTCCGCTCCGGAGCAGGCCGTCCAGGACGGATAGATGGTTTTTGATGTCGTGGCGAAAGGATTTCGTCTGCTCGTAACGCGCCTGGGCCTCCGCAATATAAACCTTTTGCTCATGGGCCGCCTGGGTCAGCGATTGCAGTTCCGCCTGAGCCTGAAAGCCCCGGCACAGCTGACGGTAGGCGTACAGGGTACACAGCAGCGCCGCCAATCCCATAACTTGCAGAAGCAGCAGCGTACTGTGCTTTCCGACCTCTTCCAGAGAGACAATGGGGGCAAAAAAACTGTAGGCGGTCTCGAGAATATACAATTCCGACGCAAAGAAAAACAGGCCGGGAAACAGCAGGAGTCCGATATAGGGCGTCTGGCTGTCCTCCGTCCAGGCCAGGAGCTTCAGTACAGCATAATAGCAGCCGGCGCACAGCGCAAAGAAAAGAACCTGCGCCGCCAAAAGCAGCAGATACAACAGAGAACTTCCGATGAATCGTGGAAAGAGCGCTGCCTCCACAGAGTTGATAATGCCAAAGGAGAGCTGAGAAATATAGCACGCCAGCACGGCAGCCAGCCAGGACACGGACGGTTGATTCCCCATCCAAAAACGGCTGACAGCATACAGTTCCAACACACATGCGGCAATGGAGAGCGTCCCGCTGAGGGAAAGCCTGACTGAGACAAGCTGGAGCGCAGTCAAAAGGAGGATGTAAACGGTAAAGTGCAGCGGCTTCAGCTTTTTTCCAGTGAGGCGGCTGACGAAGAGAATGTGCATCACACCTTGCCCCAGGAGGCAAATCCCGTCCAGAAACAGCGCGAAATAGTCCATGTCAGATTCCCCTCTCCTTCATATAGCGCAAAAGGGCCTGGATTAGTTCCCGCTCCCGCAGCCGGGAGGCGGGGATACGCTCCCCCTGGGACAGCAGGACCTGCCCATCCTGGCACCCGCGCACATAGTCCAGATTGACCAGATAGCTCCGGTGGCACTTGAAAAAGCGCCCGTCCACCCGCCGCTCCAGATCCTCCAGCTTGTCATAGTAGTCGCTCACTGTCCCGTCACTTTTGTGGAGGTAGATTTTCCGGCCCAATACCTCGCAGTACACAATGTCCGAGAGAAGAACCACCTCGCAGCCGGTCCCCCGCTGGATCACGATGTCCCCGGCTGTCCTCTGTTCCAGGGAGTGGAGCACCCGATCCATCGTCTGTTTGAAGCGGGCGCTGTCCAGGGGCTTGAGCAGATAGTCGTATGCCTCCACCTGGAAAGCGTCGAAAACGAGTTCCTTCAGCACCGTTACAAAGACCAGCAGGCTGTGGTCTCCCCGCCGGCGCAGCAGCCTGGCCGTCTCCATGCCGTCCGGCTGTTCCATCTGGATGTCCAGAAAAATCACATCAAAGCGATCAGCCGCATCCAGCAGGGCACAGCTATCTGGAAAACTGCTGAGGTCGTAAGCAGTGATTGATTTTTCTTTCATATACTCCGCAAGATGGCCGGCAAGCTCCTGGGCCATCATGGGTTCATCGTCGCAGATCGCAATTTTTATCATGTTCACCACCACGCTTTTCTATCAATCTATCAGATTAGCAAAGGAGGGACAGGAATGCAACCCCGATGTAATGGAATGTCGCGGATATGTCATGAAATGTTTTCATCCCGCTCAAAAGGCCAGCGGAGCAACCGCAGCCGCCCCGCTGGCCTGGAGGGGAGATGGAACTACAATCAGGCAATATCCCGTTTCTGATATACCTTTACCGCAATTCGATAGGAGATAAAGAACCAGAGGTCGGAAATCGCAAGCACAATGTTAAAAGCTAACAGGATATTCTCTTTCACAGCGGTTCCTTTTCCTCCTTGGACGAGTATAAGCGGGTGAGGGGGATTGCGTGGCTCTACAATGAAACAGGCAAATCTAAGGGCGAGGTTGTCAGCGAGTACGCCAAAAAAGAGGGTTGTTCCGAGGAAACAGCGGAGCAGTATCTGACTGTGGCGCAGTTCAACCGCAGTCGGGTTTCGCTTTATGTCACGGCCCAGGACAAGGACGGAGAGGAAACCGGCGAGGATGTAACAAGGGACGATTCCTGGGATTATGCGGCAATCCTCTGGAATGGTACTCAGGCGGCAGCGGTTCAAGCCGCCTTTGAGAAACTGACTTACCGGGAGCAGCGGCTTTTGGAGGAACGCAATGCCGTCTGTATGACCTGTGGCCGGGTCAGTCCAATATCCGAGCGCAAAACCTTTGAGGATTTGGCGGTGATGTTCGAGGGCAGTACCGCCAGCGGCGCGGAGAGGGCCTACCGCAAGGCGGTGGAGAAACTGACCGCCTTGCTGGTGGAGGCCGGTGCGCTCCACGCTGCTCGGCTCAAACGGGAATCGGTGAAGCGGGCAAAAAAGAAAATCGCCGCCGCAGTCTACGAATATCAGGCAGACTGCGATGGCGAGTGGGGCAAGATTCATTTTGACTTTGTAAGCGGCACAGCGGAGATCGTCCGGCTGGCCGAGTGGGATACGATGAACAGCCATGCATTCGCAGAACGTACCATTCGTTACATCCGCACTCTGCTGGAGAGTTGTCTGCCAGCCAGCACCGTGATTGCATTCGAGGGCTGGTAGTGGATATAGCCAACGGGATAGGAAATAGAGGCACCTTTGCAGAACTTTTGCGCGGTGCTCCCATGGTCAGTGCGTAGTTCGCTTTTCCAATTTGCACTGCCGATTGCGTTCGGATAGAAGCATCTCCGCTCTCTTTTCCAGCGAAAGCGCCGCCTCGCAGTCATTGTCCAAGACCGCTTGCTGGAGATCATCAATGCAGGCGGACAAGTCGGCCTCAGCGGCCTCCAGCGCTGCGCTGCTGACGGGATCGCTAAAACGTATATCCTCGGCAAACTTCTCCAGTGCGGTGCGAATCGAATCATCTTGAGCCAGTTGTATCATTCTACAGCTTCAGCTTTGAGACGACAAAAGACACGGCTGGCTGCCGTGCCTTATACCGTAACTATATTGTAGGAGGGGTAAAAATGAGCCTTGCGGCTGCGAGAGCAAAGGAGGGCCTTTCCCAAAGAGCGGTAGCAGCGACGCTCGGGATTACAAACGCTGCCGTCTGTTTGTGGGAAACCGGAAAAACCATGCCCCGTGCGGCCTTGCTGCCGAAACTGGCGGCATTGTACGACTGTACCGTAGACGAGCTTCTGCGGGAGGATGAACCAGGAGTCAGAAAGGAGTAAGAGCCTGTATTCATAAGCGTTTGAGCAAAGTGTGGGAATGCGAAATTTTGACCATAGCCTCAGCGGAGGAGACAGAAATCTCAAAATCTTTGTTAAGGCGTCTGGAATGGTTAAGCCAGGATAGGGTGCGTTCCACTACCCAACGCCAAGGAAGCTTTTCCCATTGATGACCACATTCTTCATCCACTCTACAAACACTGTATGCAGCTGCTGCGTATCAATCGCCCGGATCACATTTCTGAAGGTACAGGCATCTGGTATCCCGTTTTCCAGCTTAATGTACTTCCTCAGCCACTGTTCCTTGCTTTTCCCGAACATTTCCGCTCTTTTCCTCTCGCTATAGCAGCTTTTTCGGCTTTTGTCTCCCCCTTGTTTACAGTTTGTTTACTCATTCAATTACCCTGCATCCGCCGCCCGCCCCGCTTTTCCCTTGTACACCGCCCTCAAATGGTATATAATAACTTTCGTCACCAGCGTCAATCACCGCGCCCACCGGGCGGCGCGGATCTTACAAGGAGGGCTTATTATGAAACGAATCGGTATGCTGACCAGCGGCGGGGACTGCCAGGCCCTGAACGCGGCCATGCGGGGCGTCGCCAAGACGCTGTACAACGCGGACGAGCAGGTGGAAATCTACGGCTTTCTGGACGGATACCAAGGCCTGATTTACGGGCGCTTCCGGCTTCTGACCTACGCCGACTTCACCGGCATTCTCACCAAGGGCGGCACCTTCCTGGGCACCAGCCGCACGCCCTTCAAGACCATCCAGGTCCCCGGCGAGGACGGCGTGGACAAGGTGGCGGCCATGAAGCAGACCTACTACAAGCTGCAGCTGGACTGCCTGGTGATCCTGGGGGGCAACGGCACCCATAAGACCGCCAACCTCCTGCGCCAGGAGGGGCTGAACGTGGTGACCCTGCCCAAAACCATCGACAACGACCTGTGGGGCACGGATATGACCTTCGGCTTCCAGAGCGCAGTGGACGTGGCCACCGAGGCCATCGACTGCATCCACACCACCGCCGCCTCCCACGGGCGCATCTTCATCGTGGAGGTCATGGGCCACAAGGTGGGCTGGCTGACGCTGAACGCGGGCATCGCCGGCGGCGCGGACATCATCCTCATCCCGGAGATTCCCTACGACGTGGACAAGCTGGCCAAGAAGATCAAGGAGCGCCACGACGGCGGCAGCCGCTTCACCATTCTGGCGGTGGCGGAGGGGGCCATCTCCAAGAAGGACGCCGAGCTGAGCAAGAAGGAGTACAAGAAGAAGCTGGCCAAGCGGCCCCATCCCTCCGTGTCCTACGAGATCGCCGAGGAGCTGGGCAGGCGCTGCGGCCTGGAGGTGCGGGTCACGGTGCCCGGCCACACCCAGCGGGGCGGCAGTCCCTGTTCCTACGACCGGGTATTCGCCTCCCGCCTGGGCAGCGAGGCCGGCAAGCTGATTTTGAAGGGCGAATACGGCTTCATGGTGGGCTACAAGAACCGCGAGATCGTCAAGGTGCCCCTGGAGGACGTGGCCGGCAAGCTGAAGATGGTGGATCCCGGCGCCTCCATCGTCAAGGAGGCGAAGCTGTTGGGCATCAGCTTCGGCGACTGACACTTAATAATTAAGAGCGCAGAGCACGTTTTTCGACAAAGAGCCAGCCGGCCGGGACATCCCGGCCGGCTGGCTGTGCAATCGGGAAGAGGCGTGCTCTATCCCCCCATATACAGAACCTCCGGCAGGCAGGCCGCCAGGATCATAGCGCCTGCCAGCAGCAGCGCCAGCGCCAGCAGCAGCCAGCGCCTGCGCAGCAGAAAAACCTTCATACGCAGCCCTCCGCTTTCAGCCAGATTGTAACTGCTGAAGTGTACGCGCCGGGGCGGCGGGTTATGCCTGTTCCCCGCCCAGCAGGGCGTACTGCCCCGCGCGCAGGAGCGCGGCCAGCTGGAAGGTGTCCTCCGGCAGGGACCCGGCGCAGATGCCGCCTCTGGCGATGTCCTCGGTCCGGTGACAGTCGGACCCGCCCAGGCGCAAAAGACCGAACTGGGCGGCGTAGTCCTCAGCCCAGCCGTTGTGATTTTCGTGGCGGGGATTCAGGTTGCGCACCTCCAGGCCCTCCAGGTAGCAGGCGATGGCGGGGGTGCACTTTTTGCGGTAGGGGTGGGCCTGCACCAGCAGGGCGCCGGCGGCTCTGGCGATGGGGGCGAAGGCGGCGATACCCATGCGGAAAATTTCCTCCGGCTCCGCCAGCAGGTCATCGGAGTAGCCGTAGAGGAGGTAGTCGTTCTCGCACTCGTCGAAGCGCAGTTCCGCGCCCTTGTAGACCCGCAGTCCCCGCTTCTCGGCTT
>CAJTVO010000165.1 GCA_910579485.1 uncultured Oscillospiraceae bacterium | reverse complement strand
GCTCCGGGGCCGTGCCGGCCGTCAGGGGGACCCCGGCGAGAGCCGGTTCTACCTGAGCCTGGACGACGACCTCATGCGCCTGTTCGGCGGGGACCGGATCACGGGGCTCATGGAGCGCCTGGATCTGGGGGAGGACATCCCCATTGAGAACCGGATGCTCACCAAGGGCATCGAAAACGCCCAGACCAGCGTGGAATCCCGGAACTTCCAGTCCCGCAAGAGCACCCTGGAGTACGACGACGTCATGAACAAGCAGCGGGAGCTTATCTACGGGCAGCGCAAAAACGTCCTGGACGGCGCGGACCTGCAGAAGGAGATCTCCAGCTTCATCACCAACATCATCTCCGAGACCGTCCACGGCGCCTTCGGCGAGAACAAGCACATCGGCCAGGAGGCCTACCGGACCATGCTGGCCTCCCTGGAGGGCTCCTTCTTCCCCAAGGACGCGGTGCGCTTCACCCCGGAGGAGGTCGAGAAGGCCGATGCGGACACGCTGGCCGAGGCCTTCACCGCCAAGGCCCTGGAGACCTACGCCGCCAAGGCGGCGGAGATCGACGCCGCCCGGGAGTCCAACCCCGGCATCCCCGACATGCGGGAGCTGGAGCGGGTGGTGATGCTCCGGGTGGTGGACGAGTACTGGATGGAGCACATCGACGCCATGCAGGACCTCCGCCAGGGCATCCGGCTCCAGGCCTACGCCCAGTCCAACCCCGTGGACGCCTATAAGCGGGAGAGCCTGCATATGTTTGAGGAGATGGTGGCCGCCATCCAGGAGGAGACCGTCCGGCGGCTGTACTCCATGCGCCTGCGGACCAACCAGGAGGTCAAGCGGGAGCGGGTGGCCAGCGGCATCACCGAGGGCCGGGGGGACGGCACCGTGAAGAAGCAGCCCCGCCGGGTCCAGAAGGTGGGCCGGAACGACCCCTGCCCCTGCGGAAGCGGAAAGAAATATAAGAAGTGCTGCGGGAGAGAAGAGTAAGCTATGGATACGTGGGAATTTCTCAACGGCGTGTATGAGCCGCTGTTCCAGCGGGTGCAGTCCATCGGCCGGAAGCTGGCCATCGAGGGCTACGCCGCCAAGTGGAGCTGGTACAACCTCCACGCCTCCCAGCGGGGGGATGAATACAAGGTGGAGTATTTCCCCATCCCTGTCATCGGCGTGGGGACATGGTGCGACGTGATCATCGAGCTGGAGTCCATCTGCGTGGATACCCACCTCTCCAATGAGCAGGCCCGCGCCTTCCGCTGGAACCGGCTGATCTGGCCCTTTGAGCTGTACGGTGTGGAGAACTACACGGAGGACCTGTACGTCCCGGGAATGTCCCGAAGTGAACTGCCGGAGCGCATCGCGAAATACGGCGGAGAGATCGGCGTAGCCTTTTCCATGCCATGGGAGAGCAAGGACGAGGAGATCGTGGAGATCGTCAACGCCTGCCGGGAGTGGGGGACCCACATGACAAGATAGCGGATGCCGGGAGGCTGCCTCTGACGGCGGTCTCCCGGTCCGCTTCATGGAGGAAGCAGCATGGAAAAGCTCAGTATCGAAACGCCCCGGCTCACCCTTCGGACGTTTACCATGGAAGACTTCGACGCCCTCTGGGAGATTTTCGGGGACCCGGTGGTGATGGAGCATGTGGCTCCCTATACGGAGGAGGAGACCCGGGAGTTTCTGCGGACCTTCTGCGTGGAGCGGGACCCGCCCGGGGCCTGCGCCGCCGTTCGGAAGGAGGACGGGAGGCTCATCGGCTATCTCCTCTGCAAACAGATCGACGAGCCCGGCATCTATGAGCTGGGCTGGATTTTCCGCCGGGACGTCTGGCGGCAGGGCTACGCCTATGAGGCGGTATCCGCCCTGATGGACCATCTCTTCCGGGTCCGGAGGGTCCACAAGGTCATGGCGGAGACGGAGGATGCCGTCCGCTCCCTGGGGCTCATGAAAAAGCTGGGCCTCCGGCAGGAGGGGCTGTTCCGGAAGCACTGCCTGGTCCATGACGGCAGATGGCTGGACCTCTACTGGTGCGGCCTGCTGCGGGAAGACTACCTGAAATAGGAGGATGCTATGTCGTTTCAAACCCGCGACCACCATGGCGTGGTCTACCATACCTCGTCCATCCTGGACGCCCCCGGCCTGATCCACGGCTTTTCCACCCGCCTGGGGGGCGTCAGCGAGGGACCCTTCGCGTCCCTGAACTTCCGGGGCGGCGGGCCGGAACCGGACGTCCGGGAAAATGTCCGGGAGAACTACCGCCGCTTCTGCGAGGCCCTGGGGACGGACGTTCACAACGTGGTCCAGTCCCATCAGGTCCACGAGGACACGGTGCGCCATGTCACCGGCGCGGACCGGGGCAAGGGCCTCTTCGCCGCCACGGACTACACCGCCGACGCCCTGGTCACCGATGAACCGGACCTGAGCCTGATGGTCTTCTCGGCGGACTGTATCATATTGCTGCTCCACGACCCGGTGACGGCCTCCATCGGCGCGGTCCACGCCGGCTGGCGTGGGACCGCCCTGGACCTCCCCGCCAAGACGGTGGGGGAAATGGGCCGCCTCTTCGGCGCGAAGCCAGAGGACATCCGGGTGGCCGTCGGCGCGGGCATCGGCCCCTGCTGCTTCGAGACCCACGACGACGTGCCCGACGCCATGCGTTCCGCCTTCGGCGGCGGCGCGGAGGCCCATATCCGCCCCAAGGGGGAGAAATGGACCGTGGACCTGAAGGGGATCAACGCCTGGCGGCTCCGCGAGGCTGGGGTCAGAGGGGAGAACATCGACGTCTGCCCCACCTGCACCGCCTGCCGGACAGATCTCTACTGGAGCCACCGGATTACCGGGGACCGCCGGGGGGTCCAGGGGGCTCTGATCGCCCTGCCTGGGGAGGAGGGCGGGCGATGAAGCGCCGTCTGGCCCTTCTGCTGGCGGCGGCGCTGCTGCTGTTGAGCGGCTGCGCCGCCCTGCCGGAGCCGGACGACCTCCACGAGCTGGAGGATGAGCGGGAGAACTACCAGCCCATCCCCCAACCGGAGATCGAAGCGCCGGAGGAGGCCCCGGTGTACCCGGAGGCCTTCGCCCTGCCCTACCACCCCAACCAGACCCTGGACCCCGTCTCCTGCGGCGAGGGCGTCCAGGAGACGGTGGCGTCCCTGCTCTATGAGCCCCTGTTCACTCTGGACGGAACCTTCCAGCCCCAGGCCGTGCTGTGCGAGAGCCTGGAGTGGGATGAAGCCGGTCTGATCTGCACCCTGACCCTCCGGGAAGGCGTGATCTTCTCCGACGGTTCCTCCCTGACGGCCCGGGATGTGACGGAGACCCTCCAGAGGGCCCGGGAGTCGGAGCGGTACGCCTACCGCCTGCGCGGGGTCGCCGCCGTGGCGGCCAACCGGGCAGGACAGGTGATCATTACCCTGACCGCCCCCAACCGGGGCCTGGCCTCCCTGCTGAACGTCCCGGTGGTGAAGTGGTCCACCGCTGGAGACCCGGTCCCGGTTGGCACTGGCCCCTACCGCCTGGCGAGTGAAAACGGCGGCGCGTTCCTCCAGGCCCGGGAGGACTGGTGGCGGCAAAAGCGGGTCCCCGTGGAGACCGTCAAGCTGGTCCCGGCCAAGGACCAGGAGACTGCCGCATACCTCTTCTCCGCCCGGCGGGTGGAGCTGCTGCCGGCGGACCCCGCCGGGGATGCCTCCCTGACCCAGGGCAAGGCCCAAAGCGCCTCCCGGCCGACCGCCGTGATGCAGTTCATCGGATTCAATGCAGCGGAGGGGCGGCTCTTCGCCGACGCCGGGCTCCGCTCCATTTTCAGCCGGGGCATCGACCGGAAGACCCTGGTCCACGCCAAGCTGGTGGATCTGGCGCTGGAGGCCCAGTTCCCGGTGTCCCCGCTGTCGCCCCTCTATCCCAAGGACCTGGAGCGGCCCTACGATAAGGACACCCTGACGGAAGCCCTGCGCCAGGCCGGTCAGGATACCGGGGCGTTCCGCGAGCTGACGCTGCTGGTCTGCGCGGGGAACGCCTTCCGGAGCGCCAGCGCCCGGTTCATTGCCGGGGAGCTGTCCCTGCTGGACTGGGACATTCGCGTGGCGGAGCTGCCCTGGGAGGAGTACCTGGCGGCGCTGGAGGCGGGAGAGTTCGACCTGTACTTCGGCGAGGTGCGCCTCACCGCCGACTGGGACCTGACCGATCTGGCAGGCACGGAGGGCGCGCTGAACTACGGCGGCTGCGCCAGCGAGGCCATGGACCAGCTCCTTCTGGACTTCGCCGGTGCGCCGGACCGCGCCGCCTCCGCCCGCCGCCTGCTGACCGCCCTACAGGCCAGCGCTCCCATCGCGCCGGTCTGCTTCAAGAACTATGCCGTCCTGACCCACCCCGGCGTGGTAGAGGGCCTGGACCCGGCCCCCGGGAACATCTTCCACGGGATGGAGAACTGGACCATCCATCTGAAGGAGTCCGCCCCGGAACCGGAAAGCCCCCCGGAAGATGAAACGAGCGAGGCCGCCTCCTGAAGAGGCGGCCTCGCTCATATCCGTTTTTGCAGGCGCTGGCCGGTGATCACGACGCCAAAGGCGCGCCCAGGTCAATGGAGACGAACTCGCCCTTCTCAAAGTTCACCTGGAAGGGCCGGGTCTCCGTCCCGCCGCCGGAGGTCTTGACGGAAACGGTGGACCGGACGGTCACCCGCTCGTCCTCCATGGTGTAATCCCAGCCGCTCTTGGCATGGAAGGAGGCCAGCTCAGGGAACTCCAGCTCGGCCTTGACGGCGGTGAGGGCCAGGGCCAGGTACTCGTCCCGCTCGGTGGAATCCAGGTAGAAGTCCGTGGCCTGGGCTACCACCTGGCCGCCCCGGTAGACCGGGTGGTTGCGATAGTCTATGGAGTCCACGGTCTTGGTCTTGTCGTTGATCTGGACGATGATGGCGTCCTGGGTATCCTCGTACAGGGAGGTCTCCGCGTCGTTGAGCACGTAGACGGAGCTGGTGCCGTTGGAGGAGCGCTCCTTGGCTTCCACGATCTCCGCCACGCCGCACTGTTCGAAGACGGCGATTACCGCCTCCTCTTCCTTCTTGCTCAAATCCATAGCGGCGGCCAGAGGGGACTTTTCAGGCTCCTTGGCGAAGGGGAGCTCAAAGGGGGGATCCACCGGGAAGTGAAACACAAAGACGCTGACCGCCCCCACAAGGATAAGCAGAAGCGGCACGATGATGGGCAGGGGGTTGAATCCCTTCTGCTTGGCCGCGCACTGGGGGCAGAGCTTGGCCTTTTTAGGGATCTCCGCCTTGCAGGCAGGACAGATCTTTGTCTTGGCGGGCTTTTCCTGCTTTGGCGCCTTCTCCTTCTTGGGCTTCTTTTCCTTTTCCGGCTTTGGTTCCTTTTTTTCCTTCTTTTCTTCCGTTGGCTGCTTTTCTTCGCTCATGATATGTCCTCTTTTCTTCACGGGATTTCTGCCGCCGGAGGCGGCGGCACGGGTGGTCAGCATCATCTTACCATAAACTGCGCCAGGATGCAAGGAGCCTGCATATTTTTCTCACTTCCGGGAAACAATGGAAATATCCTGGTTAAAAAGAGAGGAGTGGCTCCCTTTGGTAAAAGGTATTTCCCGCCGGGTCATCGTGGTGGACTCCCCCGACCCGAAGCTGTTCGAGCAAGCGATCTTCATTGTCAGGAACGACGCCTTCTCCCAGGAGGGCGTCACCTCCCAGCAGGTCCTTGGCGAGGCGTGCCGGATCGCCCGCAGCTGCGCGGCCGCCCAGACCGCGCCCCGGCCCCTGTGGCGGCGGGTACCCCTCTGGGGCTGGGCC
>CAJTVO010000164.1:672-5984 GCA_910579485.1 uncultured Oscillospiraceae bacterium | reverse complement strand
CATCGGCGTGTGTCTGGGCCGGGGCACGTTAATCTCCATCTTCCTGGTGATGGGTATCCTTCCCCAGATTCTGCTGCTGGGCGACACCATCATTGAAAAGACTGCCTTTACCCTGAAGACCCGGCATCCCGTCCAGACCCACACCGGCAGTCTGCTGGTGGACGGCCACGTCCGGGGATACATCTCCGGCATGGTGGACGCCGATTTCAGCGGCATCCTCCATGGCAGCATCAATGCGGCGGTGGCAACGGGGGCTGTCCGGCCGGAGGAGCCGCCCCAACCAGCGGCAATCCCTGCGGGAAAGGGGGCGGATTCTCATGCGTAAACGTGTCGACCGGCTGTTCCCCATCCTTCTGGCGGTCTGGATTCTGACCTCGCTGGTCCTGCCCGCCTGGGCCACGGAGGAAAGCACTGTCACCATCTCCAACGTAGCGGACCTCCAGCGTTTCGGGAAAAACTGCGCTCTGGACACCTGGTCCCAGGGCAAGACTGTTACCCTCACCGCCGACCTGGACCTGAGCGGGGTGGATTTCACCCCCATTCCCACCTTCGGCGGCACCTTTTTAGGCCAGGGACACACCATCTCCGGGCTGTGTCTCACCTCCGCCGGTTCCACCCTGGGGTTGTTCCGCTATATCCAGCCCGGCGGGCTGGTACGGGACTTGACCGTCAAGGGTACGGTGGCCCCCGGGGGTACCCGCTCCACCGTGGGAGGCATCGTGGGCAACAACGCAGGAACCCTGCAAAGCTGTGCCTTTCACGGCGTGGTTCAGGGGGATGCCACCGTGGGCGGCATCGCCGGATACAACAGCATCACCGGTGAGATTACCGGTTGTTCCGTCTCCGGTTCTGTCAGCGGCAAGAATATCACCGGCGGCATTGCGGGCCGGAATTTGGGGTCGCTGCTCAAATGTGAAAGCAGCGCCGGAGTGAATCTGACCCGGAAGGAAACCAATGTGGACCTGATGGACGCGGATGCGGCTGCCATCTTGGAGGAGCAGGCCGCGGCGGACGACGAAACCTACCACCTGCTGGACGGCTGCTTTGATACCGGTGGCATCGTGGGCTATTCCAGCGGCGTGGTGCAGAGCTGCGTCAATCGCGGCACGGTGGGCTACCCCCATGTGGGGTACAACACCGGCGGCATCGCCGGGCGGCAGGACGGCTATCTGTCCGGCTGTACCAACAGCGGCACCGTCTACGGACGGAAGGACGTGGGCGGCATTGTGGGCCAGGCGGAGCCCTATGTGCTTGTGGACCCTGGCCGGGACACGCTGGAGCAGCTGCGCCAGGAGCTGAACACCCTGGAAAACCTGATTAACCGCGCGCTGGACGACGCGGAGCGCACCGGAGACAGCGTCTCCGCCCAGCTCAGCGCCATGGGAGACTACGCCGGCAGCGCCAAGGACAGCACCAAGGAGCTGCTGGACCGGGTTTCCGATTTTACCGACGAGAACATCGGCACCATCAACACCCTGACCGCCGACATCACCGGCGCGCTGGACAAAATTTCTCCCGCCCTGGACGATCTGTCCGACGTGGGCGGGCGGCTGGAGCGCCTGTCCCGCCAGCTGGGGGACGCTTTGGATTCTCTGGGCGGCGCGGTGGACACCGGCGATCGGGCCGCGCGGGACCTGCGTCTCGCGGTGGAGAAGCTGCGGCAGTCCGCCTCCGGGCTGACCACGGCGGTAAGCCGGCTGGAACGCGCGCTGGACGCCTTTCAAGGCTTTCTGGATTTGGGAAGCGGCTCCATCTCCGTCAGCTCTCTTCTGGCGGCGCGGGAGGAGCTGCGTCAGGCATTCCGCGCCCTGCGGGGAGTGGGGGATGATCTGGATGATGCCCTGTCTCAGCTCCAGCAGGCCCTGAGCCGCTCCGGCGCTCTGTCCAGCCAGCTGGGAGACGCCCTGGATACACTGGAGGAGGCCTCTGACACCTCCGCCGTCATCGGGCGGCTGCTGCGCCGGGCGCTGGATACCATTGGCGATGCGGTGGATACGCTCACCGAGGACGGTCCTGCGGAGTTCACCCCCCTGGGGGAGGACTTCCGGCAGGCCGGCGACAGCCTTTATGATGCCATGAGCGGCCTGCTGGAGGAGATGGACGGGCTGAACAGCGCCCTTCAGACCGGGAACGGCACCCTGACCGCCGACCTGCGGGCCATCAACCGGCAGTTTAACGCGGTATTCACCCTTCTGCTGGACGCAATGGATGACGCCAGGGACACCGCTGAAGGCGGCCTGGAGGGCATCATTCAGGACACCTCCGATGAGGACATCTCCGCCACCCGGGAGGGCAAGGTGGCGGACTGCTCCAACCTGGGAACCGTGGAGGGAGACCGCAACGTGGGCGGCATTGCCGGTGCCGTGGCCATTGAATTCGACCTGGACCCGGAGGACGACACGACCGGCCGGTTCTCCTTTGGCAGCAGCTACGAGACCAAGGCGGTGCTGATGAACTGCGTCAATCGTGGGGCCGTCACCGGCAAGAAGGACTGCGTGGGCGGTCTGGCGGGGCGCATGGACCTGGGTACTGCCTTGGAGTGCCAGAATTACGGCCCGGTAGCCAGCACCGGCGGGAACTATGTGGGGGGTGTGGCCGGCTATGCGGACGCCTCCATCCGCAGCTGCCATGTCAAGAGCACCCTGTCCGGAGAGAATTACGTCGGCGGCATTGCCGGCTGGGCCAGCCGTCTGCGGGACTGCCGTGCCATCGTCACAATCGAGGAAGGCACGGAGTATCTGGGAGCCATTGCCGGCGGCATAGAGACGGATGGGGCGCTGTCCGGCAATCTCTTTGTAGACACCGGCACCGCCGGGGTGGACGGCGTCAGCTACGCGGGGCGGGCCGAGCCCATCCCCTTTAACGCGCTGAGCCAGCTGCCCGATATTCCGCCAGAGTTCACCGCCTTTACGCTGACTCTGGTGGCGGAGGAAAAAACGGTGGCGCAGATTCCCTTCCTCTACGGGGAGGACCTGTCCAGGCTCGACCTGCCCCCTGTGCCAGAGCTGGAGGGCAATTACGGCGTCTGGCCGGAGTTTGATGTCTCCGGCCTGCGCTCCGACCTGACCGTGAACGCGGTCTATACCCCTTGGGTTACTGTGGTGGCCAGCCGGGAGCTGTCCGGAAAGCTGGCCCTGGCCCTGGCGGAGGGACAGTTTACCGGGGACGCCGTTCTCCATGTGACAGACAGCGTCCAGGTTCCGCCCCAGGAGGCGGGGGAGCAGGCCGTCGTGTGGGACGTCGTTCTCGCTGGAGCGGAGCCAGAGGATTCCGTTCCTTTGCGGCTGTTAAGCCCTGACAGCGGTACCCATGTCTGGCAGTATCAGAACGGCCAGTGGCAACAGGTGGAAGCCGTCCAAAACGGACAGTATCTATTGCTGACCATGACCGGAACCCAGGGCACTTTCTGTATCCAATCTACTCGGAGCGCCCTGTGGCTGATCCCCGCTGTCGTGGGCGGTTTGGCTGCCTTGGCAGCACTCGTGCTGATTGCCGGCAAACACAAGAGAAAGGCCGCCAAGGCTCAGAAAGGAAAAGAGGAGCCAGCATCGAAATAAAATGCCCCGCTCGCTGGATAGACTTATTTCATCCGGCAAATCGAATCCCGGCAAAAAGAGCAGGGGCGCAGTACCGGCCTGGACCATATTCTGCCGCTATAGACTCAAAGCCGCCGTATCACGGAGAAACGTGATACGGCGGCTATTCGTACTCTGAATCCACTATATTCCAGCCACCGCGCGGCGCAGAGAGCCAGGCAGACGGGACCGATGGCACACACTTGCTTGGTAAACTTCTAATAAGCACAAAGATGGGCTGTGGATAATTTATAAATCCATAACCCATCTTGCGCTTTTGCACTACGAATTGTCAGCCAACAGTCTCCTTGCGTGAGTTCCTTACCACTATTAACGCAACGGGTTGGCGGTTTTTCCAACTTTACCGCCATGATGTACAGCCATGGTTATTCCTCCTCTTGTGGCTTATGCAATTTCCGAAATTAAACGACCATAGACAGCCTGGTCAAGGTCGTTATCGTCCATACAACCAGCAGAGCGGTTATAATACTTCGGTATACGGGTATGATAGTCGCTTAAGGCATCTGGATGTCTTTGCGTGTACTCGATGACTTTGGCATATTCCCAGTGCTCGAAATCACGCTCCATGTTTTTCCAGACGTCTATTTTGGCAAGGTTCTCATATCCTAGTTCCATCTTCATCCGTTCGATGATAACACCATATAGGTATTGATGAGCTTTAAAGAGAAAGTTTTTTCGCACCCACCATTTTGGGACGAGCAGAATTTTTTGTCCGGTGACCGTCCAATATGGCTGCTCAGTTTCGACCCAAGAGTGAGCATGTAAATCCCAGGACTTAATTATATGCTTGCTAGTGGGCGTTTTATCATAAGTGCGCATAAGTTCGGCAGTGAACTGGCTGAGAGGAAGTCTCAAAATATTTGTCAAAAGATCACTCATGCAGTCCTCTGCAAAGTCTTCAACAAAAATGGATATATCTTGTATCCGGGAAATGGATGGGATGTTGTTCGCCAACTTACACAGACCGCTCAGACTGTCCCGCATACCGTGTGGTGTCTTACCTTTCCCGTTATAGCCTGTGCCATATCCAAGCTTGGTGTCATTGATTTCATGCGCTTCGTCAAAGACAGCGGTACAGCCCCAATGTCCATGCCGCATATCCCAATACAGTTTATCTTCGAAATCGGATATAAGTGCGGCAGCATATCTGCTGAAATCATCTTGACTTCGTTCAATCAGGCAGGGGTCAAGAAACAGTCTGGTATCGCTGCGGGTTGTAATGTCGACAAAGGGAAAATGCGAATGACCAGGTGGAAGGCCCAAATGGGCGGAAATATGCATTAAATCGTACTCCTTTGCAAATAAAATATCTATCGTCAACACACAGTAAAGGAAACGCTCCTTGTTTCACCTCTTTTCGGACGACAGATTTTACTTGCAATCGGCTGCGAATCATGGTAAACTCAATTTGCCACAATCGATGAAGTACCATTCGCTGTGCTTTGTCGCCTAAGAGCGCCGGGGAGACTCGGCGTTTTTTCGTTGCCTTGGTTTGTGTGGTAGAAAGATTTTCTAAGAACATTGTAGAAATGTATCGAGATCGTTGGCCTGTTACTCAAAAGTGAGTTCTTCTTGATTTATATTGTAAATTTCCAACTGATTTTGAATATTCAACTCACTGACAATATAGCCTCTCATATTACAGGCCCTAATAAAATCCTGAATGCGGTTGATACCATTAATCTCTCGTAAGGTAATTACAATTCCAAAATTCAA
>CAJTVO010000164.1:0-662 GCA_910579485.1 uncultured Oscillospiraceae bacterium | reverse complement strand
TCCCATAGTTCGCATTGCCAACCGTTCTTTTGATGTTACCGCAAGTCCCCAAAATCGGTCACCATATGATTTTAAGGGACGATTCATCTTTATTATTTTAGATATGAGTTTTGTGTTTTCCCATTTTCGAAACTCCTTTCGAGACTGTCGTTCATCAATGTGGGAGCCAGTTTCGTCTTGAATATTTTCGTTAATATCATCAATTTGCCCATTTGTCTTTACACGTCCAAACCTTAATGATAACTCCCGATTTGTATAATCAACGCCTTGTGAGCGCGTACATTGTGGGAAATAGCACAATGTTGCTCGAGCTATATAGGGGTATTTACCGTCTTCATCTCTGGGAACGGGAATAGCATAATTAGTGGTTCTATATGATTTTGATGTCCCATATACGATAAACTTGATTTCGTTACTGTCCGTCGAAAGTACTTTGTTGATATCGATTGGAACAATACCATATCCCGTAAGTTCCTTGAGATTTTGCGGAGCCGTTTTATAACTCCACTCTGCAGATGCATCAATAATCAGTGCTTTTGCTACTTCTTTGGGTAACCCCATAACATCAATTAAATAGCAAAGCTTTCTGCTGATCCAGGGGGCTGCAAACGATGTTCCATACACTTCTTCTTTGCCAAACGGGGAATATGCAATTATCCGTT
>CAJTVO010000163.1 GCA_910579485.1 uncultured Oscillospiraceae bacterium | reverse complement strand
AGACCAGCACGGAGAAGAGGACCACGTTGCGCACCATCTCGCCGTCGGACAGCCGCTGGGCGGTCAGGGCCATCCCCAGGGCCACGCCCGCCTGAGGCAGCAGGGTGATGCCCAGGTGCTTTGTGATGCCCTCGCTGCACCCGGTGGCCTTGCAGCTGCCATAGGCGCCCAGGTATTTGCCCAGGGATCGGGAGACGATATAGACCACGCCGATGAGCAGCACCAGGGGATTGGAGAGCACCCGCAGGTTCAGCTCCGCGCCGGACAGCACGAAGAACAGCACGAACAGCGGCGCCGTCCAGCTGTCCACGCGGCCCATGAGCTCCTCGGAGAAGTCGCAGATGTTGCAGAACACGGTGCCGGTCATCATGCACACCAGCAGCAGGCTGAAGCCGCAGTGGATGCCGCCCACCTCGAACTCCGCCATGGACAGGCCCACCGTCAGCAGCACAAAGCCGATGGAGATGGACAGACGCTTGCTGCGGGAGAAGAAGTACTTTTCCACCCGGTACAGCACCCATCCGGCGAAGCCGCCCAACACCAGGGACAGCACGATCTCCACCAGGGGTTCCAGCAGCACGGTGACCAGGCTGATGGTGCCGCTCTCCAGGGCGGAGGCCACCCCGAAGGAGGCGGAGAACAGCACCAGGCCCACCGCGTCGTCGATGGCCACCACCAGCAGCAGCAGCTTGGTGAGGGGGCCGTCCGCCTTGTACTGGCGCACCACCATCAGGGTGGCCGCCGGAGCGGTGGCCGCCGCGATGGCGCCCAGGGTGATGGCGGAGGACACGGAGATCAGGGCGGGGTTCATGAAGTGCAGCGCCACCAGGGCGGCGTCTACCAGGGCGGTGGTGAACACCGCCTGGGCGATGCCCACGGTGATGGCCTGACGGCCCATGTGCTTGAGCTGTTCCAGGCGGAACTCGTTACCGATGGTGAAGGCGATGAAGCCCAGGGCCACCTGGGAGATGATGTCCAGGTTGGTCACCTCCTCCGGCGTGTTGAAGCCGATGTCCAGGATGTTCAGCGCCCCGATGCAGTAGGGCCCCAGCAGCAATCCCGCCACCAGATAGGCGGTCACGGCGGGAAGGTTCAGTTTTTTTGCCAGGCGGGACATCAGCAGCCCGCCCACCAGCGCGAGGGATAGGGAGATCAAAACCTGCATATGATTACCTCTTTTTCTGTTTCAAGTCGAACAGAGTGTAATATAGCACTTTTCCCTGAAAATCGCAAGCATAAACCTGTACAAAAGAAACCGGCCGCTCCGGCAAAATTCTGCACGGGCCCCCGGGACCGCCTCTCGCCGCCGCCCCGGGGACGGAAGTCCCCCGCTGTCGATAAGAAACGATTGACAGCAGGCCGATTTCCATCTATGATAAGCATAGTCAATGAAGCAAAAGAGGGACCTGTAATGACCGATTATTTTAACGTCCGCCTCCCGGACGACGAGATCCGGGCGATCAGCAGCATCGGCCTGGCCCATCTGGGGGACGGCGTATACGAACTCCTGGTGCGCGCCTGGCTCTGCGCCCACGGACGGGCCACCGGCAAGGGGCTCCACCGGGCAGCGGTGGAGCTGGTGAAGGCCCCCGCCCAGGCGGAGCGGGCGGAGCGCATCCTGCCCCTGCTGACGGAGGAAGAGGCGGCGGTATACAAGCGGGGGCGCAACGCCCACGTCCACACCGTTCCCCACAGCGCCAGCCGGGCGGATTATCTGAAAGCCACCGCCCTGGAGTGCCTGCTGGGAGACCTGTACCTCCGGGGACGGAGGGAGCGGATCAACGAACTATTTACGATCATGATGGAGGAGGAGCACGATGCCTCTTGACGCGGTATGTCTGTCCGGCGTAGTCCGGGAACTGCGGGAGACCATCCTGGGCCTGCGCCTGGAGAAGGTCCAGCAGCCCGCCCGGGACCAGGTGGTCCTGACCCTGCGGGGAAATAAAAAGCTGCTGCTGTGCGCCGGGGCCAGCCAGTCGCGGCTGCACCTCACCGGCCTGACCCGGGAAAACCCCGCCGCGCCGCCCATGTTCTGTATGCTCCTGCGCAAGCATCTGTCCGGCGGACGGCTGGCGGCCATCGACCAGCCCGGCCTGGAGCGGGTGGTGATCCTTACCCTGGAGATCGTGGACGAGCTGGGGGAGCCAGGGCGGAGGCGGCTGGTGTTCGAGTGCATGGGCCGGTACTCCAACCTGATCCTTTTGGACGGCCAGGAGCGGATCATCGACTGCCTGCGCCGTGTGGACATGGAGATGAGCGAGAGGCGGCAGGTGCTGCCGGGGCTCTTCTACCATCTCCCCCCCGCCCAGGAGAAGGCGGACCCGCTGTCCGCCGCTCCGGAGGACTTCCGTGCTATGCTGGACGCCGCCCCCGACGGGACGGACGCCGCCCAATGGCTGCTGGACCGCTTCTATGGGCTGTCCCCGCTGGTGTGCCGGGAGCTGGCCTCGACGGCCTGCGGCGACAGGGAGCGGGTCTGGAGCGCGGAGGACCGGGACAGCTTGGCGGAGACCTTCTCCGCATGGCAGGAGACGGCGCGGGGCGAGAACGGAAAGGGGTTCACCCCCTGGATGCTGGTCAAGGACGGCAAGCCCTCCGACTTCTCCTATATGCCCATCCGTCAATACGGCGGCGCCATGGAGGGGACCCCCTGGGAGGCCTTCTCCCCCATGCTGGACGCCTTCTATGAGACCCGTGAGCAGCTGGAGCGGGTCCGCCAGCGGGGCGCGGACCTCCAGCGGGCGGCTTCCAGCGCCCGGGACCGGGCAAAGAGGAAGCTGGCCCTCCAGGAGAAGGAGTACGCTCAGACCCAGGACCGGGACCGCCTGCGGGTCTCCGGGGAGCTGATCACGGCCAACCTCTACCGGATGGAGCGGGGCCAGAGCGTCCTGCGGGCCCAGAATTACTACGAGGAGGGCTGTCCGGAGGTGGACATCCCCCTGGACCCCCTGCTGACGCCCCAGCAGAACGCGGCCAAGTATTTCAAGCGCTACAACAAGGCCAAGACGGCGGAGAAGTACCTCGACCAGCAGATGGAGCTGGCACGCCGGGAGCGGGACTGGCTGGAGAGCGTCCTGGACGAGCTGAGCCGGGCGGAGACGGAGCAGGATTTCAACGACATCCGCCGGGAGCTGCGGGAGGCGGGCCATCTGAAGGGCCCAGCCCCCGGGAAGAAGGAGCCCCGCCGGGCCGCGAGCCGCCCCCGGACCTTCCGCTCCAGCGGGGGATTCCGGATATTGGTGGGGCGCAGCAATACGCAGAACGACCAGCTGGTCCGGGAGGCCTTCAAGACGGACTACTGGTTCCATACCCAGCGGATCCACGGTTCCCACGCCATCCTCTGCGCCCAGGGGCAGGAGCCGGACGAGGCCAGCATGACCGAGGCCGCCATGCTGGCGGCTTGGTTCTCCCAGGGCCGGGAGGGCGGACAGGTGGCCGTGGACTACACCCAGGTCCGGAACGTGAGGAAGCCCAACGGCGCGCGGCCGGGGATGGTGGTATACGATCCCTACCAGACGGCGTATGTGACGCCGTCTGAGGAGCTGGTCAGGCGGCTGGAGGAAAAATAATGGGACCGCCCCCACGGGGGCGGTCCTATTCTGCGTGTCAAAAATCCTCTGTTTTTTCATCAGTGCCGTCTACCGCCTCTTCGTCCGAGGATACGGGAGGCTCGGACGGGTCCGCCGGGGCTTCTGGTCCTTCCGGAGGTTCAACCTCATCCGGCGTCTCGGGTCCCGGTTCCTCCGGGGTATCCGGGTCCGGTGTGTCGGGTGCTTCCGGTTCCTCCTCCGGCGGGGCGGGGTCCTCTTCCGTTATGTCGGGCGGTGTGATCTCCTCGGGAGGGTCCTCCTCCGGCGCGTCAGGGGGCAGGGGGTCCTCCGGGGGGACCTCCTCAGGAACATCCGGGGTCTCGGAGTCCTCCGGGGGTACCTCGTCCGGTACGTCCGGGGTCTCGGGGTCCTCCGGGACCTCCTCCTCAGGCGCTTCGGGTCCTTCCGCCGGTTCCGGGTCCGGATAGAGTGGGGCGAAGGTGAAGGTCAGCACCGCGTCGAAGGTGTCCGTATCGCTCCACGGGGTCTCAGGCGCTTCTGACACCTCGCCGAATAAGCGGAAATATCCCACTCCCCCCGCGTCCAGCGTCAGCACATTTTCTCCGGCGGTCTCCCATTCGCTGACCGGCAGCTGGTTGGGCAGTCCGCGGTAGCTCCCGGCCCACCAGTCATACTGGCTGGAAAACTCCACGTACAGGAACACGTCCTTGCCCGGCGCGTCCGGCGCAGGGGGCGCGGACACGAAAACCGCTTCGCTGCCCGGCGTGACAGTCCCCGCCGCTGCGGCGTTGACGGTCACCGGGAAATCGTTCAGATTTGTCAGCGCCTGGGGCGTGTGGACCACAGGCTCCCGGCTGACGCCGTATTCCGTGGGCACCGCCAGACCGTAGGGGTTCGCCACGACACGTCCGCCGCCGGGGAGCAGGACGTTGATCACCGGCGGCTCTTCCGCAATAGCCGGGATATCCTCCCACGGAAGGGCCTCTCCGTCATCCGCCGGGACCTCCCCGGGCGCTTCCTCCGGGCGTTCGCCGGGGAGCTCGTCCGGAACCTCGGGGACGGTTTCTGTCACCGGGGCGTCCTCCGCCGGTCCCTCCGCCGCCACCGCCGGCCCGCCCAGGGACGCCGCTAGCGCCAGCGCCGCGCATAGGCTTAAAATTTTCTTCATATCGGTGCCTCCTTGGCAGTCATTCTTTTTCTTTGAAAAGAAAAAGAATCAAAAAGAAACTGAATGGGGTGGGAAAAGGGCCGCGGGGCCACAGCCCCGCGGCCAAATGCCGGTTATGGTTTGGTTGGATGATACGCTAAATCAAGTGGTAGGAGGATCAGCGGGCAGGGAGCCGGCAACCGGGGAGAAGGTGAAGGACACGGTCGCGCCCAGAATGTCCTTGTCAGTCCAGGGATCGGACGAGCCATCGGCCGCTACAGGAGCCTGGGTCATATCGCCGAAGAAACGGAAACCCAGGACGCCGCCCTCAGCGGCAGTCTTCCCGGTGGTGCCCGTCAGCACATTGACCGCACCAGCGGTCGTCGATGCTGCATCAGCGGCCGCGAGCTTGGTCACTTCCTTCGCCGTTTCACTCAAAATTGTCAGATAATCGCCATCAGCGGAGGGAGCGGTAGTGGGGGCGGTGATGTCACCGATTGCCATATCGGGATCGCCGATGAGGAACTCCGCATAGACAAAGGCTTCCTTTACAGTGCTCTTGGTGCTGCCCTGCGTGGTGCCGGTTGCAAACGCAGCGGTACCCCTGCCCTTCGTACCCTGGACAGAGACGGCAACCTTGACGCCGATGTTGCTCAGGTTCTTCACGGTCATCAGGGGGCTGATGATCTGATCGTCAACGGGAGTCTCAGCGGGATCCTTGGGATTGAGCTTGACATTCAGCTCATAGGGGTTCATGATCATGGACGCGGTGGTGGGCAGGACCATGTTGATGGTGGGCAGGTTGATGGAACCCTCCACCTTCACATCGTCAGCGAAGGCGGGAAGGGACAGGGACAGGGCCATAACACCGGCCATAGCAGTGCTGATCAGCTTCTTGAACTTCATAACAGTTCTCCTTTACAGTTTTTACTTTGCCGCCGTGCGGCACAATGTCAGGTAACATCCATCTCTATCGTCACGATGCTCTGCCCATGGATGGTGGAGTGATCGTCCTCCACCTGGGTAAAGACCAGGTTCACCGTGTGGCTTCCCTTGTCCAGAGCCTCGTCCAAGGTAATTTCCCGGAACGCCTCCCCCGGCCGCATGAGGCCGGAGAGATAGATGGGGTCAGCGTTCTCATCGTTCAAATCGGTATAGAGCGCGATGAACATATCGTACTCGTTGTACTCCGAGTTGGCGATGTAGCAGCTGAAGGTCTTGCCGTCCTCGCTGACGGCCTGACCCTTGTAAGACGCGACCATTTCGCTCTCCGCGTCCTCAAACATCTTGTCTACCGCCGCCTGAAGGGAGCTCTCATCGTCCACGACAGTCACGCCCTGGGCGTAGTCCAAAACCAAACTGCCGCCGCTGTCCTCCGCAGGCGCGGGTTCACTGGGG
>CAJTVO010000162.1 GCA_910579485.1 uncultured Oscillospiraceae bacterium | reverse complement strand
CACCGCCGGCAGGTCCTCGCTCTTCACGTCCACCGCGGCGTCCACGCCCATCTTCCGGGCCAGCTCCAGCCGGTAGGCGTTTACATCCGTGATCACCACCCGCCGGGCTCCGGCGTACTTGCAGATGCCCGCCGCGATGATGCCGATGGGACCCGCGCCGGTGATCAGCACGTCCTCGCCCACCATGTCCCACATCAGCGCCGTATGGGCCGCGTTGCCGAAGGCGTCAAAAAAGGAGACGATATCCTCCGGCAGGCTCTCGTCGATGATGATGACGTTGCTCTCCGGGATGCACACGTACTCCGCAAAGGCGCCGTCCCGGTCCACGCCCACGCCCTTGGTGTCCTTGCACCACTGGATGTTGCCGGTATGGCAGTTCCGGCAGCGGCCGCAGGTGATATGCCCCTCGCCGCTGACCCGCTGGCCGATATGGAGCCCGGTAACGCCCGCGCCCAGTCCGGCCACCTCGCCCACGTACTCGTGGCCGATGACCATGGGGGGCTTGATATGCTCCTGGGCCCAGGGGTCCCAGTTGTAAATATGTACGTCCGTACCGCAGATAGCGGTCTTGTGGATCTTGATCAGCACCTGTCCCGGGCCCGGCTCGGGAACAGGGACCTGCCGTAACTCCAGCCCGGGTCCTGCGGCGGGCTTTACCAATGCGTCCATGAGCTGCATCACAATCGTCCTCCTATAACAAACAATATTCGCTTGTTTCGTTTTTCTGACAAGGACAGTATACGGCAGTTCCCGTGAAATGTCAATGGGCCGTTTGCGGTTTTAATACTAAAATTTTATCAAAACTTCAATGAGCCATTGTCACCCAGTAAAACTCTGGATGCGAGAAGGAGAAAGCTGGCAGATCACGGAGCAAAGCCTGTCCGCGACCTTGTCCAAAGAAGGAAAACCTCATTTCTGAATCCCATCTTTTGCAGCGCCTTCCATATCTGCTCTATAGGGTCCATTTCCAAGGCGTAAGGTGGAATATGAAACAACAACTATTGGCAGGGGTATTCAGCACCCGGGACTTGTGTCATGCCGCGCCGTTACAGCATAGCAGGCGGATATTGATGCGCTTTGTAGTTCGTCCGGTTGAAGTCCTTTCCGGACTGCTTGTCCAGAAAAATGCGGTCCTCCGGCACCTTGGCCTCCCGCATGGCCAGAAGCTGCCGGTCCTCGTTCTGATCTGCGCTGGACACCCGGATATAACCATAGGACCCTCCCATAGTACTGCCTCCTGTCGGATAGATTTTCGTATACCTTTTCATAGTATAGGCCGAGATCCGCCGCCGTTGCAAGAGGCAGTTCAACCGAAAGGTAAAAATACCGCAAAACCGTCCATTAAGTCGGTCTTGCGGTATTTATAACAGCATCAAAGTATCCGGCCCCCGCGGGGAAATACCCACACAGCCGCGCGTCATTTCCACTCTCTCGGGCTCTTCCCGTACGCGGCCCGAAACGCCCGGAGGAAGACGGAGTAATCTCCAAACCCCGCGTCCTCGGCGGCTTTCAGCACCGGCACGTCCCGGCGGATGGCCTCGGCGGCCTGCTGGAGGCGCTTCTGCCGGATATACTGGTGGACGGAGCAGCCGTAGACCTCCTTGAACCGGTGCATCAGATAGTACCGGCTGAGGAAGAAGGCCCCCGCCAGCCGGTCGATACTCAGCTCCTCCCCCAGATGGGCCAGGATGTACCGGGTCACCTCCTCCATCTTGGGGTCAAACCGGTAGGAGGCCGGGTCCGCCTCCTCCGGGGCGGCGCTGACCGCCCGGTTCAGCTCTACCAGCAGCTGCAATACGCAGGTGTCGGCCAGCAGTCCGGCGGCGAAACCGCCGTCCTTCACCGCGCTCTCCACCCGCTCGAACAGGGCGCGCCAGCGGGTACGCTCCTCCCCCCGTGGGCGGTACAGGTGGACCCCCCGCCGGGCCGTCAGGCCGAAACAGCCGGAGAGATCCGCCTCCGGAGCGCTGAACCGGGCCATGAAGCCCCTGTCGATCCAGAGGACCATCCGCTCATAGGCGGGTCCCGCCTCCACCACCGGCAGATGGATGAGGTTCCGGCTGACCAGCAGGATGTCCATGGGCTGGAGGGGGTAGCGCTTGCCCTCGATGTGGTAGGTCACCCGTCCGCCCAGGAGTAGGACCAGCTTGTCAAATTCGTGGTAGTGGTGATCCAGCGTCAGCGCCCGGTCGTCCCGGAGATGGAACAGCCGGTAGGGCTCGTTGAGATACCCCCGCTTGCCGATCTCGCTTCTGTCCAGCATGGATTTCCTCCAATTACAGAAAAATACAGAATGGCCGGCCTCCGTTGCCGCCAATTTTGAACACCGCCATCGCTCATGTCAAAAATGAGGAGCCGGAGGCTCCTCATTTTCGCTTTATTCCGTTTCCATCGGCGCGCCGCAGTGGGGGCAGAACTTGGTGTTGGTGATCTTGCCGCAGACGGGGCAGACCGCGCCCTCCTCCGGGGCGGCGGACTCGGCAGTCTCGGCGGCTTCCCGGCTGGCCTGCAGCTCGGCGATCTTCTCCTGAGAGGCGCGGACGGCGGCCATGATGTCGGCGACCGCTGCGGGGACCTCGCCCTCCTGATGCTCGCAGGCATACCACTGGCCCAGGGCGCGGTAACTCTTGTCCAGCTCCCGCTTTTCCGCGATGATGGCCGCGGAGATCTTGGCGGAATCGGCGACCTCCCTGGCCTTTCCGGCGGCGGTGGATACCGCGGCCTTTGCCTTTTGGGTCATTTCCTCGAAATAGCTCATGATGTACTCCTTTCCAGCTGACGGACGTTTTTTCAACGGGAGCGGAGGCGCAGTACGTTTCCGCCTTCCCCGGCAAACCATGGTGCGTTGGATGCAGTTGCCCTTATTATAGCTGATTTCCTCTCGTCCCGCAAGTGGTTTTTGGCGGAGGGGCGTGAAATCAATTTTGAGAAAATGAAGCCGTGTTTGTAGGGTGCGCCGAGATCGTCACGCCCTACAGACGCAAAATTGATTTCCCTGAAAAATGAACCGCTCCCGTTGACAAAACGGGAGCAATTGGGTATAATGATAACAGAAGGGCGCTGTTACAAGACGGTCAGCCCCTCCAAGTCAAGTTAATCTATGTTGACCGCTCGGGTGGCTTCCGGGCGGTCAACACGCTTTTGTGGTAAGCATCGCCATTACTACCGCCGCGATCACAAGGATCCGCAGCAGCTGCAAAAGCTTCTTTTTCCACATCCGCACCACCTCCTCCCGAATCAAATCGCGAGGAAATGGGCTGACCGCCATATGTAACAGCGCCTAGGCGGCGCGTGCGCCGCCGGACCCTGATTGGACTGGTGCCCAACGACTAGCCCCATCTGTCCGTCCAGGCTGGACGGCTTTTTTATTATACCGGACACGCCGTGTTTTGTCAAATGATGTCAGTTTCTTCTCAGGGAAATCAATTTTAAGAAAATAACGCCGCATTTTTGTAGGGCACGACGACTCGGCACGCCGCTGATGGCAGGTTTTACCAACGGCACGCCCTACAGACGCAAAATTGATCTCCCTGGGCGGAGGGGCGTGAAATAGGTGGGACAGGCACTTGTCAAAGGGGAAAATCTGTGTTAAAATAAAAGCAATTTTCGGCCGGCGGGCCGGATCAGAATTAAATGTGTAAAGGAGAAGTCACCATGGGTCTGTTTGGAAGATCGGCGCGGGCCAATGAGGAGGAATCCCTGGTCCAGAAGCCGCATGAAGACCTTCCCGACCTGTCCGAGCCCCCCAAAAGCACGCGGGTCGCTGCCGGCGCTACGGTGTCCGGCACGATGCGGGGCGAAGGAGTCATCGAGGTAGAGGGTACGGTAGAAGGAGAGATCGATCTGAAGGGGGCGGTGATGGTCGCGCCCACCGGTCTGGTAAAGGGGCCGGTGACGGCGGAGGTGATCCATATCGCCGGCCGTGTCGAGGGCGTCGTCTGCGCCCGTGAGCGCCTGCTTCTGCAGAAGACTGGCAGTCTGGAGGGGGATATGACCACGCCCTCTCTGGTGGTAGAGGACGGCGGACGGCTCAACGGCCGCAGTACCATGCCGCCCCATGCCCAGCCGTCAGGTCCCCGGCCCTCATCCCCGTCCAAGCCGGACAAAGCGGACAAGGCGTGAGAGAAATCTCGTACATAAATCACTTTTGGCCCGGTTCCCCATGGAACCGGGCCATTTTTTGCGCCTTGGCGGTCAAAGCGCGATATGTACTCCCGCCATGTCCAGGATCGCGGGAACGTTCTTCTCCGCGCCGATAGCCATGATGTGGACGCCGGGGCACAACTTTTTCTCCCGTATCTCCTCGATCATCCGGGCGGCCATCTCCATGCCCAGCTTGGCGGGGAGGCCCTTGACGCCCTTTTCCTTTCCTTCGGCGGCAGCGGCGTCCAGACGGGCAATCATCTCCTCCGGCACGGCGATGCCGGGGACGTTCTCGTTCATGAACCGGGCCATACCGGCACTCTTCAGGGGGATGATGCCCGCCATGACGGGCACCCGGATGCCGGCCTTCTCCACGTCCTCCAGGAAGCCCTCCAGCTGCTCCAGGTCGAAGACCCCCTGGGTCTGGATGTACCGGGCCCCCGCATCCACCTTCTGGCGGAGCTTGTTGATCTGGAGGGCCCGGGGCTCGTAGACGGGGGTCACCGCCGCGCCCTTGAAGAGCCGGGGCGCGCCGCCGGAGAGGGGGTTGCCTCCGCAGTCCGCGCCGGTCTCCTCCATCGTGGACAGCATCCGCAGGATGCCCACGGAGTCCAGGTCGTATACCGGCTTGGAGTCCCGGCAGTCGCCCACCACGGGGTGGTCCCCGGTGAGGGCCAGGACGGTGTCGATGCCGAAGGAGGCGGCGGAGAGCACGTCGCTCATGATGGCCATGCGGCTCCGGTCCCGACCGGTGATCTGGAGGATGGGCTCCAGCCCCGCCTGCTTCAGATGGACGCACAGGCCCAGGGAGGACGCCTTCAGGCACGCGGACTGCATATCCGTCACGTTGACGGCATGGACCTTGCCCTCCAGCAGCCGGGCGGCGGCCAGCTGCTCGCTGAAATCGGTACCCTTGGGCGGGGCCATCTCCGCCGTGACGGCAAACGCGCCGCTCTCGATCGCTTTCTGCAGTACGCTCATGACTTCTTCTCCCTCAAATTGATATGTCTCGGGTAGGCGACCCCGGCGTAGCCCTTGTCGAGGCGGGTCTGTCCCAGCTTATCCAGCTGGCCCAGGGCCTCCAGACGCTTATAGATCAGGATCCAGGCGCAGTCGTTTTCGGGGTTGACCTCGCACTTGCCGTTTTTCTGGCCGCCGCAGGGGCCGTTGACCAGGCTCTTGGCGCACTTGGTGATGGGGCAGACGCCGCCGGTGGAGCCCAGCACGCAGTCGCCGCACATGTGGCAGTACTCGTTGAACATGCCCACACGCTCCACCTGGCCCAGGAACATGGTGTTGTTGGCGGGATAGACAGGGAGCTGTACGTTGTCGGCGACGGTCTGCACACCGTCGCCGCAGCTCATGCCCACGATGGCCTCCGCGCCGGAGTCCTTGAGGGCCTTCAGCTCCCGCTTCATGAGAAGCTTGTGGCAGCACTCGTCCGGCAGGACGGTGCCCACGACTTCCATTCCATGCTCCTCCAGGAACGCCTTCATCTCGGCGATCTCCTTTTCGCCGCCGGTCTGGCAGGCGGCGGCGCACTGTCCGCAGCCCACGATGGCCACCTTGGCGACCCCTTCCAGCATGGCCAGCAGTTCCTCCGCCGGCTTTTTCTGGGTAATGATCATGGTGTATCTCCTCTCTTCTCCCCGACCCAGGGAATATACTTATTTTATCATAATATATTACGGTGGAGAAATCAAGGAGGAGGGGGAATTTTTACGGTCTTTTCCTCTGCGGCCCCTGCGGGGCCGCTTCCCGCTCTAATCTTTTGTTTAGATTCGCCCCTGCCGGGGCGGGGGCGTACTTTTCGTGTGAACGAAAAGTACCAAAAGGTCACTCAAGGAACTACGTTCCTTGAGAATCCTCCTTCATTACGAGGGTTATTATTTACGCTACGACCTTCAAATTCCCGGCCTATCGCCCGTGCTCTGGGCCGATGCCGGTTGGTACTTCTGCGCACGGTTCTACCGAGGGTGCTGGTTGCCTCGCGGCACTCGGCAC
>CAJTVO010000161.1 GCA_910579485.1 uncultured Oscillospiraceae bacterium | reverse complement strand
AGGCATCCGCAAGTTTGGCGTGTTCTACTCGGACAGCGAGCTGGGCCGCTGGGTCAACCGGAAAGTCAGTATCAAGTGGGACATCGACGACGTTTCCAAGCTCTACGTCTACGACCTGGAGGGCCACAAGATATGCGAGGCGGTCTCCGCCGAGGTCTTGAGCTATGGCGAGCACTGCTCCCAGGCCGCGCTGGAGAAGCTCAAGCGGGAACAGGCCAAGCAGAAGCGGGACGCCGAGGGGCTCTTGGAGGACTTCACCACTCCCTACGAGGCGCGGCTTGAACAGGGCCGACCCTCCGACGCTGTGGGCAAGCTCGACCTGATGATCGGCCACGCGCCCAGCAGCAAGATTATCTCCCTCCCGACAGACAAGGAGTATCGCGGCGAGGTCGCCGCCCAGAGCAGGAAGAAACGCAGCGGGGCCGGGGACGAGTTCCTGGCGTCGAAGGCCGGGGACGCCCTTGCCAGACTGAGGGCCATAAACGAATAGGAGGAACATCATGGAAGTCACAGCAGCAGAGCGCACCACCACCTACACCGGGGCCCAGAGCCTCGCCGCGAAGATCAACGGCTACATCGTGGCCCAGCGCACCAGCATCGCCGCGATCGCCAAGGAGATCGGTTACAGCCGGGTCACCGTTTCCCGGTATCTGGCTGGCAAGTACGACAGCGACCCCACGGGCATCGAGGCCAAGCTCGCCGCATTCCTGGCGGGCCAGACCGGGGAGGAGGTGGAGCTCCCGCCGCCCCCGGAGCCGGGACAGAAGGGCGGGCAGAAGCCCCGCTTCTACGAGAGCCGGGACGCCAAGGCCGTCCTGGGCGTGTGCCAGAGCAGCCAGGAGTATATCGGGCTGGGCATCGTGGTGGCCCGCAGCGGCTACGGCAAGACCTACGCCCTCCGGGAGTACGCCAAGCTCCCCCGGGTCGCCTACATCGAGTGCGACGACACCATGAGCAGCCGGGACTTGGTGGAGGCGATCGAGCGGAGTATCGGGCTCCCCAACGGCTACGGCACGATCTGGCGCAGGGTCAACGGCATCCGGGAGTTCTTCAACACCAACCGGGGCTACCTCCTCATCATCGACGAGGCGGACAAGCTGGTAAGCAAGTACACCCAGAAGAAGATGGAGATACTCCGAGCGATCTTCGACCAGAGCGACGTGGGGCTGGTGATCGCGGGCGAGCCGAAGCTGGAGGCCCAAATCAAGACCTACCTCGCACGAATGGCGAACCGGGTCGACTTCTACGCCTCGCTCCGGGGGCTGGCCCCCTCCGAAGTGGAGGGCTACCTGGAGGACTTCAACATCACCCCGGACGCCCTGCTGGAGCTGAAGGAGCGGGCGTGTAATATGCGGACGGGCTGTTTCCGCCTCCTCGACCGCACCCTCTCCAACGTGGGGCGCATCCTGGCCGAGCAGGGCGAGGACACGGTCACCGTGAAGATCATCGAGCAAGCGTCCTCCATGATGATGCTCTGACAACAGGGGGCCGGGACAATGAAAATGAGAAAGCAGCGGCACATGGGCGCGGCCCTGGTGGTTCTCTCCTGGCTCATCCTACTTCTGGCCGCGACCGGGGCGACCCCCATTGACCAGGACGCCACCGCCGCAGTGCTGCTCCTCCCCCTGGGGCTCTACATGATCTTCACGGAGCAGTATATTTTGTACCCCTGACGCCGACCGGCGCGGGCATATAACCGAAAGGAGCTTAGACATGGCAAGAAAGCGAGTCATTGAGGAGCCGACCCTCAAATCCTGGGAGGACGTGAACGACGCCCTCCGTCAGATCGCGGAGGCCCAGATCGCGCTGGGCGACATCGAGAGCGATATGCAGAAGCAGATTATCGGGGCCCAGAAGGTGGCCGAGGAGCAGAGCAAGCCCATCAAGGACGCCCAGGCCCGGCTGGAGCGGGAGATCAAGGCATTCGTCACCGAGCACCGGGACGAGATGGGGAAGGCGAAGACCATGACCCTGACCTTCGGCGAGGTGGGCTTCCGGCTCTCCACCTCCATTTCCCTCCCCCGGGCGAAGGAGAAGCTGGAGGAGATCATCCGCCGCCTGAAGTCGCGCCAGATGCACGACTGCATCGTGGTGGAGGAGAAGATCAGCAAGGACGCCCTGAAGAAGTACGGCGAAGACACGGTCAACGCGGTCGGGGCCACCTGGAAGCAGAGCGACGTCTTCGGCTATGAGGTGAACATCGCCAAGCTGGAGCAGATCAAGGCGGGCGGCTGAGAAAGGAGGCCCGAGGAATGGCAGCAGCACGAACAGGGCGCAAGCAGCCCTCCATCCGCACCCTCTGGGCGATCGCCAAGTCGCCAGAGCTGCACATGACGGATGAAGACCTCCATGCGGTCGTTTACCGCGAGACCGGGAAGGAGTCCATAAAAGCATTGACCCAGGGTCAGATCAACGAGGTGGCCCGCGTCCTCCAGAATATGAAGGACGGGGTCAGCCGCAGCACCCGCCCCAAGCGCACCGACGAGGGCGGCGACGCCCGCACCATCCAGCAGCGGCGCAAAATCTACGCCCTGACCGAGTCGCTGGGCTGGAACGACAACCCCCAGCGCATCCATGGCTTCGTAAAGCGCATGACCGGCGTCGACCGGCTGGAATGGCTGAACGTGGCCCAGTGCGAGAAGGTGATCGAGGGGCTCAAGGCGATCCTGAAGCGGCAGGAGCGGAAGGAGGGGGAGGGATGAGGGCGGCGAGTGACCAGGACATCCTGGCTGCGCTGGGCGGCATCATTGAGATGCAGCGCACCGCCCGGAGCGATGTGGAGGTCTGTGCCGAGACCGGGCTTGTGTTCCTCCGCATCTATTACCAGAAGCTCCCGGAGTCCGTCGCCCGCCGCCTTACGGAGCTCAACCCGGTCGCGCTGGCGGCTATCCCCGGGGCGACCGGGCACAACGGTTCCGAGAAGGCCCGGAAGAACATCACCTCAAGCGTGGCGAGCGACGCGGCCTTTGCCCAGGTCATCCGGGCAGCGAACATCTACCGCAAGAAGCTGGGCCTCGGCCCCCTGGGGGCCGACGGCAAACCAGGGCAGACGGAAGGAGGCAGCAACAGTGAGTAACAGCGAACAGGCCGGGCGCGTGTGCCCGATCTGCGGCAGGAGGTACACGGAGCGGCCCGCCCTCTCCCGGGCGGACAACGCCACGGACATTTGTCCGGACTGTGGGATGATGGAGGCCCTGGCCTCCATCCCCCGAAGGCGGGAGGGGCCCGCCGAGCGCACCCGGAGGGCCGTGTACGCCACAGGCAACAGGTGGGCGATTGAAAACTTCAACGCCACCCACGGCTGAGAGGGGGCTCACATGGCCGGAGTATATAAGGGCCGGTACTGCGCCCGCTTCTACTGCGACAAGGTTCGTGAGCGGCGATGCTGCGCTGACTGCTGGCGTCGCAAGGCCCGGAAGTGTCGCGGGGCCTGTCAGAATGACCCGAGTCGGTGCGGATTGCAGGGCAAGCCCTCGGAGAGGAGGCGGCGGTCATGCTGACCATCACCCTCCAGGTGGGAGCTCCGCCCGGTCAGGCGATCGGCGTCAAGGAGGACATCGCTATGAGACTGGAGCCTCTGGGCGACGTGCGTGTGGTGTCCATCACCGAGGACACGCCGGAGCAGCTCCACGTCGCGGGCTACGGGGCCGCACAGGGCCCGCCGAAGCGTTAGGGGGCTGGAATATGGCAAAGAAACAGAAGCGGCTCACGCAGCGCGAGAAGGCCGAGAGAGCGGCCATTAAAAAGCAACTCCAAGCGGACGGAGTCCTCCCGCCCAACAAACCCCGGCTCAATCGAAAGAAGTTCGCCCGGGAAGCGTTCGAGGCGTTTGAAGCGTTCTACACCTCCGAGCCCATCCGGGCGGAGCTCTCGCTCATTAAGGCGATCGGCTTCATGGTGGGGCCGGACATGAAGGAGGTCTCGCCGGAGGAGGTCGGCGTCCTCAAGCTGCTCAAGCTCGCGGTTGAGTACAACGTCTTTCTCAGAAAACTTGAGAGCGAGGGCCGCACGAAGTACACCTACGGGGAGCTCATTGACGAGGTCATTCTCCCCATCACCAACTTATAGGAGGTAAAACCACCATGGCAAAACTGACACCTGACGCGACGAGGACGGAGTGCGGCCTCGTCATCAACGAGAAGATCATCCCCTGGGGGGCCAAGTGGCCCAAGGACTCCGGGAAATACAAGAAGGGCCAGAAGTTCAAAGCGGACAAGCGGCTCTCCGGGGGCACCGGCAAGGTGGCGGGCGTGACCATCCACAACACCAACGACCTGGAGAATGTGGAGGAGGACGCGGAGCAGTACACCCGGGCGACGTGGCCCAACGCCAACATGAACGACGCCCGCGTCCATTACTATGTGGACGACATCAATGCGTGGCAGAACCTGGAGGACACCGAGGTGGGCTGGCACGCCGGGGACGGCGGCAGCGGCCCGGGGAACGGGACGACCATCGCGATCGAGATCATCATGGACGGCTCCGGGAGCAAGGAAGACTTGGGGGCCGAGGCCAACGGCGTCATCCTGGCTGCGCTGCTGCTGAAGAAGTACGGCCTGACCGTGGAGCAGCTCTACACGCACAACCACTGGATGGGTCACCCGGACGCGATCGTGCAGGGGGCCCGGAAAAACTGCCCGCTCTACATCCTCCCCCACTGGGAGCAGTTCAAGGCCAAGGTCGCCGCGAAGCTGGCGGAGCTCAACGGAGCGGGCACAGACGCCCCCACCGAGGAGGCCAAGACGGCGATCATGGGCGAGGCCCGGGCCACGGCGCAGCAGATGGCCCTCTACTGCCGGAGCAAGAACGCCGAGCCGAAGATCACCAGCTGCTCCCTTGAGGAGCTGGCGGAGATGTATCTGGAGGAGGGCAGGGCCGAGGGCGTCCGGGGCGATGTGGCCTGGGCCCAGAGTCTCCATGAGACCGGCTTCTTCAAGTTCGGCGGCATCGTCCAGCCGGGCCAGAACAACTTCGCGGGCATCGGGGCCCTGAACGGGAACACCCAGGGACAGGCGGCGACGTTCCCCGACCCGCGCACCGGCGTCCGGGCCCAAATCCAGCACCTGAAGGCATACGCCTCCAAGGAGCCGCTGGTGAACGCTTGCGTCGACCCGCGCTTCTCCCTGGTCACCCGGGGTTCCGCCGAGTTCGTGGAATGGCTGGGAGCCTCCGACAACCCCCAGGGCAAGGGCTGGGCGGTGCCGGGCAAAGGCTACGGGGCCAGCGTGGTGAAGCTGCTGGGCGCGGTCATGGCCCAGGAAACGCCACAAAGCCCCGCAGAGCCCCCGGAGCCCGACCCCCTGGCACAGTTCCCCGAGTGGCAGCGGGAGGGCCTGACGCGGCTTGTGGAGGCCGGTATCATCAACAGCCCGGACGTCTGGGCAGCTCGCTACGGGACGCCGATCACAGTCGGCGAGATCTTCGGCATCCTGGGCAGGATGTGCCAGACGCCGGAGGAGTAACAGGAAAGGGGCGCGGGCATGGATGATCTCTCAAAAGAGCTGACCGTTGAGATGCTGCCGGACAACCAATGGAAGCAAGTGGCGGAGGAGATCGGCATTGAAAATTTCTGCAAGATGCTGAAAATCGTCGGCGGGGCCACCCTTTACATCCCGCAGCTGGACAACATCCTCCGCCCCGTCCGAGACGCCCGCATCAAGGCCGAGTTCAATGGCTGGAATTACCTCGAATTAGCGAGAAAATACAGCATAACAGACCGGCTGGTTCGGAGCATTTGCGGCCCCGGGAACGTGGAGGGGCAGCTCGACTTGTTCGGCGAACAGAGTGACACATCTTAGAAATAATTCTCTGAAATGCTTCATGCGGACATTTCACGAAAAGCATAGTACCCTAAGACTACAGGCTTCGCCTGTAGTCTTATTTTTTATGCTTGAAGGAGGCAGAAAAACATGAACATGGAGATCATCACCAGCGCGGCGAGCACCGCACTCGCCAACATCGTCCTGGCCGTCATCGCCCTGGCCGGGGCCTATGCGGTCTACTACATCCGGCTGGCCGGGGCCCAGGTGAAGGCGCAGACGAAGAAGATCGAGGACGAGAGTGCTCGGGCACTTCTGGAGGACGCCCTGGACGACGTGGAGCGGCTGGCGACCAAGGCGGTCGGCTACACGGAGCAGACTGTGGCGAA
>CAJTVO010000160.1 GCA_910579485.1 uncultured Oscillospiraceae bacterium | reverse complement strand
GTCATGCACAATCAATTCTGCGCGGCCACTCGATGTGGCCGTCGCAGAATCTTTGCTACTTTTCGCTCGCGCGAAAAGTAGGCCCCCGCCCCGGCGAGGGGCGAATCTAAATGATAGATTAGAGGGGGAGGCGGCCCCTCCGGGGCCGCAAAAAGGGCAGAGGCGGCTTTTCAGCCGCCTCATTTCAATCCTTCGTATAGTTTGGGCCAAACTGCAGATCATCCAAATTCAAGACCCTCGTGTCGGAATCGTCCTCGAACGCATCCCCGGCAAAGGGATCCTCCACCACGCCCTCCGGCTCCGCCGGAATGCCGCCGGCGGGCGCGAACGCGCTCACCGCCGCCTCCTGAACGACGGTCTTCTCCTCTTCCTTCTCCTCGGCCTCCGGCTCCTCCTCCGGAGGAGGCACCTGCACGGGAGCGGGGGGGACCACCTGTATCACCGGCTTGGGCTCCTCCGCGGGAAGCTCCGGCAGGAGCTCCAGGTGGGCCAGCTCCTCGTTGCACACCGCGCGGACCTCGCGGATAAAGTTCCGCAGCTGCTCCTGGCCCACGGCCAGACGCTTCCGCTCCGCCTCCAGCTCCTTGTCCACCTGGAAGCGCACGGACTCCAGACGGCGCTCCGCCTCCGCGATCTGCTGCTGGAGCTCGGACACCCGGTTCCGGGCGGCGGCGGTGGCATCGCCGATCACCGCGTCCCGCTTCTGCTCCGCCTCGCTGATCATGGCGGTGGACATCTTCTGGGCAGCCAGCAGGGTGGAGCGGATGGCGTCCTCGGACTCCCGGTACTCCGCCATCTTGTCCACCGTGATCTTCAGCTTGGCCTTCAGGGCGGCGTTCTCCTTGTATAAAGCGGCGTAGTCCTCCGTCAGCTTGTCCAGAAAGTCGTCCACCGAGGCCATGTTATAGCCGCCTACCATCGATTTGGCAAAGGTGCAGTTTGCTACCTCCTGCGGGGTCATCATCGTCTGTTTCCTCCCTCAATACCGTCTGCTCCATAAAAAGCCTCGCAGGATCTGCCGCCCCAGGGCGGCAAAGCCGTTTCGGCGCTTTTCCAAGGGAATGGCGCAGCCATTTCCTATGACATTAGAAATACATCCCGTTATTTTCCAGCTCGTCAATCAGATCGCCCTGGATGTCCACGGAGTAGGGCGTGATCATGTACGTATTGGCCGCCACCTTCTTGATCTTCCCCTCTCCCGCGTAGGCCACGCCGGAAAGGAAATCGATCAGACGCCGGGCGATGTCCTTGTGGGTAGACTCCAGGTTGACCACCACGGTACGCTTCTCCTTCAGATGATCGGCGATCTCGCTGGCGGCCTCGAAGCGCTCAGGCTTCACCAGGACCACCTTCAGCTGGGTCGTGGCGTGGATATTGACCACCTTGCCCCGGCGGCTGTCCGCCAGGCCGCCCCGGTCGATGCTCCGGGGGCGCTCGTCGATAAACGGCGAGTCGCGGTCATCAAAGATCTCCTCATAATCATCGTCCTCATCGCTGAGCGGACTGATCATTCTCTTGATATTGTCTAAAATACTGCTCATGGTGGAAACCTCCCCTAGTTATTGGTACTGTCTATGTCCAAAAATCGCGGAGCCCACGCGGATCATGGTGGCCCCGGCGGCAATGGCGTCCTCAAAATCGTCGCTCATACCCATGGATAGGTATTTAAAGCTATTATCATACAAATTCCTGCTTATGTCAACATAAAGCTGGGAAACTTTTAAAAAGTAAGGGAAATTTCCATGGGGCTCGCGCTCCACGGGGGGGATGGTCATCAATCCCAGGACCCGGACGTTCGGGAACCCTCCGGCGGTCTCCGCTGCGGCGTACAGCTCCTCCGGCGCGAATCCGCCCTTGCTCTCCTCGCCGCCGATATTGACCTCCAGCAGCACGTCCTGGACCAGCGCCCGTTTCTCCGCCTGCCGCTGGATCTCCTCCAGCAGGGCCAGGGAGCCCGCGGAGTGGATCAGGGAGGCCGTCCCCACCACCTGGCGCACCTTGTTGCGCTGGAGCCGCCCGATAAAGTGAAGGGGCGCCCCGTCGTAGGCGTGCTCCTCCAGCTTGGCGGTCATCTCCTGGACCCGGTTCTCCCCCAGGGCGTCGATCCCCGCGGCGATGGCCGCCCGGCAGGCGGCGGCGCCGTTCATCTTGCTGGCCCCCACCAGGAGGATCTCCGCCGGGTCCCGGCCCGCCTCCCGGGCCGCCCGGTCCATCCGCGCCCGGATGGCCTGAATATTTTCCGCAATGGACATTACTGCACCACCTTTCCGTCATATACCTCCGCCGCGGCGGTGATCACCTGGTCTCCGGCCCGGAGGCGGCGGCCCTCCCGGGCCCTCTCCGAGGTGAAGGCCGACAGGGCCTCCTCGTCCGGAGCCACCAGGATGTACTCATCCTCCTGCCACAGGACCTTCACCGGCTTGAGCCGGGCCGTGTCGCCCCAGAGGCAGTACACGCCCGTCACCGACTTGGTCTTGGGGTTCCCCTGGCCGTCCAGCACCGGCTGGCCGCTCTCGTCCACGATCTCCTGGAGGTCCACCCGGACGGCGCTGCGGGGCACCCGGATGCCGTCGTGGCTGTCAAAGATGATCTGGGCGTTCTGGCGGCGCAGCAGGGTGGCGAGGTTGAGGTACTTCTCCGAGGAGAACACCACCACCCGGCGTCCCCCGTCCTCGGCGCTGATGCGCTCCACCTTGACCGTCAGGTCCCGGTCCAGTCCCGTCTGGAACCGGAGGCGCACCGACCCGCCCTCCTGGAGGCGCTTGGCGTCCTCGCTCCGCATCAGCGTCACGAAGGACCAGCCGCTTCCATAGATCATCCGTCCCACGCCGGAGGCCTCCTCCGGCGCGATGGCCCGGTACCCGGCGGGGTCCAGCTCCAGCACGCCGGACCGGGTCAGCACCGTCTCATAGCCGTCCACCAGTCCGGAGAACAGCCCCGCCGAGGGCGCGGACACCCGGACCACATCGGTCTCCGCCGAAGCGGAGAGGGCGGAGATCCGCTCCCCCAGGGCGGCGATAGAGGCCTCCAGCCCCCCGTCTCCGGAGAAGGCGTAGCTCCGCCGCAGGACGGCGGACCGGAGGCTCCGCCCGCTCTCCCCGGCGGCGGTGAGCCCGCCCTCCGCCAGGGCGCCGTGAAATTCCGCCAGGGCCCCGGCGATCTCGTCGTCCAGCCGCGCGGAGGCCCGGCTCCCGGAGGCCAGGGAGCTGGCGTGCTGCAGCTGCTCCAGCTGACTCGTCAGGTCCCGTAAGGTGTTGGCGTCGCTGAGGGCCTGGGCGGTGGGATAGACCAGGGCCACCGTGCCTCCCCGGCCCACCCGTTCTCCCTCGCCCCGGGAGGAGTAGACCAGCTCTCCGCCTTCGGGGAGGACCTCCTCGTCCCTTACCACGTAGCCGGAGACGGTCACGGCGTCCTCGCCCACGAAGCCATAGGCAACGGTGGTGGTGTAAGGGTCGTTGAAATAGGCCGCCGTACTCACGCCGAAGTACACCAGTACCGTGAGGAAGATGGCGGCAAGCATCAATTTTGTGGCAAGCGTTCCAGTTTTCATATGTATCTCTTTCTTAAACAGCGCTGGGATATCCAGGAGCCCCATAGGCCCCGGTGGAGCTTAAAGGATCAGAGGGTGTCCTCCCACTCGGCCAGGTCCACGGTGCGGGCGGGGCTGACCGTAGAAATGGCGTGCTTGTAGATCAGGTTCTGTTTTCCCTCAGCGGTGAGGACCACGGTAAAGGCGTCGAAGCCGGTGATGGTGCCCCGCATCTGGAATCCGTTGACCAGAAAGACCGTCACCGGCGTCTCGGTCCGCCGGGCGGAAGCCAGGAACACGTCCTGCAGGTTGGGTGATTTGCTGCTCATGATGTCTACCTCTCTTTTGTGTAATAGGGCGGGGGAGGGCCTTTCGGCCTGTCCGCCCGGACTCTATTGTAGCCCCTGCGCCATGAGAATTTCTGTCGCATTTTGCAAAGCGGCGGCAAAATCGCGCTTTTTTTCCCAATAGATCCAGTGGACGTCCGGATTTCGCCGCAGCCAGGTCAGCTGCCGCTTGGCATACTGCCGGGAGCGGAGCTTGATTTCCGCTGCGGCCTCCTCCAGGGAGCAGGCCCCCTCCAGGGCGGGGAGGAGCTCCTTGTACCCGATGGCCTGGAGGGCGGTGGAGTCCCGGGGGACTCCCGCGTCCCGGAGTGAGCGGACCTCCTCCAGGAGGCCCTCCTCCAGCATCCGGTCCACCCGGAGGTCGATGAGCGCCTTCATGTCCTCCCGGTCCCGGAAGGCCAGGCCGATATAGACGGGGTCATATTTGCCGGGCAGGGCGCGGGTCTCCTCGTTGTGCCGGGAGATGGTCTTTCCCGTTTCCCGGTAGACCTCCAGGGCCCGGAGGACGCGCTTCACGTCGGCGGGGTGGAGCCGGGCGGCGGCCTCCGGGTCCACCCGGCGAAGCTCCGCCAAAAGGGGTTCAACACCCCCGGCCTCCAGCTCCTCCTGGAGCTTTTTCCGCACCGCGCCGCCGGAGGCTCCCGGGGCGAAGGTCCGCCCCGCAATGACGGCGTCCAGGTAGAGGCCGGTGCCGCCTACCAGTACGGGGAGTTTATTCCGGCGCAGAATATCCTGTATGTGATTGTCCGCGGCGGCGGTGAACCGGGCGGCGGACCAGTTGTCGCCGGGGGCGGCGACGCCCACCATATGGTGGGGGATGCCTTCCATCTCCGCCGCCGTGGGGGCGGCGGTGCCGATGGACATTCCCTGATAGATCTGCATCGAATCGATGCTCACTACCTCGCCGTTAAATTTTTTGGCCAGCAGGACGCCTAGTTTTGTTTTGCCGCTGGCGGTGGGGCCGACGACACAGAGAACTTTTGGTAACATGAGGGCCTCTTCTGCGGCCCTTCGGGCCGCGCTAAACGATTTCTTATCAATAGCCTGGGGGCTGTCCGCCCCCAGACCCTGGACCTACTTTTGGCACACGCCAAAAGTAGGCAAAAGCGTGCTCAAGGGGGAGAGGACTCCCCCTTGAGAATCCCGCTCCTCATCTGTTTATTTTGCGCCCGAGGCACAGTCTGGTTTGGTCTAAACTGACTACCGTCCGCTTCGTGCAACTTCAGTTTCTATTTCAGCGTGGTTACCGGCAGTCCCTACCGTCTAGCGTGGCAGACTCCCCGGGGTACTTGACGGAACATCACCCCATTATCGGGGGCTTGGGTCATCCGTCAACCCCAGCAAATAATCCGAGCAAATATGATAGTGCTCACAGATCAACGCGATTTTTTCCGCTGTAGTGGTCTTCTTGCCGCTCTCCATCTCACTGACCGTGGTCCGGCCGGTGCGGATGACATGTCCCAAATCAACCTGCGTCTCATGATTCTTTCGTCGTGTTTCTGATAAACGCTGACCAAATAATTCTTTTGAAAACATATAAAACTCCTTATTTATCTAGGACTAGGGTCATCACTTAATCCCAGGAGATAGTCAGAAGAAATATGGTAATGCTCACAAATCAGCACGATTTTTTCTGCGGTAGTGATCTTCTTCCCACTTTCCATCTCACTGATATGGCTCTTTACGCACTCCAACAGTGCCGCAAGGTCAGCCTGCGTTTCGTGGTTCTTTTTTCGCATCTCATATAAACGCTGTCCAAATTGTTCTCTTGAAAACATAATTACTCCTTGACAAGTTCTCGCAAAGAGAATATAATAAATTTAAGTTCTCCGCAAGAGATTTTTGAAAGGGGTACAACCATGAGTATTTTATCTGACATTTATAACGGGGAATACCGAGGTCAAGCCAGTCGTGCGCATTATCCGCAGGAGCTGAGGGATACGGACATGGAATTTGGGGATAAGGTAACAGAGGCGCTGGGAAGCGAGGTAGTGGATACTCATTTTTATAAGCTGTGTGAGAAGGAGAACATAAACGATATCCACCATTTCCGCGAAGGCTTCAAACTAGGCGTCCAGCTGATGCTGGAAGTATTCAGCACGCAGTAACGAATCAAAAAAACATTTACGCATCGCCCCCCGCCGCCCACCATTCTCCGCAAGAGGTAGGGGCCCCCATCATACACGTGAGGGTAGACGCAGAAGACCTCTGAAGCGGACGGCAGTAAGGTTTAGAGCAAATAAGACCATGCCTCGGGCGCAAATAAACTCCCCCGTGATCAAGGGATTCTTAAACCGTAGGTTTAAGTGACTTTTTGGGTACTTTTTGTTCACAC
>CAJTVO010000159.1 GCA_910579485.1 uncultured Oscillospiraceae bacterium | reverse complement strand
TCCCTGCATAGACAAAACCCGGAAGCGGTCAGCTTCCGGGTTTTGTCTATGGTTTGGAGGATCAGATGAAAAAGAAGTCTTGTCACTTGCAAGATTAAGGATACCCGAAGGTTGTTAACAAAACCAGCATAGATTGTTACAAAAGTCTAAAATCTTCCGAGAAGTTTTGTCACTGTGCGTCGATGGTAGAAATTCTGCTGGAAATTGCCTCCAGCACATCCAGCAGGGCGCTGACCGTATCCAGGGAGGTGAAGGTGGTGACGCTGTTCTCGATGGCCAGACGGCGCATCTCGAAACCGGCGTTCACGTGCTCCGCCGAGCTGGGGTCGCGGGTGTTCACCAGGTAGGCTACCTTGCCGCCGCGCATGGCCTCGGTGATGTCCCGGGGGTCTTCGGTGTAGTCCCGTTTGCGGCGGGTGCGGATGCCGTGGTCCTTGAGGAAGTTGGCCGTGCCGGTGGTGGCCTCGATATTGAAGCCCAGGCGGTAGAAGCGCTCCACCAGGGGCAGGGCCTCCTCCAGGTCCTCCTGGCAGATGCTCAGCAGCACCGTCCCGTGGTCCTGGAGGTTCATGCCGGCGGCCTGCATGGCCTTGTAGAGGGCGTAGGGCAGGCGCTCGTCGTAGCCGATGGCCTCGCCGGTGGACTTCATCTCCGGAGAGAGGTAGGCGTCCAGTCCGCTGAGCTTGCTGAAGGAGAACACGGGGACCTTGCAGTACCACCGCTTTTTCTCCGGGGGATACAGCTCAGTGATGCCCTGGTCACGGAGGGTCTCCCCCAGGATGACCTTGGTGGCGATGTCCGCCAGGGAGTAGCCGGTGGCCTTGCTGAGGAAGGGCACCGTCCGGGAGGACCGGGGGTTGACCTCGATGATGTAGACCTTCTCCTCCCGGTCCACGATGAACTGGATGTTGTAGAGGCCCACGATGCCGATGCCCAGGCCCAGCTTTCGGGTGTAGTCCAGAATGACCTCCTTCACCTCCGGCGAGATGGAGAAGGTGGGGTACACGCTGACGGAGTCGCCGGAGTGGACGCCGGTGCGCTCCACCAGCTCCATGACGCCGGGGACGAACACGTCCGTCCCGTCACAGATGGCGTCCACCTCCACCTCCTTGCCGATGATGTACTTGTCCACCAGCACCGGCTTGGACTCGTCCACCTCCACGGCGGTCTTCAGGTAGCGGCGGAGCATCTCCTCGTTGGCCACGATCTCCATGGCCCTGCCGCCCAGCACGAAGGAGGGGCGCACCAGCACCGGATAGCCGATCTCCCGGGCGGCGCGGACGCCGTCCTCCAGATTGGTGACGGCCTCGCCCCGGGGCTGGGGGATGTCCAGCTGGTGGAGGACCTGCTCGAAGACCTTCCGGTCCTCCGCACGCTCGATGGCCTCGCAGTCCGTGCCGATGATGGTCACTCCGTGGTCCCGCAGGGGCTGGGCCAGATTGATGGCCGTCTGGCCTCCCAGGGAGGCGATGACGCCTATGGGCTGTTCCAAGTGGATGACGTTCATCACGTCCTCCACCGTCAGGGGCTCGAAGTACAGCTTGTCGGAACAGGTGTAGTCCGTGGAAACGGTCTCCGGGTTGTTGTTGATGATGATGGCGTCATAGCCGCTCTTCTTGATGGTCTGGACTGCGTGGACGGTGGAATAGTCGAACTCCACGCCCTGGCCGATGCGGATGGGACCGGAGCCAAGGACGATGATCTTTTTATTGGCGGACACCACGGACTCGTTCTCGTCCTCGTAGGTGGAGTAGAAGTAGGGCACGTAGCTGTCGAACTCGCTGGCGCAGGTATCGATCATCTTGTAGACCGGGAAGATGCCCAGCTCGCAGCGCTTGTCGTAGACCTCCCGCTCGGTACACTTCCACAGCCAGGCGACGGCCCTGTCGGAGAAGCCCCGGCGCTTGGCCCGACGGAGCATGTCCGTGTCCCAGGGGCGGGCCTTGATCTCCTCCTCGTAGTGGACGATGTTGCAGATCTTGTCCAGGAAGAGCATGTCGATCTGGGTGGCGGTGCAGATCTGTCCCAGGTCGGTCCCCCGGCTCATCAGCTCGGCAATGGCGAAAATACGGTCGTCGGTGCCCAGCCGGATGTAGTCCAGCAGCTCCTTGTCGGCGTAGTCGTTGAACTTCTCCATATAGATGTGGCCCACGCCGCCCTCCAAAGAGCGGACGGCCTTCAGGATGCTCTCCTGGAGGGTCCGGCCGACGGCCATGACCTCGCCGGTGGCCTTCATCTGGGTGCTGAGACGGTTGCTGGCGGAGCCGAACTTGTCAAAGGGGAACCGGGGCATCTTCGTCACCACGTAGTCCAGAGCGGGCTCGAAGCAGGCGGGGGTGTTGGCCAGCTGGATCTCCTCCAGGTGCATCCCCACGGAGATCTTGGCGGACACCCGGGCGATGGGATACCCGCTGGCCTTGCTGGCTAGGGCGGAGGACCGGGATACTCTGGGGTTTACCTCGATCACATAATACTGGAAGGACTGGGGGTCCAGGGCGAACTGGACGTTGCACCCGCCCTCGATCTTCAGGGCGCGGATGAGCCGCAGGGCGCTGTCCCGGAGGAGGTGGTACTCCTTGTTGGTGAGGGTCTGGCTGGGGGCCACCACGATGGAGTCGCCGGTATGGATGCCCACGGGGTCGATGTTCTCCATGTTGCAGACGGTGATGGCGGTGTCGTTGGCGTCCCGCATCACCTCGTATTCGATCTCCTTATAACCCTTGATGCTCTTCTCGATGAGCACCTGATGGACGGGGGACAGCTCCAGGGCGTGCTTCATCATCTCCCGCAGCTCGTCCTCGTTTCCGGCAAAGCCGCCGCCGGTGCCCCCAAGGGTGAAGGCCGGACGGAGGATCACCGGGTAGCCGATGTCCGCCGCGGCCCGTGCCGCCTCCTCCAGGTCGTTGGCGATCTCGGAGGGGACCACCGGCTCGCCAAGCTCCAGGCACAGCTCCTTGAACAGCTCCCGGTCCTCGGCCCGGCGGATGCTGTCGTAGCTGGTGCCCAGCAGCTCCACACCGCACTCGTCCAGGATGCCCTGCTTCTGCAGCTCCATGGCAAGGTTCAGTCCCGTCTGTCCGCCGATGCCGGGGACGATGGCGTCGGGACGCTCGAAGCGGAGGATCTTCGCCAGATACTCCACCGTCAGGGGCTCCATGTAGACCTTATCGGCAATGGTGGTATCGGTCATGATGGTGGCGGGGTTGGAGTTGGCAAGAATGACCTGATACCCCTCCTCCCGGAGGGCCAGACAGGCCTGGGTGCCGGCGTAGTCGAACTCGGCGGCCTGCCCAATGACGATGGGGCCGGAGCCGATGACCAGAATTTTTTTCAAGTCCGTTCTCTTAGGCATGGCGCTTCTCCTCCTCCATCATCTGAATGAACCGGTCGAACAGGCAGCCGCTGTCCTGGGGGCCGGGGGCGCTCTCCGGGTGGTACTGGACGGAAAACACCTTGTCCTCCTTACAGGCCAGGCCCTCCACGGTGCCGTCCAGCACGTTGACGTGGGTGACCTCCAGACCGGTGTCCGCCAGGGAGTCCCCGTCCACGGCGTAGGAGTGGTTCTGGCTGGTGATCTCCAGCTTGCCGGTGGACAGGTCCTTCACCGGGTGGTTGCCGCCCCGGTGGCCGAATTTCAGCTTGTAGGTCTTCCCGCCGTAGGCCAGGGCGATCATCTGGTGGCCCAGGCAGATGCCGAAGAGGGGGAACTTCCCCCGCAGCTGCCGGACCAGCTCGATCACGGGCTTCACGTCCTCCGGGTCGCCGGGACCGTTGGAGAGGAAAACTCCGTCTGGCTCCATGTCCAGAATGGTCTGATAGGGGGTGTCGTAGGGGACCACGGTGACATTGCAGCCCCTGGCGTTCAGGGAGCGGACAATGTTCAGCTTGATGCCGCAGTCCACCGCTACCACGGTGAAGCGGTGGTTGGAGGTACGGGCGTACCAGCGCTTTTTGCAGCTGACCTGGGCCACCTGGTCACGGCGGAGCTGGGCGGCGTTCAGACGCGCCAGGGCCTCCTCCAGGGGGACGTCCACGTCCGTCAGAAGGGCCTTCTGACTGCCCGCGTCCCGGATGGCCCGGGTGAGCTTCCGGGTGTCCACGCCCTCGATGGCGGGAATGCCGTAGTCCTCCAGGATCTCCGAGAGGGTCTTGGTGTAGCGGAAGTTGCTGGGGATGTCGTTGTACTCCCGGACCACCAGCCCGCCGATGGTGGGGATCTTGGTCTCGTAGTCCTCGTCGGTGACGCCGTAGTTGCCGATGATGGGATAGGTCATCACCACCAGCTGTCCGGTGTAGGACGGGTCGGAGACGATCTCCTGATAGCCCACCATGGAGGTGTTGAACACCAGCTCGCACACCCGGTCCCCTCTGGCCCCGAAGCGGCAGCCCAGGTACTGACTGCCGTCGGCCAGCACGATCTTGCCGTCTAATTGTCGGATCATCCGCGTTCCTCCTTTGTATCGCCATAAATCTGATATAGTCTGTCAAAGGCCGGTCAGTACCGGTCTCCATATTCCGCTTTCGCAAGGTCTGTGTATTTCCTGACGAACGCGCTCTTCGCGTCTGTATAGGCGTCCCGGTCGTGCTCGTACTTTTTCCAGAGGGAGAGCTTCAAACGCTCGTACTCCCCGGCAAGGACGGGATGTCCAGCCATATAGTCCCGAAAGTACAATTCGTCGTGATCTCCGGCATAGCGCAGATGAATGTGGAACACACGCTCCGCAAAGCCCTGGCTGGTGTAACCCTTATTGAGGGATATCCTGGTTTCCGCCGTACACATGCAAATCCAGCCGTTGTTTACCAATATCTTCTTTGCGTCTGCCATGGAAGCGCCGTGAGGGAGCTCTATGAGAATGTCAATGACCGGCTTGGCCCATATGCGGGGGATCGCAGTACTTCCAATGTGGCTGATCCTGATGTTCCAGTCCGGCAGAAGGGCCTCAATGGACAGCTTCTCCTCCTCATACCAATCCGCCCAGCAGTCTTTATGCTCGGAAAGAACGACAGGGAACAGCTCCCACAGCTCCTCCAGCGTCATTTCGGACAGGGGTTTGTTCATATAGGCCTCCGTAATGAAAAAGAAAAGCCCGGCCCATCACGGACGGCGGCGCGGTCCGTGATGCCGGGAAATATCGTAGGAAAGACAGTAAACGAAGCCGCTTCCGCCAAAGACGCCGCCAAGGCCCGCCCGGTTCTTTTTCAATGCCGGCGCCCCCTCTCCACAGTACAGTTATCAACAAAAACTATCGCACAGATTGGGAAGGAAGTCAAGACAAACTGGGGACATCCTTACGATTTATGGAAGTTCCATAGTGACGCGGCAGAAAAAGGGGAAATAATCTGTATGATTATCTCTTGCCTTTTCCCGAAGAAAATGTTAGCCTAAAGATGAATTTTTCAATCAAAGAGATCTGCCTGCGACTGACGGGATTGTGGGATACCACAGGGGAACAGGTTAGAGTACACATGCCGTCCGTCTGGGCAGTCCGCTTTCTATGGGGAGAGGACTGCTCATATTCATTTTTATGGAGGAACAGCCAATGAAGAAAGCCGGCATCGTCATGGGCAGCGCCAGCGACCTGCCCGTGGTCCGCAAGGCCGCGGAGACCCTCGCGTCTTTCGGCGTGCCCCATGAGGTCCATGTCTATTCCGCGCACCGCACCCCCGGGGAGGCCGCGGCCTTTGCCCGGGAGGCACGCGCCAATGGTTTTGGCGTGCTGATCGCCGCCGCCGGGATGGCGGCCCATCTGGCCGGGGCCCTTGCGGCCCAGACCACCCTGCCTGTTATCGGTATCCCCTTGAAGTCCAACGCGATGGACGGCGTTGACGCGCTTTTGTCCACGGTACAGATGCCCTCCGGTATCCCGGTCGCTACAGTTGCCGTTGACGGAGCCGTCAACGCCGCTTTGCTTGCCGTACAGATTTTGGCCGTTGAGGACCAGGCGCTGGCGGCAAAGCTGGACGAGCATCGCGCCGCCGGGGCGGCGAAGGCTCTCGCCACTGACGCGGAGGTCGTTGCGGAGTTCAATAGCTGATCCGAGGGCGGCGGCCCTGCGGGCCGCTCCCGCTTGTTTCTAACAGTTAGATTCGCCCCTGCCCGTGGGCCCGCCTACGGCGGGCTTAGCGCTAAAAGCGCCGCAAGCGGCGCTTCACGGGGGCGGGGACGAGGGCGTTCTTTTCGTGTGAACGAAAAGAACCAAAAGGTCACTTAGGAAACGCAGTTTCCTAAGAACCTTCTTGAATTACGGGGGTAATTATTTACGCTACGACCTGTAGATTGGCTGGTCTATCGTCCG
>CAJTVO010000158.1 GCA_910579485.1 uncultured Oscillospiraceae bacterium | reverse complement strand
TTTTTGTTCACACAAAAAGTACCCGAGGAGTCCGGGGGCGAGAAGCCCCCGGGCCTCCGACGAGAAGCGAAGCCGGCGCGGCCCCGCAGGGGCCGCTTACTTAAACCGGCCGATACGCAGGTACTTGTTCGTCTCCGCCGTACCAGTCTCCCGAGTGGGCTGCATCTCCATCGCCGCCCGAATAGCATCCATCGTCTCGGGAATCGTCACGCTCTCCTGGGGGATATTGATCGCATACATGATATCGTTCCCGCTCTCCACGATGCTGTCCTCCCAGAGGCCGATCTCATACATGTCGCCCCGGCGGTTGCCCAGGTCACGGGCGTACTTAAACAAACTGGCATTCCCCAGGAAGCCCTCGTCGATGGTGACGGTCCGAATACGGGGATGGGCCCGGAAGGCCTCCAGGGCCTGCTCGCGGGTGATCTTCTTCCCATCCTTGCCGGAGGCCAGAACGGTAATGATGTGCCCATGGGTCACAGGAGTATGTACCAGAATACCGGTGGCCTCCACATGGGGCATGATGGTCATCAAATCCACCGCCTGATGGCTGGGAGCCTTGTCAATCTGGAGAGCGTTGGTCAGTCCGCGATGGTAGTCGCCGGGATCGGCCACGCGGCGGATGATGGTGATGGCCACCTTCTCCACGCCCACGGCGCGGTCCAGACAGTCCACCGTGCGGATAAGGCCGGTAGTATTGCAGCTGGTCAGCTTCAGATAGTTCTGACCCAGGCCCTTCTCATAGTTGGCATAGCCATGGAAAAACACGTCCGCCACGGAGTTTTTCTCGCCGCCCTGGAAGATGGCTTTCACACCCATCTTCTCATAGATCTCCTTGTTCTTCGCGCCCACGCCTCCGGGGGAGGAGTCCAGCATGATGTCCACCTTGCCGCACAGGTCCTCAAAGGAACCGGCCACAGGGATGTCCATGGCGTCAAACTTCGCCTTGTCTGCGCCGCCCACCAGGTACAGGTCGTACTTAACGTTGTTGGCCCCGATCATGTCGTTCTCCCGCAGGGCACGGATGGCCAGGGTGGGAGCCAGATCCGCAATGCCTACCAGCTCCATGTCCCCCTGCATGGCTACGCCGTCCGCCAGACGTTGGCCGATGGTACCGTACCCTGCTACGCCTACTCTTACTTTCGCCATATGATTTCGTCCTCCGTTTCATAATATCCTGCGGCTGACGCCGCAAACGTTTCTACATGGAGATTGTAGCATCTGTTGCCTCTTCTGTCAATTTCAAATATGATTTTTTTAGTAATTTTCTTTTTGATGCTTGTGAACTTACCAATTTTTATAAAACAGTTGACAATTCTTTTCCGGTACGGTATCATGGTCTTACGAAAAATTTCGGTTTCTCCGGAAAGGAGGTCTCCATATGAAGGACGACCGCCGCAAGCAGATCGAGGCCCTGGTGGCCCGGCGGGAAGCGGTCACCATGGAGGAGCTGCGGGAGGAATTCGGCGTGTCCATGAACACGATCCGCTCCGACGTGGCCTACCTGGCGGACACCGGCGCGGTGGAGAAGGTCTACGGCGGCGTCCGGGCCCTTCAGCGGCAGGAGGTGCCCCTGTTCACCCAGCGCGCCCAGCTCCACACCGAGGAAAAGCGCCGGATCGCTCAGTGCGCCCAGACCCGCGTTGAGGACGGCGACACACTCTACATCGACGCCGGCACCACCACCATGCACCTGATCGACTGCCTGGACCCCCTCAAGCATGTGACCGTCGTCACCGGCAACCTCTACGTGGTCCATCAGGCCTACGACAAGCCCCAGGTGGAGCTCATCGTCCTCCCCGGCGTCATGAACCGGCGCACCAACTCTGTGGCCGATGTCAGTACCCTGGAATTCCTGGGGCGGTATCAGTTTGCCAAAGCTTTCATGGGAGCCTCCGGCGTGTCGCCGGAGGGCAGGCTGAACGTGTCCACCTACATCGAATACGAGCTGAAAAAGCTGGCCGCGGCCCAGAGCCGCCAGACCTGGCTGCTGCTGGACGGCGGCAAGTTCGGCGAGAGCAGCCTCATGTCCTACGGGACCCTGGAGGACATGACCGAGGTCATCACCGGCCCCTGCTGTCCGGAGGAATGCCGGGATCTCTGCGCGAGGAAAAATGTGAAGCTGACGCTGGCAGAATAGCGTTCGGGAGGAATAACTATGGAACAGTATCGGATCGAGACCCATCTGCACACCAATCACACCAGCAAATGCGGCTGGCTGGACGCCGCCGCCCTGGCGGAGGGCTACGCCCAGGCGGGCTATGCCGCCGTGGCCGTCACGGACCACTACAACCGGGACACCTTTGAATACCTTGACTTGGACACCACCTCTCCAGGCGATGTGATGTCCCACTTTTTGGACGGCTTCCGCCGGATGGAGGCGGAGTGCGCCAGACGGGGCCTGAAGGTCTACAAAGGCGCGGAGCTGCGCTTTGACGAGTGCTGCAACGACTACCTCTTATACAACTGCCCCGACGAGCTGCTGGCCCGGCCGGAGGAGGTATTCCGCATGGGCATCGCCGCCTTCGCCCCCCTGGCCCGGGAGGCGGGAGCCCTCCTCGTCCAGGCCCATCCCTACCGGAAAAAATGCACCCCCGCCTTCGCCTGCTACCTGGACGGCGTAGAGGTGTGCAACCTGAATCCCCGGCACGAGAGCAACAATCCCCGCGCCGAGGAATACGCGGCGCTCCATGGCCTCCTGCGCACCGGAGGCTCCGACTGCCACCGGACGGAGGACATCGGCCAGGGCGGCATCCTGGCCCGGACCCTGCCGGAGGACACCGCGGCCCTGGTCCGGCTGCTCCGCTCGGGGGAATATACCGTCATCGGCGCGGAATGATCCTCCGTCCCGCCGCATAGACTGTTCCAGGATCTATGGAGGGCGGGAGGCGGCTTTATGCGGCGGGATCGAATCATCGTATTTTTACTGCGCAGGCGGTATCTGCTGGCGGTGCTGGCAATGGTATTGGCGGCGGCCATGTTCCTGGCCGCCTGCCTGCCGGAGCTGCTGGCATGAAGGCAGTCTCACTCCGCTATGCTGCAAATGACGCCCGAGGGCCCGGCTTCCCACCGGCCCCTCGGGCGTCATTTTTGTCTTTTGAATGACCTAGGGCTTATACTGATCCTCAATAAAAGACTGAAATTCTTTTGTCCGGAAACAGTATTACTTCTCCAGCCGGTCCAGTAGTCCCCGGCAGCCTTCTTCGATGTCCCGCCAGGCGGCCTCGAAATCCCGGGTGTACCAGGGGTCGGCTACATCGCCGGACCGTCCGGCGAACTCCAGGAGCAGATGGAGCTTCCCGTCCGGATCTCCGCCGCAGATGCGGCCCATGTTCCGCATATTGGCCAGATCCATTCCAACGAGGAGGTCATATTGTCCGTAGTCGGCGGCGGTGAGCTGCCGGGAGGTCTTCCCCGCGCAGCCGATACCATGCTCCGCCAGCTTCCGGCGGGCCTGGGGGTAGACGGGATTGCCGATCTCCTCGGTGCTGGTGGCGGCGGAGGCGATGTGGAACCGGTCCTCCAGCCCCTCGCGCTTCACCAGATCCTTCATGATAAACTCAGCCATAGGGCTGCGGCATATGTTGCCGTGGCAGACGAATAAGATTTTTGTCATACGTTAACGCCTTTCACATCTCCCTTTCCAGGGGCTGGCGTCATTTTACCATATCCACCGGAAAATGTCAAATTTGTGCACAAATATTTGCCACCGCAAGCCTCCGTAAGCCAGCATTCCGGCGGCTTGACTTATCGTCCGAAAGTTATATAATAGAAGCCTACCGTCAACATTTGGAGGGATCTCCTTGAACAACAGCCAAACCAATTTTCGCAGGGGCGTCCGGGATGGGATGCCCATTGCGCTGGGCTACTTCGCCGTAGCCTTCACCCTGGGCATTGCCGCCCGGAACGCCGGTTTTTCCGCCCTGCAGGCCATGGTGGAGAGCCTGGCCAACAACGCTTCCGCCGGAGAATACGCGGTATTCTCCCTGGTTTCCGCCGGCGCTGGATACTGGGAGGTGGCCGTCATGACCCTGGTGGCCAACGCCCGCTATCTCCTGATGAGCTGCTCCCTCAGCCAAAAGCTGGCCCCGGAGACGCCCCTCCGCCACAGGATGCTGGTGGCCTTTGACGTAACGGACGAGATCTTCGGCATCTCCATCGCCTTTCCCGGGCGGCTGGACCCCTGGTATACCTACGGCGCCATGGCTGTCGCGATCCCCGGCTGGGGGCTGGGGACCTTTTTCGGCGCGGCGGCGGGCAGCGTCCTGCCCCTGCGCCTGATGAGCGCCCTGAGCGTAGGGCTGTACGGGATGTTCCTGGCCATCATCGTCCCCCCGGCCAGGGAGAGCCGCGTGGTACGGGGCCTGGTGCTGCTCAGCTTTGCCGCCAGCTTTATCGCCGGACGGTGGGCGCTTTTGGCGGGCGTCTCCTCTGGCGTCAGGACGATTTTCCTGACGGTGGCGATCTCCCTGGGCGCGGCCGTCCTATTCCCCATAAAGGACCCGGAAGGAGCGGCGGAACGGGCATGAAAAACATTTGGATATACATATTGGTGTCCGCCGGAGTGTCCTACATCATCCGCGCCACGCCCCTGGTGCTGATCCGCAGGGAAATCACCAGCCCCACCCTGCGATCCTTCCTCTACTATGTACCCTATGTCACCTTGGCGGTCATGACCTTCCCCGCCATCGTGGAGGCGACCCAGAGCCCTGTTGCCGGCGCGCTGGCTCTTGCGGCGGGCGCGTTGCTGGCCTGGCGGGGCGGCAGCCTGTTCCTGGTAGCGGCAGTCTGCTGCCTGGTGGTGCTGGGAGCAGAGCTGATCTTACTATAAAGGAGACTGCCGTCATGAAACAGGCATTGATCGTGATCGACATGCAAAACGGATTCCTGAATCCGGAGTCCCCCCTGTGCATCCGGGGAGCGCGGGCCACCGTGCCCGCCTGCGCCCGGGTGATAACGGCCTGCCGCCGCGCGAATGTCCCGGTGATCTTCGTCAACCGGGCCTACCGCGCCGATGGCAGCGATGTGGAGCATACCCGCTATCACGTCTGGGCGGAGGGCGGACGCCCTCTTACCCCTGGCAGCACGGGCCCCCTCTCCGTGGAAAATCCGCCGGAGTTTGGACGCCGCCCGGAGGACTACGAGATCGTTAAACCCCGGTATTCCGCGTTTTTCCAGACGTCTCTGGACCTGCTCCTGCGGCGGCTGGGAGTGGACACCGTGCTTCTGACGGGCACCACCACCCCCAACTGTATCCGCACGACCTGTTACGACGCCGTTTCCCTGGACTATCAGGTGGTGGTCCTGGCTGACTGCTGTTCCTCCAATACGGAGGAGATCCAGCAGGCCAACCTGCTGGACATGGGGAATATCGGCGCGAAGATACGCTCCTCCAGCGACTTTCTGACCGGGCTGGAGGACGGCCTGCTGTCCATCCGTCCGGCGACGATGGCCGACCTGGACCGCTGCGCGGAGATCGAAGCGGCCTGTTTCCCCAAGGAGCAGGCCGCCAGCCGGGCGTCCATCCGGGACCGCCTGTCTGTCTATCCCGGCCACGTCCTTCTTGGCGAGCTGGACGGCGCAGTGGTAGGCTACGCCATGGGACCGGTCATCGGCGTCCCGGCCATCGCCGATGAGATGTTCGCCAACGCCGCCTGCCACGACCCCGACGGGCGGTATCAGTCTGTGTTCAGCCTGGCCGTCCATCCAGACTGGCAGAGGCAAGGGCGCGGCCGGCAGCTCCTGAACGCGCTGATCGATCTTGCGCGCCTGGAAGGCCGCCAGGCCGTGACCCTCACCTGCCGCCAGGAAAAGATCGCCTATTATGAGAGCTTCGGCTTCGTCAACCAGGGCACGGCAGCATCGGTCCACGGCGGCGTGGTCTGGTATGACATGATGCTGCGGCTGTAGGACACTACTTCTTTTTCCAGCGCTCTGCGGCGTTCAGCTGCTTCAGGGCCTCCTGCTCCGAGAGGCCCTGGGCGATCATGGGATACGGGTTCTCCATACCGTTGGTCCGTTGTATCTCATAGGTCCCATATTTGTTGATGACGTCGTCATCTCCATCCGGCCACCCGGGCTTCCGCTCGGGTGGCTGGCTTTTATGGTTTTGCATTGTGCTTCACCTCCTGTGATGGTAGTATGCCCTGAATTTTGCATGGATTGCTCCTATGTTGAAGCCATATTTTTGAACTTTTATTAGCCAAAGCAGCATTACGTAAACTTATTTGTTAATTTCCAAACTTGTGTCTCAGTTTTAACAAAAAACTTCAAAAAATGAAAAATAATGTCAAACTTCTTAACCCAATTATGAACAACCCATGAAAACGCTACCACCTGGCTACCAAGGCTTTGGCGGCTGCTACCAGCTGCAAATTGGTGGAAAATAACGAAATCAGTTGACATAAGC
>CAJTVO010000157.1:230-6417 GCA_910579485.1 uncultured Oscillospiraceae bacterium | reverse complement strand
CGCGCTGGGTCACGATCATGTTGGCGAACTCGGTAGCCACGTCCGCGGTGGAGGACTCCAGGCCGCCGTTGCGGATCTCGTTGCTCTTGTTCTGGGCCAGGAGGTCCTTGATGCCGGGGGCGCCGTCATCCGCGACCCTCTGGTTGTTCAGATAGGTGCCCTGCTCCAGCAGGCCGCCCGCGATACCCACGTTCATCTCGCCAGCGCCCTCCATGGCCTTGTAGTAGGGGCCGCCGATGTGGGTCACGCCGTCGGGAGCGGTGACCTTGCCGATGGCGGCGTAGCCGATGACCACGGTATCGCCGTTTTCCGCTACGCCGGTGATCGCGCCGTTGGAGTTGATGCTGAGCCCGTTCAGAGTGACCAGCTTACCGCTCATGTCGGGCAGGGGGCCGTCGTAAGCATTGGCCATATCCTCAACTGTACCATCCGGCTGCATTTTGCCGCCTACTCCTTTGGGCAGTTCTTTCAGTTTTCCGTCTGCATCGTACTTAGCATCCATCAGGGAATAGTTTTTCCGTGCGGTCGAATCAGCTCCCGCCGGCCCTAGAAGGTCATACACAGGATCGCCGGCCTGCCACTTAGTACTCCCGTCGGCGTTAAGCCCACCGTTGCCCGTCGTAGGCGCTGTGGCGGCAATAGGCACCCGCAGGGGCACCAGCTCCGTGCTGACGATCAGCTTATCCTGAATATTGATCTTGTTGCCGTTCTCATCTATTTTATACTGCTCTTTTGCGTTGGGATCATAATCCGGATTCTGCACCATCTTGAACCCGTAGACGACATTCTTGTTGCCGTCCGTGACGTAGCCCAGGGGATCAATGCTGAAGTCGCCCACGCGGGTCAGGCTCAGCTTGGTATAGTCCTCCGCGCTGTCGAACTTCAGGTCCTTATTGCCCACCAGGAAGAACCCGTCGCCCTCCAGCATACAGTCCAGACCCACGCCGGTGGGGTTGAAGGTACCCGGGGACATGTTCAGGTCGATGGAGCCCACCTGGGAACCATAGCCGATCTGGGAGGGGGTGTTGCCGCCCCGGACAGCGGTGCCGTTGCTGCCCGCCCGGCTGGTGGTGTAGATGGATTCCTGGAAGATCATCCGCTGGGCCTTGTAGCCCGCGGTATTGACATTGGCGATGTTGTTGCCAATGACGTTGAGGTTGGTCATGTGAGTTTTGAGTCCGCCGATGGCGGCATACATTGCTCCAGTCATGCGATCATAATCTCCTTTTTGCCTCTGGCGCCGCCGCTCCCCCGCCATTCGGGCGGGAGGGCAAGGCATCCTGAAAGGTCCTGCTCTTCTTTACTTCAAAAGAACGGCGCCGTCGATGTTGGTAAAAATGTTTTCCTGCATCTCCTCCTGGGACATGGTGGTGATCACCCGCCCGTGGGGGATGTTGATGATAAACGCCCGTGTGGAGTCAAACGCCAGGATATTGGTGGCTCCCTTGGCGCTGGCCCGCTCCACGCTGTCCGCCAGCTGGCCCATGAGCGCGGGCGTCACCTCGATGCCCCGCTCCTCCGCGCGCGCCTTGGCGTGCTTGGAAAAGGCCACGGAGAAGCTCTCCTCCGCCGGGGCCGCGCTCTGGATCTCCCGTTGGAGCATGGTACCGAAGCTTCCCGCGTCCCTGCGGCGTACCGGCTGCACCTGCTCCACCTGGCCCAGCCGCTCTATTGGCATGATCGGTGTGATTCGCTCTGCCATATGCTCATCCTCATTTCCGCTCCGGCGCCGTCGTTATCCCAGTGCCTTCTCTAACGTCTCTTCCCCGGCGCCGCCCTCGCCCGTCTCAGGAGGTGTGGCCTCGCCTTCGCCGGGCTTCTCAACGCTCTCGCCCTCGCCGGGTCCCTCGGGCTTATCGACACTCCCGTCCTCGCCGGGCTTCTCGGTCTCATCGCCCTCCTCGGGCTTCTTCGCGGGCAGCTTGCCCACGGCCATGATCTGGTTGAGCAGGTAGGTCTCATCGCCGATGAAGATGACCCGCTGGCCGTTATACAGGCCCGTTCCGGTAACGACGCCTTCCTTCTCGCCCACCAGCTTGCCCTCCTTGTCGTACACGGGCAGGGTCACGGTCTGGCCCACCAGGGAGGCGGTGTAGTTCAGGATGTTGGCCTCGGTCAGATCGTCCACCTGGGTCTTCATGTCGGTGATGGCCTGCATGACGGTCATCTGGATGATCTGGTTCATCATGTCGTTGGTATCGGCGGTGTTGTCGATGGTCTGGTTCTGGAGCTGGGTCACCATCAGAAGCAGCATATCCTCAAAGGAGAGGGTATTGTTTGCATCGTCGGAGTCCGGCAGCACCGTGGTAGACTTGTGTCCCACATCGCTGGTAGGGATCGGCACCTTGGCCGGCTGGTAGACTCCGGTGGTTTTCTGGTTGTTGTAGTAGTTATAGATATCGACGCTCGTGTTCAGATCGCTCATGTTCTAGCTCCTTTTTAGAGTTCGTCCGTACCGAACAGGCCCAGGCGCAGCTTCTGGAGAAATTCCTGCCCATTTTCGGGGGTCTCCTCCCGGCGCTCCTGCTGCTGGCGGCTCTGCTGCTGTCCCCGCCCGTCGGGATCGGCCTGCTTGAAGTGCTGCTCCTGGCTCTCCTGGCCCCGCTGGACTTCCACATGGACTTCCTCCTGGCCGTAGTTCTGGAGGGCGGTATGCAGTCCGTCCAGATGCTGGTTGAGCACTCCCGCCGCCCTGGCGTTGGACGTGTGAAGCACCACCTGCAAAGCGCCGTTGGCGTCCTTGGTCATCTCGATCACCAGACTGCCCAGGTTCTGGGGAGCCAGGCGGATCTGGATGCGCTCCGTACCGGCCTGCGCCGCGCTGCGGATGGCGTCTGCCAACTGGTTGTCCATCTCCGGCTTCTGGGTGTCTACGGCCTCATACCGCTCGCCCACCTTCACGGGAACGGCGCGGGTTTCATGGAATACGGGCTGCTCCCCCACGGGGGCCTCCTCGGGGGCGTCCTCGCCGTTGTCCGCGCGGACCTCCACCTTCTCCGGCAGGTCGGGCTTGTCTGCCTCTTCCACTGCCTGCTCCGGAGCGCTTTCGCGGACCTGCTCCGCCTGCTGGACGGTCTCCCCCGCGGGAGCCTCCTCCATGGCCTGGCCAAAGTCCTTGGGCTGCTGCTCCATGGATACCTCCGCGCCCAGCTCGCTGTCAACGGCGGTCTCCATTCCGGGAGCCTGGGCGTCTACCTCCATAGCCGTCTCCTGAACGGTCTCCTCGGGGAGCGCGGTCAGTACGGGAGCCGCCGCCTGTTCAGCGCCGCTCTCCACGATGTCGGGCCGGAACAGATCCATGACCACGGCGTTGGGGTTGCCCACCAGATTCTCGGGCTTCAGCTCCTCCTCCGGCTTCTCCACCGGGAGCTTGCCCTCCTCTAGACTCTCCTCCTGGCCCTCCACAGGCTTCTCGGCGGGAGCGTCCTTCTCGGGCTGCTTGGAGGACACCTTGTTTCCGGACTGCTGCATCATCTCCTGGAAGCTGACGGCGGCCTGGCTGCCCTTGTCCTTGCTTGCCGCGCCCTGCATGGCCCCAATGGCCGCGGACATCTTCTGCATCTGCCGGAGCAGGGCGTTTTCAACGTTCGTCATATTTCTGCGTTCACCTCGCTTTAAATGATATCGCTCAAATCGGGTTCCTTTGCTTCCTCACGAATGAGGGTCCCGGTCAGTGTTTCCCAGCTCTCGTCCTCATCCTTGACGCCCACGTCCAGATCGGCGTAGATGCCCAGCTGCTGGAGCCGGTCCTTTAAGAGGGTCAGCTGCTCCTTCCGGGGATCGTCCTTGTCCAGGGAGTCGATGGTCTCGGACAGCTCAGCCATGGACCGCACGGCGGTCTTCTTGGGAGGCTGATCGTCCTTCTTGGAACTCAGGCTCTCCAGGATGGCGTCCAGGGCGTCGATGATGGCCTGCTTCTCCTGCTCTTCCTTGGACTTCTCCATCTGGACCCGCAGGCGCAGGAACATATCCTGATAGAACTGGCTGTTGGGGTCCCGGACCTGGTCAACGATGCTGGGTTTTTCCTGGTCTCCGCCCATATAGGCCGGAGAATTTGTGGCTCGGGCGACAACGTCATAGATCGCGCCGTACATCTCGCACCGCTGCTTTACTCTCTGGAACGCCTCCGGATCAGCGGAATAGTCCGTTGACTCCATCAGCTCCGCCAGCCAGGCCACCATGTCGCCGTCGCCGTGTACCCCGTTTCCGAGGAACGGCGTATTCTGGCTGTAATTGCGATCCTGTCCCGCCAGGGAAACCACCATGATCTTGCTGTCCATGGCATCCAGCCGGACCGTGCCGCCATAGCCGAAGTATGCCGTCTCAGCCTTGGTCAGCACGCCCTTCTCCACCAGATTGTCCAGGAAGCCGTCGTAGTCCTCCCGTGTCATGTTCTGGAAGTCGTACTTGACGGCCAGCTCGTCGATCTCCGCGTCCGTCAGTCTGGGCCGGCCGCTGGAGGCATAGGCGTTGGTGCGGTTGAGCATCAGGTTTTCCTTGCCAAAGAAGCTTCTCTTCGGGTCGGAACGCGCCGCCGGCGTCTGCCCGGGAACCAGGGGTAAGTATCTGCCGTAAACTCTGCCAATGTCCATGTTTCCTTTTTCTCCTTCGTCATTGCTCCGCGCATCCGCGTGGGTAAGTCGTTTCAAACGGCTCCGCGCCGCCTTGCCCGCTCACCTCCCTTCCGATTGGAATGGGATATGCGCCTGAGACCGGCCTCACCTCCTTTAATGGTATGTATATCTGAGAACGTCCCGCAGGACGATGCTCACATCGTTACGCGCTCTGGGCCTCCATGATCCGCTTGGTGGTGACAAATTCGTCGATCAGGTTCTCCTCGCTCTTCTGGACGGCCTTGTTGTAGACCTCCAGCTTCTTCTCCCGGAGCTTTTCAATGGAGGAGGTGTCCTTCTTGGCCTCCACCACTTCCCTGCGCTTGGCCTCCTCCTGCTTCTGCAGCTCCGCGAGGAACTGCCGGGCCTCCTCGATCTGCCGCTCCATGGCCCGCAGGTACTGCTCGTACTTGAGGGCGTCCAGGATGCTGATCCCCTCCGTCTTCCGGCGGTTGAACTCCTGGCTCAGGTGGCGGTACTCCGCCTCCAGGGCCTCGATGTGCTCCTCCTGCTGCCGGATACGGGCAAGGATGGCGCCGTGCTCGGCCTGGAGGGAATCCAGGATCTGCTGTTTATATTCCAAAACTGTTTCCAGAGAAAATCGGAACTTTTTCATATGCGCTCTCCCGTATCGTATCCGTGTCCGCTCCCCGCAGGGCGCGGTCTGGGCCGCAGGTCATTCTATTCGCCCGCCCTTCCGGCGGACACCCGTCAGCGCAGGATGCGCCGCAGCTGCTCCAGGCTCTCCTCATAGGAAAAGCTCTCGTTGATGCCCTGCATCAAAAACTGGTTGATGCCGTCGATCTTGCCCAGGGCGTGGTCCAGCTTGGCGTTGGTCCCCGCCTTGTAGGCCCCGATGGACACCAGGTCGGCGTTCTTCTCATACACGCCCATGATGTCCCGCAGCTTACTGGCCAGCTGCCGGTGCTCCGGGGAGACGATCTCCACCATCAGACGGGAAATGCTGGCCCCCACGTCGATGGCCGGGAAGTGGTTGGCGTTGGCCAGCTGCCGGGACAGCACGATATGGCCGTCCAGGATGCCGCGGACCGTGTCCGCGATGGGCTCGTTGGTGTCGTCGCCCTCCACCAGGACCGTATAGACCCCGGTGATGGAGCCCCGCTCGAAGTTCCCGCTGCGCTCCAGCAGCTTGGGCATCTCGGCGTACATGGAGGGCGTGTACCCTCTCGCCACCGGCGGCTCGCCGATGGCCAGGCCGATCTCCCGCTGGGCCATGGCGAAACGGGTCAGGGAGTCCATCATCAAAAGCACGTCGTACCCCTGGTCCCGGAAGTACTCGGCGATGCTGGTGGCCACGCTGGGGCACTTCATCCGCAGCATGGCCGGCTGGTCGGAGGTAGCCACCACCAGGATGGAGCGGCGCATCCCCTCTTCCCCCAGGTCCTTCTGCATGAACTCCAGGACCTCGCGGCCCCGCTCGCCTACCAGGGCGATAACGTTGATGTCCGCCTTCACGTTCTTGGCGATCATGCCCAGCAGGGTGGACTTGCCCACACCGGAACCGGCAAAGATGCCGATACGCTGGCCCTTGCCGATGGTCAGCAGGCTGTCGA
>CAJTVO010000157.1:0-207 GCA_910579485.1 uncultured Oscillospiraceae bacterium | reverse complement strand
CGCTCCCGGATGGGGGGCCGGGTCATGGGATTTATGTAGGCGGAGTCGATGGAGAAGGTATCCCCCCGCCCGAAAGGTTCCAGCCCGTCGATGGGCTGCCCCAGGGCGTTGATGACCCTCCCCCGCAGAAAGGGTCCTACCGGCAGCGTCAGCCGCTTGCCGGTATTGCGGACGAAGTTGCCCGCGGATATCCCACTCATATTAGCA
>CAJTVO010000156.1 GCA_910579485.1 uncultured Oscillospiraceae bacterium | reverse complement strand
GTTGTTCTTGGTCTTGCGGCTCAGGATCTGGACGGTGTGCCGGATCTCTGCGTCCCGCCCGATGACCGGGTCCAGCTTGCCCTGCCGGGCCATCTCCACCAGGTCCCGGCCGTACTTGGCCAGGGCCTCGTAGCCCTCCTCGGGATTCTGGCTGGTGACCCGCTGGCTGCCCCGGACCTTGGTGAGGGCCTGGAGTATCTTCTCCCGGTCGATGCCGTACTGGCGGAAGAGCTTTGCGCTGGGACTGCCGCTCTCGTCTACCAGGGCCAGGTACAGGTGCTCCACGGACACGTACTCATCCTTGAACTGCCGGGCCGTCCGCTCCGCCGCCGCCAGGAGCTGGGCAAACCGGCGGCCAGCGTACAGCTGGTCCGCGCCGCTGCCGGATACCTTGGGGAGCCGGTCGATCTCCCGCTGGACCTCCCCGGCCAGGACCTCCACGTCCAGGCCCATATAGGTCAGCAGCCGGGGCACCAGGCCCTCCCGCTGGCGCAGCAGGGCCAGATGCAGGTGCTCCCCTTCCAGCTGCTGCTGGCCGTTCTCAACGGCGATGGACTGACAGTCCGCCACGGCCTGCTGGGCGTTCTGGGTGTACTGATCAAAATTCATAGGTGATACCTCCTCCGGACCAGTATGCCCATTCCGGCATCCCGGCCCTCTTTTCTTTTTCACGCCCATCATACACCCGTTCCCGGAAAATGTAAAGAGAAAAGTTAGCACTCTCGTGTCGAGAGTGCTAACTTTTCGTGAATAAATTGTAAATCCTTCGCCACGGAGCCCCTTTGCCCGGACTACTGCAAGATTTCGTCCAGGGTCTCCATCAGTTTGCCGATGTGGATAGGTTTGGCGATGTGGCCATTCATGCCGCATTTCAGCGCCGCCTGTTTGTCCTCCTCGAAGGCGTTGGCCGTCATGGCCAGGATGGGGACGGAGGCCAGCTCCCGGTCGGGCAGGGCGCGGATGGCCTTGGCCGCCGCGTACCCGTCCATCACGGGCATCTGGATGTCCATCAGCACAAGACGGTAGTACCCGGGTTCGGAGTGCCGCATCATCTGTACCGCGATTTCCCCGTTCTCCGCCACATCCAGGGTGAAGCCCGCCTCCTCCAGGATGGCCTGGGCGATCTCCTGGTTCAGCTCGTTGTCCTCCGCCAGCAGGATGCGCCCGGTATGGCGCTCGGGATCGACCTTGGCGGCGCTTACCAGTTCAGGCGTCTCCGCGCTGATCACGGAGCGCAGGCAGCGGCGAAGCTCCGAAAGAAACAGGGGCTTGCTGCAGAAGGCCGTGACGCCCGCCTCCCTTGCCTCCTCCTCGATGTCGGACCAGTCGTAGGCGGTGAGGACGATGATAGGCACGTCCTCGCCCATCTCCTTGCGTATCCGTCGGGTGACCTCTACGCCGTTCATGTCGGGAAGGAGCCAATCAACGATGTAGACACAGTAGTTGTCCTGGCGCATCACCGCCTGCCGGGTGCGGAGCACCGCCTCCTTACCGGACAGTGTCCACTCCGCCCGCATACCGATCTGCTGAAGCATGTAGGTGACGCTGTCGCAGGTGTTGAAGTCATCGTCCACCACCAGCGCGCGCAAGTTTGTCAGCTCGGGGATGGCCTGGGGCTCCTTCTCCCCCTCGTTCAGCCGGAAGGTCAGGGACACCAGGAACTCGGAGCCCACCCCCGATTCGCTCTTGACACTGATGGAGCCATTCATCATTTCCACGATATTCTTGGTGATGGCCATGCCCAGACCGGTGCCCTGGATGCCGCTGATGGTGGAGTTCCTCTCCCGCTCGAAGGGCTCGAAGATACGGGCGATGAACTCCTCGCTCATGCCGATGCCCGTATCGCGGATGTAAAAGTCATAGCTGCCGTACCCGGCGGGCGCGCCCTGCCGCTCAATGATCCGCATACTGACGATGCCCCCGGCGGGGGTGTACTTGACGGCGTTGCTCAGCAGGTTCAGCAGCAGCTGGTTCAGGCGCAGCTTGTCGCAGCAGATCTCCTCGTTGACCACGTCCACCGCGTCGATGTAAAAGTCCAGCTGCTTGGCGTGGACATCCGCCTGGATGATGTTGCGCAAGCCGTGGAGGATGTCCGGCAGGCTGCAGGGGGCCTCCTCCAGGTGCATCTTCCCGCTCTCGATGCGGCTCATATCCAGGATGTCGTTGATGAGGCTCAGCAGGTGGTTGCCGGAGGTCATGATCTTCTGGAGGTAGGCCTCCACCTGTTCCCTCTGTTCAATATGGGTGATGGCCAGGGCAGTGAAGCCCACGATGGCGTTCATGGGCGTGCGGATGTCGTGAGACATGTTGGAGAGGAAGACGCTCTTGGCCTTGCTGGCCCGGTTGGCCTGGAGCAGGGCGTCCTCCAGCAGGCTCTTCTTCTCCATCTCGCCCCGGGTCTCCTCATCCACGCTGCGCAGACCCAGGACGACGCCCCTGCTCTTCTCCCAGGAGCCCGCGCACACGGCCTTCATCTGGAAGTACTCCATCTCCCCGCCGCCGCCACCTGTGCGGTAGTTGGCGTAGCACAGACGCTTCTCCGGCAGCTCCTTCTCCAGCCACGCCGGGGAGACCGCCTGCCGCAGCAGCGTTTGGTCCTCGGCGTAGACGTACTGCTGGATATACCGCTCCATGCACTCCTGGAACAGGGATCCGGCCAGGAATATCTCCTCCAGCTTCTGCCGCCCGCCGTCCGCGACGCGCAGCGGGTAACCCCGCCCGGTGTCCAGGTCGAAAAAGCACACCAGGGTATAGTCGATGCTCAGAGCCTGGACCAGCGCCATGTGCTGCCGCTCCTTCTCCGTGCGCTCCTCTTCCTCCCGGATCTTCTGGGCGGTACAATCCAGAAGGAACCGCTGGTAGAACCGCTCGCCGTTCTCCTCCACCAGCTTGATGTTCCCCATAACGTGGAGCAGGCGGCCGTCCTTGTGGCGGACCCGGTACTCCACGCTGACGCTGTCGCCCACCGTGTCCAGGGAGTGGATGCTGCCGCGCAGCGCGGGCTTATCCTCATCCACCACAGAGCTGGCCACGGTCTGGAAGCCGTCCGCCAGCATCTCCTCCAGGGTCTCATAGCCCAGGATCTCCAATGCCGCCCGGTTGATGCTGAGTATCCGGGAGCCGTCCATGGAGTGGCACATCACGCCGCAGTCCATGGTGGTGAAAATGGTCTCCAGGGTGCGGTTCTTCTGGTAGAGCTCCTGCTCATAGACCCGCTCCTGGGTAACGTCGATGGCGACGCCCACCGTGCCCATAACGCCGCCGTCCAGGTCGTACAGGGGGGACTTATAGGTGGTCAGCAGCCGCTTCCCGCCGCCGGTCTGGATGGTCTCCTCGGAAATGCAGGTCTGCCGTTTGGTCATGACCTCCCGCTCCGACTCGATGCAGGCGGGGTCGTCCCGCTCCACGTCCCAGATGTAGGCGTGGCCCCGGCCCTGGACCTGCTCCTTGGCCTTGTTCACCGTGCGGCAAAAGCTGTCGTTGACCTTCTCGTGGATGCCGTCCTTATCCTTATACCAGACCAGGCTGGGGATGCTGTTGATGGTGGCCTCCAGGTACTGGCTGGTCTGCCAGGCGTCCTTCCGTTCCCGGCAATCCCGCTGCCAGCGGGAGAAGCGAAAGCGAAGCTCCTCCTCGGACATGGGCAGGGTCCAGACGTCATGGATCTGCTCCAGGGCGTCCGCCAGCAGGGGGAACTGATTCCCCTCCGCCAGGACGATCAGCTGGGCATCCTCCTTCCGGCTGGCGCGCAGGGTCTCCAGGGCGGCGGGAACGTCCTGCTCCCGCAGGTCGGCAAGGATCAGATCCGCCTGGGCCGCGAGCCCCTCCTCCGGCCGGCCGCTTTCCAGGTAGTCGTGAGTAAAGTGCTCCAGGGGAGGCATCTCCCGGATTACCTGAAAAACGGCCCGCCGGAGGCCGGTAAAGTAGATATGAAGACGGCAATGGTACATAATTATCTATCAGTCCCTTCCCGTGATATCGCCGCACGCATACTTTTCTATGGTATATTTTAGCGGTCTCAGGAGAGATTGTCAACTATGGAATTTGCTTCCCGCAGAAATTTTAGGAGCGGGCCAAAGGCCCGCTCCTCGATAAAAAGGTCCAGTTGTCCGTCAAGCCGCGATATCCTTCCGGCCGTACCGCCAAAGGCCGAAGGCCGCGCCCAATGCGCCCAGGCTGCAGCCCGCCGCGACGGCGTCCGCCAGAGGCTCCCCGGCAAACACCCGGGCGGCATCGGCATAGTAGTAGGGCGTGACGAACCGCAGGGGTTCCAGGGACGTATCCATATTGATGAAGATCCCCAGAAAGTACAGCCCCATTGCCGCGCCGATGGCCAGCCCATAGCTGCTTCGCCGCAGCAGGGACGACAGTCCGAAGCATATCCCGCCGATCTCCAGCTGCATCAGCAGCTGGGTCCCGTGGTATTTCAGCAGATCGCCCCACACAGGCTCCTCCCCGATCCCCAGGATGCTCCCCAGGCCGCAGGCGGCGCACACCGCGTTCAGCGCCAGGATCATGATCGCCAGGGCCGCCAGCTTCTCCAGGGCGATCCGCGTCCGGCTCACCGGGTGGGTCAGGAGGAACTCCGCCGTGTGGCCTCCCTCCTCCCCCGCCAGGAGGCCCATACCGGTGACGGCGGCGAAGAAGGCGCCGCCCAGGCACATGATGTTGCCGCACTCCATGCCGTAGAACCCCATAATGGATCCAAAGGCCAGCTTGTCCATGCCGAAGGCCGAGGAGAAGCCCCCCATTCCCGCAAAGAGGTCGGTGACCTCGTCCATGGAACCGGCGAAGGACGGGTACATCCACACGCACATGGTCATCAGACCGCCTACGCAGGCGGTCCAGATCAGAAAACCGGCCAGGTTGGCCCGCAGCTCCTTTTTGAAGACCGTCATTTCGTGAGCCTCCCCTCGTAGTAGTCGAAGAACCTGTTCTCAATGTCCAGCTCCGCCGTGGTCCCCTCCGCCACCAGACGGCCCTCCCGGATGATGGCAGCCCGGTCGCAGTACCGCTGGACCTCGTAGAGCACGTGGGAGGACAGGAACACCGTGGCCCCCTCCCTCCGCCGCTCTTCCACCTGGGACCAGAAGGCCCGCTGGACCAGTGGGTCCAGACCGCTGGTGGGCTCGTCCAGGACGTACAGCCGGGGCCGGTGCTGCATGGCGCAGACGATGGACACCTTCTTCCGGTTGCCCAGGCTCAGCTCCCGAATCTTCTTCCGGGCGTCCAGCTCCAGGGCCTGGCAGAGGGCGGCGGCCTCGGCCCGGCAGTCCCGCTTCCGCAGCTCCGCCGACAGTCGGATGACCTCCGACACCCGCATCTCCGGGTAAAACATGGCCTCCGAGGGCATGTAGCCCACCTGGGCCAGGATGGCCGTGCGGTCCCTCACACAGTCCAGACCCATCACCGCCGCCCCGCCGGAGGTGGGGGCGACGAGCCCCAGGATGGTGCGGATGGTGGTGCTCTTCCCCGCGCCGTTGGGGCCGATGAAGCCGAAGCAGCTCCCCTCCGGAACGTGAAGGGTCAGGCCCGTCACCCCCCGGGCCTTGCCGTAGGACTTGGTGAGGTCAGTAGTTTTGATCATAAATATTCCTCCTTGTATAGGAATTTCCGCAGCATGTCCGCGTGCCGCTTGTACTCCAGGAACAGCGCCTGGATCTCCTCCGCCGTGGAGGCCCCGGTCTCCGCCAGCATCCCCTCCGCCGACAGGAGCAGCAGACGGATCACCTGATAGGGATCCACCCCCTCCTTGAACTTGTACAGGTCCATCCGGGAGAGGAAGTCCCGGATGGTGGTCTCCATCAGCTGGTCCAGGCCCCGGCGCAGCTTGGGGGAGAGCACGCTGTCCCGCTCGTAGTAGGTCCGCATGACGAACCGGAACAGCCCCGGGTGACGCCGGACCAGGTCCATCTTCACCTTGTGCCCCATCTCCAGGGCCAGGAAGAAGTCCGTCTCCCCGAAGTCATAGCTTTTCGCCATGTACTGCTTGACGCACACGTCCAGGGCGTGCTGGTAGAGGTACAGGTATAGCTCGCGCTTGTCCTTGAAGTAGTGGAACAGCAGGCCCTTGGACACCCCCGCCCTCTTGGCGATGGAGTCGGCGGAGGTCTTCTTGAAGGTGTTGTCCCCGAACTCCAGCATGGCGCTGTTCCGGATCAGGTCCTGCCGCTCCGGGGGCAGGTTGAAGAATTTCGGATTCATGGCTCCCTCCCTTCTCCCCTACCATACCGCCGTTGACCAAAATGGTCAACACCTATTCGCACTTTTTTGAAGAAGCACTGCGGTACAAGAAAGAACTGCTGGAGTCCTGCAAATAAAAGTCAACCCCTAAAATGGAAAAATAGAGAAAAATTGGGCCTGCGACAAGTCGTGTGGGATTTCTTTTGTGTGACATGCAATCATTTCACTTCCCTTTCGACATTTTGTGTGGTATTATGCACTCAAACAGACTAA
>CAJTVO010000155.1 GCA_910579485.1 uncultured Oscillospiraceae bacterium | reverse complement strand
TCTCAGCGAGATCCCGGGAGCGCAAAAGAACGGATAACAAAGCAGGCCCGCCAATATGAGGCGGTGCCATAAGAAAACAATCAAGCGAAAGACGGCGCAGCGTGAAGCTGCGCCGTCTTTCATATCATTCAAAGCATCAGGATGGCGTGACTTCCCGCAGCTGCCATTTCCGCGCCGCAGCGGCAATGCACAGGGCGATCAAGATGATTGCCGTTACCAGGCAGGGGAACCGGATGCCGTTTACCGTTACCTCATACACATCGAAATATCTTAAAGGGGAGAAGTAGTCCAAAAGCGGTAAACCGGCATACTGCGCGGTGATGGCGGCCACATAGGAGGCCAGCAGGAACACCGTTCCGACCTGCACGGCCGATTTATATTTTTTCACAAGACTTGCAATGAGAAGCCCCGCCGCAAAGAACATGACCTGTGTCAGGAAAAGCCCAACCGTTGTTGTGACCGCTGCCCCCGGCCGTTCCAGGCCGCCCGCCGGAAGGACGATCATCACATAGCTGCAGCCCCCGCAGAATACGGAGAATACCAAAAGATCGGCGATAGACGCGATCACCTTTGCCATAACGATCTGCTTTCTGCTCACAGGCTTCGTAAACAAGTACGCGGACGTTCCCCGCCTGATCTCCTTCGCCACACAGGACAGCCCCAAGCTAAGTGCATAGGTAAAGGCGAGGATGGCCGTCCAGAAGTAGATGCAGCTGTACCAGCCGAGGGCGGTGTCCAGACGTCCCTTCACCCCAAACATGATATTGAGCAGCGCAGGAAAGCCCGCCAGCATCTGCGCCACATCGCTCAAGCTGTCCTTCAGCGACAAAAACTCATAGTAGCAGAAACCGATCACCAGCAGCATAACGCCCAGCCAGATCAGCAGCTGCTTTCTGGACTGCCGCAGTTCATTTTGAATCAATGCCCTCATTTCCAGCACCTCCTATGAACGGAATCGAACATCTTTTTTCAGGAACAGACGGCAGGCCACGATCAGAAATACCGCCGTCAGCAGGATACAGCACACGAGGTGATCCCACGCATAAGATCCGGTACGCGATATCTCCGCCGCGCTGAAATAAGAATAGGGCGATAAAAAGCTGATAGCCTTGCTGCCGACGATCCGCGAAAAGCTGGCGGTGCAGTATGCCGCAAAAGCAGCCAGTCCGGCAGTCAAAAGCGGACTCCTGTTCCCGGAGAACATAACGCCGGCCAACAGCCCCAGCGCGGAGAAAAACAGCGTCAGCAGGAGCAGGGAATTTGCGACAAGGAAAAACTCCCATCCGTCAAAGCCGGGCTGGAACAGGCAGAGGGACAGCGCCGACGCCGCGATAAAGGACACGCTGACGATCAGGACGCCGCACAATACCGCCAGGGTCTTCGCGCCGAATATCTCCCTGCGGGTGTGTGGTTTGGTAAACAGGTATTCCGACGTTTTCCCCGAAAATTCTTTGGTATGGATGGGCATTCCGAAGTGCATCCCAAAGATCCCGGAGGCCAGCATAAAGAAGCTCGTCAGGAAAGAGTAGATGCCGAGGGGGGCGGTCAGATATTCCATGGAAACGCCGATGCTCTGGAAAAAGTCACTGGAACCCAGGGTTTCATAGAGCGGATTTGCGGAGGATTCCGCGCCGTTGAGCAGGCTGTAATAGACTGGTATCATCAGAAAAATGCACGCGGCCAGCGCGATCGCCCAGGTGAAAATGTACTTCGCGTGATTTCTGATCTCATATTTGAAGATGACCATACCGCTCCCGCCCCCTATTCGTAGTAGTGCAGGAAGATCTCTTCCAGCGAGGGCTCCTCCAGCAGTACGTCCTCCAAGGGGAGGCTGTGCAGCTTATCCATCACAGACGCGATATTCCCGTTATACATAAAAGAGGCGGAGGTCTGATTGGCGTTTTCCTTGTAATCCGCGATTCCCGCAAGATCGAAGAATCCGTTGGGGATCGCCGACTTTGCCGTAACGGAAACCTTTTTATAGCCGCTCTCCCGCAGCTCTTTGATAGACTGGATGCCCACGAGCCGGCCGTCCTTCAAGATGGCCGCGCGGTCACAGAGCCGCTGTACCTCGCTGAGAACATGGGAGGACAAGAAGATCGTTGTATGATAGCTACTCATAAAACAGTATCAAGCAACAAACTGAAATAGGGTAACTGCCATACAGGGTGCAAAAAAAGACAAGTAAGAAGCAATCCGTTTCTTGCCTGTCTTTTTCATTTTGTTACGCAATAGAACGCCGTTTTTGAGGGCATACATACAAAGCCCTTACCCCGTCATTTCAACGCCCGCAAAGCCGCATAAATCAAGAACAAAATACCTCCTACTGCGTAACAATCCCCATAATAAATCGAGGGCGAAAGCAGTCTACTGATTTCGCCCTCTTGACTACCCATAAGCAAAGGCGGGAAAAGCTGTCAAGGGCGCGAAGCGCGAAGTTTACCCTTGACAGCTTTTCCCGTCTTTGCTATCTACTATCGGTCGAAGCGGAATTTCAATATGGCTTCAACCAATTTTGCCTTTAACCTGTCCTGTGTATCGTCATTGATATGTCCCTTATACATAGACAGGTATTTGATGTGTGCGGTGTAGTGCCGCAATACTGCGTCTACCGCTTCCGGCTCTCCGGCAACGGCTTTTTCGATTACTTCAAAAGGTATCAGCTTTTTGTTCCTCATGTTCCAATCTCTCCCATTCTTTCCGCAACTGTTTCAGCGCGACATTTCTTCTGTGGTTTATCGTACTTCTGCAACGCCCGTACAGTCTGCCGATCGCTTCATCACGATAACCGATGAAGTAATATAGCAACAAAACTTCTTGCCTTAACTCCGGCAATTTTGATAATGCCGTTGCTAACCGTTCATCATCAACGATAACTTCCTTTCCCAACACAAGAAATACGGTCGGCTTGTCCTGCTTTTCAAAGTAGCTGTCCATAGCAGACGGTTCAAAATATCGTTCTGACATCAGATAGTCAAGGGATATTTCTCTTGCTTCTTTCCGCTTCAAATCCCGCCATGCGTTAATTGCTTCATGGCGCAGGACAATCTTACAGAACGCATGGAAAGCATATTCGATATGTTCCATGAACTGTTCAGAATATCTCATTTTCTCTCACCCCCTTTCTTCCCAGTAGGGGGCTATTACAACAAAAACCCATGCAGAATATATCTGCATAGGTTCTTGGGTAATATGAGTTATTAAGACATACTAAATGATATGTGTATTCATACTCATAGGCAGAATATCCCACTTTGCAAAACAGGATTTTTTTGATGAAAAATCTCCGACAATATATGAGTAATAAACAGGCATAGCAATACCTCTGCCGCCGGAAACCCGCTTTACAGAAATGCAGACAACAGAAAACGGCGGCTTGGACTTTCCAAAACCGCCGTAAAGATTATCAAGGCATAAAGATAGGATTGCAACACGACGGTTTTTTTCTTTTGCCGTCGTGCGGCAATTATCTGAACATATTACATCTTTTGGTTATGCTGTGAATTTCCCGCATATTGGAATTGTGGTTCGCATAAGTGGAAAGAAAAGTTTTCCCTGTCAACCAGCCCTACCACTTTATCACTGTTATATAGGTCAAGCAGAAAAGCCGCTATCTGTGCGCTTGTATGATATGTGCCAAACAGTTTATCATAGTCATATTCCGCTACATCATTCGCAACTTTTCCAAACTCTGTTTTTGTCGCGGCGGGTGCCAATACCTTTGCCTGCATTTTCGCATGAGCAGTTTTTAGTTCCCATGAAAGCCCCTCTGTAAAGGCACTAACATAAAATTTTGCCGCACAATACGTCACCGCATTAGGAACAATCGTATAACCGCCGCATGAAGAAACATTGATAAGCTGTGCTTTTTCAGTATTCTTGAAATCACGCACAAATAAGGACGAAAGGATAGTGAGGGCTTCTACATTCAAGTGCAACATCTGACTGATTTTTCCCAAGTCCTGATGACTTACGCTGTCATAATTGCCAAAGCCCGCATTGTTAATCCATGTCTGCAACGGATAGGATTTTACATCTTCATAAACCTCAAAAACATTTTGGGGAACAGATAAATCGGTTACTTTCAGTACAACATCAAGTGTCGGATATAACGTCGAAATTTCCTGCCGCAACGCTTCCAGTCTGTCTTTTCTGCGGGCAATCAAAATCAGATTGCTTCCGCGCTCTGCAAATGCCTTTGCCGTTTCGTACCCTATGCCGGAACTTGCCCCTGTAATGACAGTGTATATTTTTGTGTTTTGAACCATTTACAAAACCTCCTCGTCTTTGATATAATGCAAGCATACAATGTAGAGTAAACTCTATGTCAAGAGGATAGGAAGTGATTTTTTGGAATACTCCATAGGTGAATTTTCAAGGCTGACAAATTTAGGAATACATACCCTGCGCTACTATGAACATGAGGGCTTAATTACGCCGGGGCGCAATTCCAGTAACCGCCGCTGTTATTCGGATAAAGACCTTGCATGGATTGAATTTATCAAGCGTCTGAAAGATACGGGTATGCCGATTAAGGAGATACAGCATTATGCAAAACTGCGGGCAGAGGGCGACCCCACTCTGCGTGAGAGAATGGAAATGCTGACTGCACATAGGGAAGCCCTAAATAAGCAGATAAGACAGTTACAGGAGCACATGACAAAACTGGACGACAAAATTGACTTCTACCGACAGGAGATAGCCCGCACATCAAAAAATAATTAGGACGCAATAATACGCCTGTTTTCTTTCTGAAAAGATTGGAAACAGGCGTAAATTTTTATAGTTTTGTTTGGCATTTCTCAAACTTTCTCGTATTAGGAAACAAGGAAAACTTTTTGAAGAATTTCTCTCAAAATTCCGTCAAAACCGCCCTGTGCGGTGTTGTAGGTAGTGAGAGGGTTTTCAAGAGGGTTTGGGATTCCTCCCAACAAGCAAAATCTGTCTGGCAAGCCATAGCGCGGACGGGCAGATTTACGGAAATGGGTACCCGTTTCCTATGCTTGCTCCGAAACTTATCACTTTAATAAACATAGAAAGGACGGGAAAGGAATGGAAAGGAAACGGAAAATCAAGGACGGGCATATCGTGGTGAAAAATCCGCTATATCAAGAAATGCCAAAACAGGAAGTGGCGATAAAATCCGGCAAGACGCTCTACCGCTTTACGGGAAGTTATGACGGAGAAAGGAGCCTGCCCCACAAGGTTCTGCGCCTTATGGAACAGGAAAAAGCAGAAAAAGATGTTGAAGAATGAACGGGAAGCCGTTATAATAGCTTCAAGCAATCCTGTATTGGCAGACTGCCCGCCGACGAAAGGAGCAGAAATTATGTTAAGGCAGTCTGACAAAATTACCGCCCTCTATTGCCGCTTATCACGCGACGACGAATTACAGGGCGACAGCAACAGCATTGTAAACCAAAAGGCGATTTTAAGTAAATACGCAAAAGAAAACCACTTTTCAAACACATTGTTTTTCGTGGACGACGGGTATTCTGGTACGAACTTCAACCGTCCGAGTTGGGGTGAACTACTGGAACGGATTGAAAATGGCGAAGTGTCAACACTGATTGTCAAGGATATGTCGCGGTTAGGGCGTGACTATCTGAAAGTAGGCTTTTACACCGAAGTCCTCTTTGCAGAGAAAGGCGTGCGGTTTATTGCCATTAACAACGGCATAGACAGCGCGAACCAGCAAGACAGCGATTTTACCCCGTTTTTGAATATCATAAACGAGTGGTACGCAAAGGACACAAGTAAGAAAATCCGCGCTGTGATGAAGTCAAAGGGGGAAGCTGGGGAACATCTTTGCAGTAACCCGCCCTATGGCTACATGAAAGACCCCGACAACAAAAAGCATTGGATTGTAGATGAAGAAGCCGCCAAAGTGGTGCGCCGGATTTTCCGCTTATGCTTAGAGGGGTACGGACCGACACAGATTGCCCGTATTCTGAAAGAGGAAAAAATAGTCACTCCGACAGTCTATTTCATGCAGAACGGACGCGCAACGAGAAACGCCCCGCAAAATAACCCCTGTCGTTGGAGTGCCGAAACGGTAACATTTATTTTGGAACGCCCAGAGTATCAAGGGCATACAGTAAACTTCAAAACTTTTGTCCAGTCTTACAAGACTAAAAAGAAATGCTACAATCCGGCGGAAAAGCAACTTGTGTTTGAAAATACCCATGAAGCAATCATAGACGCTGACACATGGGCGCGGGTACAGGAATTACGGAAGAACAAACGTCGTCCGACAAGAACGGGAAAGACAAATATGTTTTCCGGCATTGTCCGCTGTGCTGACTGCGGTGAAAAGCTGTACTACTGCACAAGCAAAAATTTTGAAGCGCGGCAAGACCATTTTGTGTGTTCCACTTCAAGGCTCAAGGGAAAAGAAGTCTGCCCGACGCATTATATCCGCGCCGTAGTTTTGGAACAGGGTGTGCTTGCACATCTCAGACTGACGA
>CAJTVO010000154.1 GCA_910579485.1 uncultured Oscillospiraceae bacterium | reverse complement strand
CAGTCCGGTGTGCTCCCGGATATACGTCCTGGCCTTCTGCGCGTAGAGCAGCGGGTCCGCCTTGGCGGGGTCCTGCTCCGCCTCCACCAGGAGCCAGCCCTGGTATCCGGCATCGGAAAGCACCTTAAATACAGGGTCAAAATCCACGTTCCCGTCACCGGGGACGGTAAACGCCCCGTTCCGCACCGCCTGAAGGAAGCTCCAGTGATTCTTCCTGGCCTCCTCCACCACGGGCAGCCGCATATCCTTCAGATGCACGTGGCCGATCCGGTCCACATACTTTTTCAGCATCGCCAGCGGGTCCTCCCCGGCGAAGGTGAAGTGGCCGGTATCATAGCACAGGAACACATACCGGGGGTCGGTGCTGGCCATCATCCGGTCGGTCTCCTCCGCTGTCTGGACCACCGTGCCCATGTGGTGATGGAAGCACAGCTTGAAGCCCCGGTCCGCGGCGGCCTTGCCCAGCTTGTTGAGGCCGCCGCACAACAGGCCCCACTCACGCTCATCCATCACGTGCTTGTGATTGCCGGTCAGGACCGGCGTATCCATCTGTCCCTGGATGGAATAGCTCTGCTCGCTGACATTGATCCGGTCTGCGCCCACAGCGGCCAGAAAATCCAGCTCCCGGACAAACTCCGCTTCTACTTCCTCATAGGGCTTGGTGATCAGGAAGGAGGAGAACCACCGGCTGGCGATCCGCATCCCCCGCAGGTCCAGCTGGGCCTTCAGCTCAGCCGGGTCGGAGGGGTATTTGTTGCCGATCTCACATCCGGTGAACCCGGCCAGGGCCATTTCGCTGACGGTCTGCTTGAAGGTGTTCTCCGCGCCCAGCTCCGGCATATCGTCGTTGCACCAGCCGATGGGCGCGATGCCCAGCTTGACAGTCTTGGGATCAAACATATCCAAAATCCTCCCTTAGATCCGGGCTACGCCGGACTTCCGTGCCGCCTCGGCCACCGCCCTAGCCACCGCCGGGCCTACCCGCTTGTCAAATGCCTTGGGGATGATATAGTCCGCACTCAGCTCCTCGTCAGAGATAAGCTCCGCCAGAGCGTTGGCGGCGGCAACCTTCATCTCTTCGTTGATATCGCTGGCCCGCACGTCGAAGGTCCCGCGGAAGATACCCGGGAAGGCCAGCACGTTGTTGATCTGGTTGGGGAAGTCGCTGCGGCCCGTGGCGATCACCGCCGCGCCGCCGGCCCTGGCCTCCTCGGGGAAGATCTCCGGAGTGGGGTTGGCGCAGGCGAAGATGATGGCGTCTTTATTCATGGTTTTGACCATGTCTGTGGTGACGGTGCCGGGAGCGGAGACGCCAATGAACACGTCCGCGCCCGCCAGCATGTCGGCCAGGGAACCGGCCTTCTTCTCCAGATTGGTCACCTGGGCCATCTCCTCCTTGATCCAGTTGAGGCCGTCCCGGCCCGCGTAGATGGCGCCCTTCCGGTCGCACATGGTCACGTGCTTGTACCCGGCGGAGAGGAGCAGCTTCACAATGGACACCGCCGCCGCGCCCGCGCCGGAGGTGACGATCTTCACGTCCTCCTTCTTCTTGCCCACCACCTTCAAAGCGTTGGTCAGGCCCGCCAGGGTGATGACGGCAGTGCCGTGCTGGTCGTCGTGGAAGATGGGAATGTCACACTTTTCTTTCAGCTTCCGCTCGATCTCAAAGCACCGGGGGGCGGCGATGTCCTCCAGGTTGATGCCGCCGAAGCTGCCGGACATGAGATACACCGCATTGACGAACTCGTCCACGTCGTGGGTCTTCACGCACAGAGGGAAGGCGTCCACGCCGCCGAAGGCCTTGAACAGCACGCACTTGCCCTCCATAACAGGCATACCGGCCTCAGGGCCAATGTCGCCCAGACCCAGCACGGCGGAGCCGTCGGTGATGACGGCGCAGAGGTTGTGGCGGCGGGTCAGCTCGTAGCTCTTGTTGACGTCCTTCTGGATCTCCAGGCAGGGCTGGGCCACGCCGGGGGTATAGGCCAGACTGAGGTCCTCCTTGCTCTCCACGGGCACGGTGGTAATGACTTCGATCTTCCCCTTCCACTGCTCGTGGAGGCGGAGAGATTCCTTTGCGTAATCCATAATGGTTTTTCTCCTTATTGTTTCACGATTCTCGGCAGAGTGGACCCGCCGAAGGGCATCGCCAGCACCGTGGCGTCGGGCCCCAGTTTCTCAAAAGCCTTATTCAGCGCCTCCTGCACAGACGGCTGAGGCGTAAGGAAGATGGACCGGACGAAATCCGGCTCTAGGTCGCTGACCAGATACACATCCGCTTTTTCCAGCGTCATGGCGATGGCGGCCGCCTTGTGGCCCCCCAGCTGGAAATCCCGGCCAATGCGCTCAATCATGGCCTGGGGAGACGCGGACTTGGTCATCCATTCCTCGAAGACCCGCTCCCCCAGCCCTTCCTTGCAGGAGCCGATGAGCACGATAACGCCGCCGGGGTTCACCGCGTGGCGGGCGTTGTCCAGGGCCTTCTGGGTCTGGTACAGGTTCAGGTCCTTGGGCGCGCCGCCCTGGCTGACCAGAACGATGTCCGCCCCCTGGGGCAGCTCCTTGAGATACAGCGCGTCCAGGAAGGCGCATCCAGCCCGGTGGGCCTTCACGGGATGGCCCGCCACCGCCCGGATGATCTCCTTATGCTCACTGAGGACCACATTGAGGATAAAGTCGATGCCGCAGACAGCCCCGGCCTCCTCGATATCCATCCGCAGGGGATTGGTCTCCAGCGCCCCGGCACAGGCCTCGGGCCGGACCATCATAGAGTGGTTGGACTGGATGGCGTCCCGGGTGGACACCCCCGGCATGATGGCCTTGGCCCCGCCGGAATATCCGGCGAAATAGTGGTACTCGATGTTCCCCAGACAGATCCGCCGGTCCGCCTCAGCCACAACGCGGGTGATATCCACCGGCGTTCCGGCGGCAGTGACCCCCATATGGACGCAGTCCGCAGGGTCGCTGTCCACGCAGGCGATCTCGTTCCACGCCCGCTCTCCGGCCAGATGCTTCCGCTCCTCGTCCGTATGCTTCCGGTGGCTGCCCAGGGCGAACACCAGTGTAATGTCCTCCCCCTTTACCCCTGCCGCGTACAGCTCATCCAGCAGGGCGGGCATCACCTTATAGGTGGGCATAGGCCGGGTGATGTCGCTGGTGACGATGGCGATCTTCTCTCCGGGCTTCACGATCTCCCCCAGCCGGGGGGAGCCGATGGGCTCGGCCAGAGCCCGCCGGACCTCCGCCTCTCCGGTGAGGTCCAGCGCCACCTCGTTGGCGTGGAGGACGCCCAGAAGGTTTTTCTCCGGGACCTCCGCCTCCTGGGTCCCCGCGCCGAATCCGAAACTCAGCTTCATAGCCTTACTTCCTCGCCAAAACGGCCTTGGCCTGCTCCACGATGTGGGCGGCGGTAAGGCCGAAGCGCTCCTGGAGGTAGCCCTGGGGGCCCACCTCGCCGAACTCGTCCTCCACGGCCACATAGCCCGCGGGGACGGGGCACTTCTTCGCCAGGACCTCGGAGACAGCGGACCACAGTCCGCCGAACTTGTTGTGGTTCTCCGCCGCCAGCACCGCGCCGCACTTCTTCGCCCATGCCTCCACGGCCTCCTCGTCCAGAGGCTTGATGGTGAACATGTCGATCACCGCCGCGCTGACGCCCTGGGCCTCCAGGGTCTTGGCGGCCTGCATGGCCTCGTGGACCATGATCCCGGCGGCAAAGATGGCAATGTCGGTCCCCTCCCGGAGTGTCACGGCCTTGCCGATGGGCAGCTCGCTGCCGTCTTCGTAGACCTTGGCGTACTGCTTCCGGCCCACTCGGATGAACTTCACGCCGGGGCGGTCTACGCACTGGCCCAGGACGCTGATGAGCAGGGCGGGGTCGGTGACATCGATCACCGTGGACCCCGGCAGGGCCCGGTACAGGGCCACGTCCTCGAAGGGCATGTGGGTGCCGCCGTTCATGGTGGCGGTGACGCCGGGATCGGTGCCGATGATGGTGATGTCGTTCTTGGCATAGCCGCCGCTGAGGAACGCCTGGTCATAGCACCGGCGGGACGCGAAGGGCCCGAAGGTGTGGACGATGGGCTTGAACCCGGCGGAGGCCAGGCCGCAGGCCACGCCCACCATGTTGGCCTCGGCGATGCCGCAGTTGACCGCCCGGTCCGGGTGGGCCTGGGCCCACTTGGCGGTGCCGATGCAGCTCATGAGGTCCGCGTCCAGATAGATGACGTCCGGATCACGCTCCGCCAGAGCGGGGATGGTCTCTCCCAGCACGCTCTTACACAGGCGGGGGTCCATTTCTCCTGTATATACGATCTTCGCCATCTCTCAGCCCTCCAGTTCTGCCAGCTGGGCTTTCAGCTGGGCGGTCCATCTCTCAAACTGCTCGTCGCTGACGGTGAGGCTGTGGTTCATGGCGGTGTCCTCGACCTCCTTGATACCAGCGCCCTTCACCGTGTCCAGAATGACGGCATGGGGCCTGCCGCCGCCCTGCCGGATGTTGGCCAGGGCCTCCGCCACCGCCTCCACGTCGTTGCCGTCCACCTTCACGGTGTCGAAGCCAAAGGCCTCGAATTTGGCCACATAGTCCCCCATGGGGTAGATGTCCTCGGTCCAGCCGTCCAGCTGCCGCTTGTTCCAGTCCAGCAGGACCACCAGGTTATCCAGCTTCTTGGCGCTGGCGAAGGCCATGGCCTCCCAGACCTGGCCCTCGTTGCTCTCGCCGTCGCCCACGATGAGGAACACCCGGGAATCGCGGCCCTTCAGCTTGTCGCCCAGGGCCATGCCGCAGGCCAGGGACGTGCCCTGTCCCAGGGAACCGGTGGTCATGTCCACGCCGGGGGTCTTGTTCCGGTCGCAGTGGCTGGGCAGACGGGTGCCGGGCCGGTTCAGTGTCTTCAGCTCCTCATAGGGGATAAAGCCCTTCACCGCCAGCGTGCCGTACACCGCCGGACCGGCGTGGCCTTTGGAGCAGACCAGTTTGTCGCGCTCGGGCCACTTGGGGTCGTCTACGTTGATGCGCATCTCCCCGCCGTACAGCGCCGCCAGCACGTCGCAGATGCTCAGCGCGCCGCCCAGATGGCCGGAGCCCAGGGAGTGGATGGCTTCCAGCGCCGCCATTCTGATTTTAACGGCCAGCGCCTGCAGTTCCTTTTTCTTTGCCGCTTCCATTTTGCAGTCACCTCTCAATTCTCGCACAGTCCCGCGCCGTGGCGCAGGGCCTTGACCACCGGCAGCTCCTCGCCGGTCAGGAACCGGATCAGGGCCCCGCCGCCGGTACAGATGTAGCCCATCTTGTCCGTCAGGCCGTACTTCTCGGTGGCGGTGATGCTGTCGCCGCCGCCCAGGACGGTGTGGGCCTCCGTGTCCGCCAGGGCCTGCCAGACGGCGCGGGTCCCCGCCTCGCTGGGAGCCTGCTCAAAGACGCCCATGGGCCCATTGACGAACACCGTCTTTGCATTCAGAATGGCCTCCCGGTAAATTTTTGCAGTCTCGCCGCCCACGTCTACGGAGGCGATATCCGCCGGGACGCTGCCCAGGGCGGCCTCATGGCGTTCCCCGTCCGTCACCCAAGCCAGGTCCACCGGCAGGGTGATCTTTTCGCCGTACTGGGCATAGAGCTCCTTGGCCTTTTCAATGTACTCGCCGTAGTTGGACTTCATGATGAAGTCCACGCTTCCCTGACCGATCTCCTTCCCCAGGGCGGTGAGGAAGATGTTCCCCACCAGTCCGCCGGTCAGGATCTTGTCCGCCACGCCGCGTTCCAGGACGGTCTTCATCATCAGGAAGGCATCGGATATCTTGGCCCCGCCCAAAACGAACACGCAGGGCCGCACCGGCTCCTCCATGACCTGGGACACAGTGCAGAATTCCTTCTCGAACAGCCGCCCCATATAGGAGGGCAGGACCTGCTCGAAGCCGCAGAGGCTGGGCTGATCCCGGTGGGCGGCGGCGAAGGCGTCGCAGACGTAGAGGTCCGCCAGGGGGGCCAGCTTCTCCACCAGCAGGGTCTTTGCCTGCTGCTCATGGGTCAGGCGGAGCTTCATCTCGAAGAGGGTCTGCTCCTCGGCCACGAAGCGGACGTTGTCCAGGAGGAGGATATCTCCGTCCTCCTGCTTGAGGATCGCCTCCCGGGCGGCGGGGCCGCAGACGTCGTCGATCCAACGGACTTCCTTCTCCAGCAGGCGGCTGAGTACGGCTGCGTGGGGCTTTGTCGTATAGTAGTTTTTGTATTCGATGTCGCTGCCCTGGTGGGCCAGGAGGACTACCTTTGCTCCCTTGCCGGAGAGTTCTTTGATGGTAGGAACGCAGGCTTCGATGCGGTTGATGCTTTTCAGCGTTCCTTTTTCCCGGTCCACGGGTTGGTTGATATCCACCCGGCAGAGAACGGTTTTGCCCTTTACCTGGGCGTCGTCGAGGGTTTTTATTCCAAATCGCATACTGTCTCCTTTGCCGCCTCCGGCGGCGGGGGATTTTTCTTTTATTCACATTCGCCCTGCCGGGCGGGGGCGTACTTTTCGTGTGAACGAAAAGTACCAAAAGGTCACTTAGGAAACTA
>CAJTVO010000153.1:3634-6620 GCA_910579485.1 uncultured Oscillospiraceae bacterium | reverse complement strand
TGTAGCACAGCCCTTGGAGAGGGGCTCTAATAACTACTACTCTATAATACAAGGAATGTACGATAATGAAAATTGAGCTGGTCACGTATAGGGATCTGGGAAGTATGTATGTCGTGTATCCCGATGGCCCTCGCATCAGCTGCTATGAGAACACGCTGCTCACCGTGCTGCGGGAGGACACGGGCAGGGAGTCTGTTGAAAAGCTCCTAGACAACGCGGAGCTGCAGGAACTGATCGACCGGCAGCGCATCCTGATGCTGTTCCCCAATCCCAAAAACGGAGTTTGGGATACAAGGCTGGGCAGAAAGCACCGGGGCGAGATGCAGACGGTGATGGACATGGTGACAAAATTCAATTCCCGCTGTGAGGAAAATGATTACTCCCCGTATCATAATATGCACAATGCCCGCTATTATATCGGCGTTGGCAGCGGAGCCGTCATGGCTCAGTCCATTGCCGCCGTCTATCCGGTCAACGTGGCCGGGATCCTTACAATCGGCGGCGGGCTGTCCGCCGGGACTATGGAAATGACCGTCCATGAGCCGGTCTCCGCTGTTTTGTGGAACGCGCCGGAGGAGACGGCGGCGTTTTTCAAGGCTCTGGATCAGACGGACAGCCTGGCGGCGGACGGCCGTCATTTCTCTTCCAGGAATGACGCGCAGTTTGTTTACGCGGAGGACCGCCCGGGAGTGGAGCTGGATGCGGACGTGATCCTTTACGGATGGAACCACCTGTTTTCCAGGGTATGCCGGATGAATTCCAGCTTCTACGGGCAGCTTTTCCCCCGCACGATGCGGGATGATTACCGGTTTATCATACACGAACATGAAAACATACTGGGCGATGGCCGCGAACATACCTGGTTCGAGTACATCCCGGAAGCGGTCCGGAAAGCCCCCGGCATACAGGTGCCCCTGCTGATGTTCCTCCATGGCGGCGCGGACAGTCCCGCCAATATCGCCAACTCGATCAAGCTCCATGATCTGGCGGAAGAGGAAGGGTTTATCCTGGTCCACCCCGCCGCAACGGACGACGTCTTCTGGAATCAGGACATGGATCCACGGCTGAATGATGACTGCGGCTTCCTGGAAAAACTGCTGGACTACATGGTGGAACACTATCCGATCGATACCACCAGGGTCTATATGGGGGGCTTTTCCAACGGCTCCAGCATGTCACAGGTGTTTGCCATGACGCATCCGGACCGGGTGGCCGCCGTTTTTGCCAACAATTCCGCCTCCTATACCTACACACATACCCGCGCGTTCGCCATTGCCGGCGCGAAAAAGCTGGAGTATGATTACCGGATGCCCGTCTGGTATATGTACGGCAGCAGGGACCTGGAATTTCCCGTCGTTCGCGGCTGCGGACAGCAGAACCAGTATGATTTCTGGAAGGGCTACAACAACATAACCATCAAGCTGACGCCCTATACCAACACGCAGGCGGCAGGTGGTGTCGGCATCGTGGGTGACCATGTGGAATTCTATCAGCCCAGCAGCCGTCACCCTGCCAACACGTACATGACCAACCGCTTTTACTCCAATGACCCGGAGGAATTGAATCTATATAACTATACGTTGTGTATTGGAAAGGGCCATGACAGCGTACCCTATGAGGCCCGGCTGGGATGGAACTATATCAAGCAGTTCCGCCGGCTGCCGGACCGGTCCCTGGAATATACGCCGGAGCGCGGAGGGGATGCCTGTGAACTTTGATAAGGTCAGCGCCTATTTGAGCTCTCTGGGAGATACATACGGCCTTCACGCTGTGGACTGCAAGGTCATGCGGGACCATCAGGTCCTGTTTCGGGAGATGTACGGCCATCGGGACTATGACCACAGGGTCCCGATCTCCAGCCGGGACCTGTACGACGTGTACTCCTGCACCAAGATCGTCACCATGACAGCCGCCATGCAGCTGGTGGAAAAAGAGATGATCCGTCTGGACGAGCATGTGGATACCTACCTCCCGGCGTTCTCCCATATGAATGTTTCAGAGGAGTTCGTCCCATTCAAATTCCCTATGAAGTGGCCGGCGCTCCAGGACCGGACCCACCCCGCGCCAACAAAGATCACCATCCGGGAGTTAATGGCGATGACCTCGGGTCTGTCCTACGATCTTGAGTCCGAGGCGGTCCGGACCGCGGTAGCCGAAAGCCAGGGACAGGCGGGCACGGTGGAGATCGTCAACGCGATCGCGCGGATGCCGCTGCTGTTCGATCCCGGCACGCGCTACGCTTATAGCCTGGGACATGACGTGATCGCCGCCGTCATTGAGAGCGTGAGCGGCCAGCGGTATGCGGACTATCTGCAGGACCATATTTTCGGGCCGCTCGGCCTGCATGATATGTATATGCACGTTCCGGAATCGGAACAGGATCGTCTGAGCGCGCAATACGGCGGCGTGCTTGGTTCCAATGATATCCGCAGGATGGATGTGGGCAACCGCTATCGGATCACCAGCAAGTATGACAGCGGCGGCGCGGGACTCGCGTGTACCGTGGACGACTATATCCTGCTGTTGGACGCCCTCGCCTGCGGCGGGACCGCGCACAATGGTTACCGTCTGCTGAGCGGAGAGAGCATCGACCAGATGCGCACGCCCCAATTGAACGAGGCCGCCCAGGCCGATTTCTCGCGGAGCGGAAAAGTGGGATATGGCTACGGCCTCGGGGTGCGGACGCTTACAGATGGTTCGAAGTCCAAAAGTCCGGTAGGAGAGTTTGGATGGGACGGCGCGGCCGGGGCGTACGCGCTGATCGATCCCATAAACCACGTCAGCATTTTCTACGCCCAGGAAGTGCTTGGTATGATGCGGTCCTACAGCGAGATCCATCCGACATTGAGAGATTTGGTGTATGAAGCGCTGGAAGTGGATAGCGGAGGAAGGCAAAAGGGTTAAGTCTGGTTTCCGTCTACCCAGGAGCTTCGCGCGATATTCCCTCAAGCTGCCGCAAAAGAAAATTCAAGAAGTGACCCCCGCC
>CAJTVO010000153.1:0-3615 GCA_910579485.1 uncultured Oscillospiraceae bacterium | reverse complement strand
GGGGGTCAAATGGCAGGGGGAAACTACTCTTATCTACCACCCCGCATACCTCCACGTATTAAACAAACTGATGCAGATGATGACTGCCATCAGCCCGATGAACAGCCGCTCCACCGCTTGATTCCCCATCCGGCGGTTCAGCTTCCGGCCGATGATCCCGCCGCCGATACCACCTGCTGCCATCAACACCAGCACAGGCCAGCGGAACGGCGGGACCGCGCCGTTGAAAAGCGTGGTAAGCAAATTGCATATCTGGCTGAACAGGATGATATACAGACTGTTGGCGGCGGCGGTCTTGGTGTCCATGCTGAAAAAGTAGTACAGCACCACCAGATTGATGGGCCCACCACCGATGCCCAAAAAGCTGGACATCGCCCCCAACGCCAGCCCTATGACAACGCAGACGGCAAAATTTTGAACGCGCCGGGTGGGAATACGGGCCTTGTTGACCGTATACAGCAGCGTTCCCGCGGTCACCACCGCCAGACAGGCGGCCTGGACCGCCCCCACCGTGTCCGGCTCGCCGGACAGCTCCCGCACGGCGGCAAACAGCTGGTTCCCGACCAGGCCGCCCGCCGCCGCGCCAATGGCCAGAGGCGTCCCCGTCTTCAGGGAGACGCTGCTCTCTTTCGCCAGGAGGGACTTCCCCACCGAATAGCAGCTCATGGACAGCACCGTGCAGCCGGACAGAAAGCTGATGGCGGCTACCGTCTCCAAATGGAGCAGATCCAGCACCGGCTTGATGATCACCCCGCCGCCGATGCCGCAGATCGCTCCCGCGATGCTGGCCGTCAGGGCCACAAGAAAAAAGATCAGCATGACAGTCGCCTCCTCACGGCTCAATATAGGTCTCCAGGGTTGCTATGACCGGGCTCTATCTCAGATGCTCACAGGGCATGGATACGGCGCAGCAGGGCCCGCGCCTGGCCCAGCCGGGGAAGGGCGTATGCGAAAAATCCGGCGTAGGCCTCGCAATAATAGCTGCGACCCAATTCGCCTCCCTCGAGGACCCGGTCTCTCCGGCATCCGTTCCGGCACAGGGGATACCACTGGCATTGTCCGCATTTTTCCGGTACGCGCCGGGAGGCTTCCACAAAGCCCAGGGATTCCCTGGCCCGGTCCAGATCCGCCCAGGCGTCGTCCCGGATATTCCCAAGGCGGTACTCGTCCAGCCCGTAGAAATCGCAGGGATACACGCTACCGTCCGCCTCCACCAGATACTGCAGGCCGCAGCATCCCCGCATGGAGCACTGCTCCGGAGCATGTCCCTCCAGCATCCACAGCAGATTGTCAAAATAACGGATGGACCAGTAGCGCCCCTGCTCCAGCTCCCGGTACCACAGGTCGAACAGCGTTTTCAAAAACGCCTCATACCGGGCCGGAGACAGAGAGTATTCCTGACCGCCCCGCGCCTCTTCCAGGGGGTCCAGACAGGGAATGTACTGCTGAAACCGGAAGCCCTGCCTGCACAGGCTGGAAAAGGCGCTCTGGACATGCCGGGCCAGATAGCCGGTCACCACCGTCAGGACGTTGTACTCCACACCGGCGCGCTCCAGCTGACGGGCCGCCTGCCGCACCCGGTCATAGGTACCCTTTCCCTTCCCGTCCAGGCGGAAGCGGTCATGGCACTCCCGGCTGCCGTCCAGGGACAGGCCGGCCAGGAAGTGGTTTTCCTTGAAAAACTGGCACCACTCCTGGTCCAGCAGTATTCCGTTGGTCTGGATGGCATAGTGGACCGCCAATTTTGGGGGGGCGGCCTTTTTTACGCGGGAGACGAAGTCTCGGAAGAAATCCAGCCCCGCCAGAGTGGGCTCGCCCCCCTGGAACAGGAACGTGACCGAGCCCTCGGCCGCCTTCACCGCCTTCTCGATCAGGGCGCGGCTCACCGCTTCCGGCATCCGGCCGTAATTGGGAACCGTGCGGACCTTTGCCTCGTCGGCATAAAAGCAATAGGCGCAGCGCAGGTTGCATCCGCTGGAAGCGGGCTTCAGCAAAATGCTCAGGGGCGGCATGGCAACTCTTCCTTTCTTTCCAAAGCGGCACGCCGCTTACCGTGCGTCTCTTGCGGGCCCGACCGTCCTGCCCAGATAGATCTCCGGCGGCAAGACATGCGTGTAACCCTTGTCGTCGCAGTCCCGGTTCCGGATCATACGCATCAGCCGGGCGGCAACCTCCTGCCCGATGCGGTAGCCCTGATGGACGGAGCAGGTGACCCCCTCCGCCTCCCAGTCGCTGCTGGAATAGTCGAAGCACACCAGGGAGCAGTCCTCCGGCACCCGTTTCCCCAGCTGCTCCAGCACCTGCCGGGTCAGCTGGAAGATCATGTAGTTGCAGCAGACCACCGCCGTATAGCGGGGCAGGCGCTTCAGAAAACGGCCGATGGAACGGGCGTCGTATGCCTCGCTGGAGGCGCACCACTTGACGTAATCGTCCTGATATTCCACCCCGTTTTTCTGGAGGGTGGCCGCCATCCCTTGAAACTTCTCGATGCTCTGGTAGTTGTCGGAGAGGAAGATCCCGGCAATATGCCGGTGTCCCTGCCGGATCAGCAGGCCGATCAGTTCCTCGGCGCAGCGCAGGTCGTTGACCACCACCCGGGGGCATTTCAGGTTCTTATAGTAGTTGTTGTAGAAAATGACGGGGATCCGCTTTTGATAGATTTTCTGATAGTAGTCCAGGTTGGGGTTCAGCAGGCTGGCCTTCACGCCGTCCACGATGAACCCTTGAAAGCCCTGGTTGACCACCGCCTGGAGGCAGCGGCGTTCGTTGGCAAACTTGTTGTCGGTGAGAAAAATGCGCAGATCCACCCGGTCTGGGGGCAGGATGCTTCGGATGCCCTCCATCAGGCTGGAGTTGGCGTTCCCGTCCTGGCCCTGGAGGATCAGCCCGATCTTGGTCCTTCCCTCGCTGCCCCCCGGTTCCCAGGACAGGGCCTCCTCCTTATTGATGTAGGTCCCGCTTCCCTTGACCCGGAGAAGGAGGCCCTCCTCCGCCAGCCGGCTCAGGGCCCGGCGCACGGTTTCCCGGCTGACGGAGAGCTTTCGGGTCAGGACGGTCTCCGACGGAATTTTCGTGTTGCTGGAAAACTTGTTTTCCTCAATGTAGGCCCGCACCCAGCGGTAGACCAGCTCCGACTTTCGGTCCAGTTCCTTCATGACGTCCTCCCGGGGATCGCGCGGGCCTGCTCAGTCCGTAATGACGGGACGCGCCCCCTCTGCCTGCCAGATCCAGTCCAGCAGACGCGCTCGCAGTTCCGCCTTCACCTGGGCGTAGGCGGGATCGGTCACCACGTTGTTCAGCTGGTGGGGGTCCTGTTCCATGTCATAGAGGAAGTCGTCCGCATAGCGGTCCGAAGCCGCCGCCTCGCCGCCGTTCACGCCGGGGGCATAGACGGAGTAGGTATAGCGCGCCGTGCGGATGCACCGGCCCACCCGGCTCTCGGAGATCTGCGCGAAAATCTCATTGGGTCTATTATCCGCCTTTTTCTCCACGACGTCAAGAAGGTTTTCTCCGATCATGGCGGCACCCACGTCCACACCGGCCAGGGCCAGGATGGTTTTGGGCAGGCTGGCGGTGCTCACCAGCTCCTCTACCGCCCGTCCGCCCCGGTAGGGC
>CAJTVO010000152.1 GCA_910579485.1 uncultured Oscillospiraceae bacterium | reverse complement strand
CCGGCGCATCTGCTTGTTCCAGAGGTCATAGTCTGCACAGGCGGTGGCCTCCGGGCGCTGGGCGTAGATAAGAAGTTGTTCGTTAAATGGATATTTCTAAAGATATTGTCAAGGGGGAATGTGAGATTTTGTCCATCGTTACATTTTTGCAATAGAGTTTGCTCTGTATCTTGACAAGTAGTTTTCCGTATGTTAGGATAAAAACAGTTGAAGAGGTCTTTCCAGAGTCTTTTCACAGCAATTACTCGGACCACTCCTTTTGGAGTTAAGGCCATACGGACAGCCGGGTCCACTGCCGATTGGCAGCCTTGTGTTGCCTTATTGATTGAGTTAAAAGCTCAAATTTTATAAGTTGGTTACTTCATAACCGAAATGTGCCTTGTGCGCAGACTTGTGAAACGGTCAATAAGAGTAGTAAAAGTAGTATTGCTATATAGACTCTGATCTCTCCGTCTTATCTGAACTCCTTCTTTCCCCGTTTTCCCTCATTCTTTGTATTGTTTCCCGGTTGCGGATATTGGGTAGAAAACGGAAGGCTCGAAGTTTATCAGATGATTACCGCAAGCTGTGCAAAACGTGCAGCTTGCGGTTTTGTTTTTGCCAACATTCAGGAAGAAGGAGTGGGAAAGAAATTGAACAATCCTCAAGCGCATCCAAATCAAAGCCGTGCGCCCATTTATGAGGCGTTGGAAGCGTTCCGGCAAATGCGGGTGGTTCCATTCGACGTGCCGGGACACAAGCGAGGGCGGGGAAATCCCGAGCTAACCGCTTTCCTGGGTCAGCAGTGCGTGGGGGTGGATGTAAACAGCATGAAGCCCCTGGACAATCTCTGCCACCCGGTATCGGTGATCCGGGAGGCGGAAGAACTGGCGGCGGACGCCTTTGGCGCGGCCCAAGCTTTTCTCATGGTGGGCGGAACCACCAGCTCCGTACAGAGTATGGTACTGGCCACCTGCAAGCGTGGGGATGAAATCATCCTGCCTCGCAACGTCCATAAAAGCGTCATCAACGCACTGGTTCTGTGCGGCGCGGTTCCGGTGTATGTCAATCCGGAGGTGGATCAGCGCCTGGGCATCTCCCTGGGAATGCGGCGGAATCAGATTGCCAAAGCCATTGCCGAACATCCCAACGCCGTGGCTGTGCTGGTAAACAATCCGACCTATTACGGTGTTTGCAGCGACCTGCGGGCCATTGTCCGAATGGCCCATGAAGCCGGGATGCGCTGTTTGGCCGACGAGGCCCATGGGACGCATTTCTATTTTGGCGGCGGGCTTCCGATGTCCGCTATGGCGGCAGGAGCGGATATGGCCTCGGTATCCATGCACAAGAGCGGCGGCAGTCTGACCCAGTCCAGCCTGCTGCTGGTGGGACCCGACGTTCATGCGGGGTATGTCCGTCAAATCATCAATCTGACTCAGACCACTTCGGGCAGCTACCTCCTGATGTCCAGCCTGGACATCAGCCGCCGCAACCTGGCCCTGCGCGGCCGGAAGGTGTTTCACCAGGTGGCGGACATGGCCGAGTACGCCCGGCAGGAGATTAACATCGTGGGCGGCTACTATGCCTTTGGCCGAGAGCTGATGAACGGAGACTCCATATTCGACTTTGATACCACCAAACTCAGCGTCCACACGTTGGACATTGGACTGGCGGGCATTGAGGTGTATGACATCCTGCGTGATGAGTATGACATTCAAATCGAGTTTGGCGACATCGGCAACATTTTGGCCTATCTCTCGATAGGGGACAGGCCCCAGGAGGTGGAGCGGCTGGTCAGCGCCCTGGCTGAGATACGCCGGCGCTATCAGAAGGACCGGACGGGCCTTCTGAGCCAGGAATATGTGGAGCCGGAGGTAGTGTCCAGCCCCCAGGAGGCGTTCTATGCGGAGAAGGTCAGCCTCCCTCTGGCGGAGGCAAAGGGCAGGGTGTGCAGCGAGTTTGTCATGTGCTACCCGCCGGGAATACCTCTGCTGGCTCCCGGAGAACGGGTCACTGCGGAAATATTGGAGCATATCCGCTACGCAAAGGACAAGGGATGCAGCATGACCGGGCCGGAGGACCCGGATTTGGAGTATCTGAATGTTCTGGTATGATGAAAGGAGCAGCTTATGGAAATGTGGTTCAGCGAATTCCATACGCCGGATGTGAAGCACAGCATCCGGGTCGACCGGCATCTTTACTCCAAACAGAGTGACTATCAACGCATCGACATTTTCGAGACGCCGGAGTTTGGCCGGGTGCTGACCCTGGACGGCAACGTGATGCTGACGGAGCGGGACGAATTCATCTACGATGAGATGATCACCCATGTGCCCATGGCAGTGCATCCCGGCATCAAGGACATATTGGTCATCGGCGCGGGGGACGGCGGCGTGGTGCGGGAGCTGACCCGGTATGACCGGGTAGAGTGCATCGACTTGGTGGAGATGGACCCCCAGGTGGTGGAGGCCTGCCGGACCTATCTGCCCAGCAACGCCTGCCGGATGGACGACCGGCGGGTACATATCCACTTTGAGAATGCGCTGAAATTTATCCGGCGGCGGGAGACGGCCTACGACCTCATCATCGTAGACTCCACCGATCCCTTCGGCCCCTCCGAGGGGCTGTTCACCCGGGAGTTTTACGGAAGCTGCCACAATGCGCTGCGCGATGATGGGATCATGGTCAACCAGCAGGGCAGCCCCTTCTACGCCGAAGATGCCGAGGCCATGCAGCGCAGTCACAAGCGCATTGTCAACACCTTTCCAATCAGCCGGGTGTACCAGGCCCACATCCCCACTTATGCGGCGGGCTACTGGCTGTTCGGGTTTGCCAGCAAGAAATACCACCCAACCAACGATTTGGACACGGAGGCGTGGCGGAAGCTGAACCTGCACACGCGCTACTACACCCCCAAGCTCCATATTGGCGCGTTCTGCCTGCCCGCATTTTTGGAGGAGATGCTGCGGGAGGTGGAGGAATAGACCATGCTGAAACCAAATATCGAGAATTTTGTCGGCTGTGACTGCAAATATGACCGGGCGCGAATCGTCCTCTATGGTGCGCCCTTCGACTCTACTACCAGTTTCCGGCCCGGCGCACGGTTTGGTCCCGCCGCTATGCGGCACGAGAGCTTCGGGCTGGAAACCTACAGTCCCTACCAGAATGCCGATTTAACGGACTGTGCTGTATTCGACAGCGGAGACATAGAACTGTGCTTCGGCAGCGCGGAGACGGCACTGGCGGATATTGAAAACCGTGCCGCCGGTATATTGCGGGACGGGAAATTTCCTCTGCTGCTGGGTGGCGAGCATCTGGTCACACTGGGGGCGGTGCGGACGATGGTGAAGCAGTATCCGGACCTCCACATCGTCCATTTCGATGCCCACGCCGATCTGCGGGATGACTATCTGGGGGCAAAGCTGTCCCATGCCTGCGTCCTGCGGCGCTGTCATGAACTGCTGGGAGATGGATGTATCCACCAGTTTTGCATCCGCAGCGGAGAACGGGATGAGTTCCAATTTGCCAAAGAACACACAGATCTGCATCTCTTTTCCTTTGACGGACTGGAAGAAACCGTTTCTGCCCTGCGAGAGCGGGAAACGCCCGTCTATCTCACCGTTGATCTGGATTGTCTGGACCCCTCCACCTTTCCCGGAACGGGTACGCCGGAGGCGGGCGGCGTTCGTTTTCTTCAGCTGCTGGCGGCCATCCAGACGGTTTGCACCGCCCATGTGGTGGGAGCTGATGTCAACGAACTGGCCCCTATGCTGGACACCAGCGGCGTATCTACCGCCACTGCTTGTAAGGTACTGCGGGAATTGATCCTCGCTTTATATAAAAACCAATTTTGATAAAGGAGATTACCCAACATGAGCAAAGTTCTTGTTATTGGCTGCGGCGGTGTCGCGTCCGTTGCTATCCACAAATGCTGTCAGGTCAGCGAGGTGTTTAGCGAACTGTGCATTGCCAGCCGCACGAAATCCAAGTGCGACAAGTTGGCCGCAGAGCTGGCGCCAAAGACCGCTACCAAAATCACCACCGCCCAGGTGGATGCGGATGATGTGCGGCAGGTCATTGACCTCATCCGCGCATACAAACCCGATCTGGTGATGAACATCGCCCTGCCCTATCAGGACCTGACCATTATGGATGCCTGTCTGGCCTGCGGGGTCAACTACATGGACACCGCAAACTACGAGCCGGAGGACACAGATGATCCGGAATGGCGGGCCATTTATGAAAAGCGGTGCAAGGAGGCAGGCTTCTCCGCCTACTTCGACTACAGTTGGCAGTGGGCCTACCGGAAGAAATTCGAGGAAGCGGGTCTGACGGCGTTGCTGGGCTGCGGCTTCGATCCCGGCGTGACCCAAGCCTACTGCGCCTATGCCAAGAAGCATGAGTTCGATGCCATTGACACCATAGACATTCTGGACTGCAACGGCGGCGACCACGGCTACGCCTTCGCCACCAACTTCAACCCGGAGGTCAATCTGCGGGAGGTTTCCGCTCCCGGAAGCTATTGGGAGGACGGACACTGGGTGGAAATCCCCCCTATGAGCATCAAGCGGGAATACGACTTCGACCAGGTGGGCCGCAAGGATATGTACCTGCTCCACCACGAGGAGATTGAGAGTCTGGCTCTGAATATTCCGGAGGTACAGCGCATCCGCTTCTTTATGACCTTTGGACAGAGCTACCTGGATCATATGCGCTGCCTGGAGAATGTGGGGATGCTGTCCACCAGCCCGGTGGAATTTGAGGGACAGCAGATCGTACCGATCAAGTTTCTGAAAGCTCTGCTGCCCGATCCGGCCAGCTTGGGTCCCCGGACAAAGGGAAAAACCAACATCGGCTGCATCTTTACCGGCAAGAAAGACGGTCAAGACAAGACCTATTACATCTACAATGTCTGCGACCACCAGGAGTGCTTCCGGGAGGTGGGCAGTCAGGCCATCAGCTATACCACCGGCGTACCCGCCATGTGCGGTGCGCTGATGCTGCTGACCGGGAAATGGAGCAAGCCGGGAGTCTACACGGTGGAGGAGTTCGATCCTGATCCCTTCCTGACTGCGCTGGATAAGTACGGTCTGCCCAGGAGCGAGAGCCGGACGCCGGTCCTGGTGGATTGATGGAAAATTGCGGTATGAAAGAAAGCCGCCCAGCCTTCACGGGCCTGGGCGGTTTGTCCCCGCAAGAACTGTTTGGCGAACTGCCCACACCATGCTACATCCTGGATGATGCCATGCTCCTCCGGAACGGTGAAATTTTGGCGGGAGTAGCGGAGCGCACCGGCTGTAAAATTTTGCTGGCGCAGAAAGCGTTTTCTAATTACAGCCTGTATCCTGTTCTGGCTCCCTATCTGGCTGGGACAGAGGCCAGCGGGCTGTATGAGGCCCGGTTAGGCCGGGAGGAAATGCCGGGAAAAGAAGTCCATGTTTTCTGCGGAGCATATCGGGCGGATGAATTTGAGGAACTACTGGAATATGCGGATCATATCGTGTTCAACTCCCCGCGTCAGCTGGAGCGGTTCGGTCCCCTCGCCAGAGATGCCGGAAAAAGCATCGGTCTGCGCATCAATCCGGAGTGTTCTACTCAGGAAGGACATGCCATCTATGATCCCTGCGCTCCCGGCAGCCGCTTGGGAACTACCCGCACTCAATGGGACGCAGGGATTACACCGCAGCTGCTGGCCCTTTTGGACGGCTTACATTTCCATACCCTTTGTGAGCAAGATGCTGACGCATTGGATGTCACGCTGAGAGCTGTAGAGGAGCGGTTCGGCGATGTGCTTCCCAAGATGAAATGGCTCAACTTCGGCGGCGGGCATCATATCACCCGTCCGGGATATGATATTCCCCGGTTGGAACGGTGCGTCAATGCGGCACAGGAAAAATGGGATGTTCAAGTCTATTTGGAACCGGGGGAAGCCTGCGCGTTGAATGCGGGCTATCTTGCGGCCAGAGTGCTGGACGTGCTGCAAAACGGCGAAATACAGATTGCCATATTAGACGCCAGCGCAGCCTGCCATATGCCGGATGTTTTGGAGATGCCTTACCGTCCGCCGCTGTATGGCGCGGGAAAACCGGAGGCGCTGCCGCACGCCTTCCGCCTGGGCGGGCCTACCTGTCTTGCCGGGGACATTATCGGAGATTACAGTTTCGCCGCGCCGTTGCGGGAGGGCGATCTTCTCCTGTTTGGCGATATGGCGATCTATACCACCTGTAAGAACAATACGTTCAATGGTATGCCACTGCCAGACATATTTGTCTTACATGACAGCGGAAAACTGCAACGTCTGCGAACCTTTGGATATGCGGATTTCAAACAACGCTTGGGTTGATAAAATTAAGACTTTTTAGTAGCGGCAAGCAATGCGCCGGTATATACCCGGCGCGTGCTTGTTGGTGGCTGACCGCCCCCAAACCCCTGTAAAACCGGGCGCAAGTGCGCCCGGTTTTTTAAGCCGCCTCCGGCGTCTGCTGTTACCCGCAGGGAGAGAAAAATCTTCAACGCGCCTCCTGCTGGCGGCCACGATTTTTCTCTTTTTCCGTCACGCCTAAAATCCGCTCCACGTTGTTTTTGGCGGTGAGCAGTTCTATCATTTTTGCCTTGGCCTGCTTGTACTCTGGATACCGCTTTTTGTTCTCGGCCTGCAACGTGGCATACTCCTGTTTCAGCGATTGCATGGACGGCAGTTTCTTCAAACCGAGGGAATCAAA
>CAJTVO010000151.1 GCA_910579485.1 uncultured Oscillospiraceae bacterium | reverse complement strand
AAGCGCCGCAAGCGGCGCTTTTAGCGCTAAGCCCGCCGCAGGCGGGCCCACGGGCGAGGCGCGAATCTAAACGAAAGATTAGAGCCAGGGCCGCCGCGCAGCGGCGGCAGAGAACTACAGCCGGTTGACTACCGGAATGACCATTGGACTCCGTCTCGTGTGCTTGAAAAGATACCCGCTGACGGCGGACTTCACCGCCCCCCGCAGCTCGCCGGTATCCCGGCCGCCCTTCCCAAGGGCGGCAAAGGCGGCGGAGGACGCCACCTCCTTCAGCGCCCGCATCAGCTCCTCGGACTCCTTGACATAAATAAATCCCCTGGTGATGATCTCCGGCTCGCTGAGGAGCTGCCCGTGCTGGAGATTCAAAATAACGACCACCATGCCGTCCTCGGCCAATATCTTCCGGTCCCGCAGGACGACGGCGCCCACGTCGCCTACCCCGCTGCCGTCCACCAGCACCGACCCGGAGGGAGCGGGGGTCTCCGCGATCTTGATGGTCTTGGTGGTCAGCTCGATGACGCTGCCGATGTCCGCCAGGACGATGTTCTTCCGGTTCATGCCCATCTCCATGGCCAGGTTCATGTGCCGCCGGAGCATCTTCTGCTCCCCGTGGAGGGGAATGAAGAACTTGGGCCGCACCAGGGCGTGGATGATCTTCAGCTCCTCCTGACAGGCGTGGCCGGACACGTGGAGGGGATCGGACCGGTCATAGATGACGTCCACGCCCTTCCGGAACAGCTCGTTGATGACCCGTCCGATGGTCTTCTCGTTGCCCGGGATGGCCGAGGCGGAGATGATGACCCGGTCCCCGGGCCCTACGTCGATCTGCCGGTGCTGGGAGAAGGCCATGCGGTACAACGCGCTCATTTCCTCCCCCTGGCTGCCGGTGGTCACCAGGACCTGCTGCTCCAGAGGCAGGGATTTGATCTTATTCAGATCTACCACGGTGTTCTTGGGGAGCTTCATGTACCCCAGCTCCGTGGCCACCTTCATGATGTTCTCCATGCTCCGCCCAGACACGGCCACCTTCCGCCCGCAGGCGGCCGCCGCGTCGATGACCTGCTGGATGCGGTGGACGTTGGAGGCGAAGGTGGTGACGATGATCCGCTGCTTGCACCCGGTAAAGAGCCGGTCGAAGGTCCGGCCCACGATGGACTCGCTCATGGTGTACCCCGGACGCTCCACGTTGGTAGAGTCGGCCAGCAGGGCCAGTACGCCCTCCTTGCCCAGCTCCCCGAAGCGCCCCAGGTCGATGACGTCCCCGTCGATGGGGGTGGAGTCGATCTTGAAGTCCCCGGTGTGGATGAGCACGCCCATGCTGGTGTGGATGGCGAAGGCCACCGAGTCGGCGATGGAGTGGTTGACGTGGATGAACTCCACGTAGAACTTGCCCACCCGGATCATCTCGCCGGCCTCCACGGTGATGAGCTTGGTCTGCTTGGTCAGCCCGTGCTCCTCCAGCTTCAGCTTGATGAGCCCGGCGGTGAGCCGGGTGCAGTACACAGGCATGTTCACCTGTTTGAGGATATAGGGGATGGCGCCGATGTGGTCCTCGTGCCCGTGGGTGATGAAAAGGCCCCGGATGCGGTTCCGGTTCTTCACCAGGTAGGTCACGTCGGGGATCACCAGGTCGATGCCGTACATGTCCCCGTCGGGGAACCCCATGCCGCAGTCTACCACGATGATCTCGCCGCCGTGTTCGTAAACGGTCATGTTCTTACCAACCTCGTTGAGGCCGCCAAGGGGAATGATCTTCATTTTTTCAGCCAAAATAAATGTCTCCTTTTTGTTCGTTTGATGTAAGTGAATGGGAGAAAAGCGCAACACGAACAGACGGGAAGAGCCCCCGTTTTTCTGACCGCACCTCACATCGTGGGTCGCCCGGGGGCCGCTGCCCGTTTTGTATGGGATCGCTTTTCGCGTACCGTCCTTCCGCGGCAGCCGTCATGGAGCGGCTGGCCGGGAACGCGGGTACGAAATATTTTTAACGCAGGACCGCCCGCAGCGGCCTGGAAAAAACAAGGGAGGCGCTCCGCGCGGGACCCGCGCGAGGAACCATTTGATATAGTATAACACAGCTTTTCCCAAAAGTATACATAAATTTTTGAAACTGATCCGAGGAAAATGTCAAGGGTTAAATGCAGAAAAATATAAAATTATTTTTTGTGCATTATTTACAATAGCAGTTCCACCCCCTCAACTCCCGCCTCCTGGGCAAGCTCCATCAGCACCCGCCCGGCACACCTTCCCCCAAGGATGCCGCGCGGGTATTCGTTTACCCACCTCTGGACCCGCAGCGTGTCGTCCTCCGTTATCCCGGTGAAGTCCGTCCCCTTCGGGACCTTCCGCCGAATCATGCGGTTTCCGTTCTCGTTGCTCCCTCGTTCGTAGGCACTATAAGGGTGGCAGTAGTAGATATGTGTCCGGTCCCCTTCGCCGTCCACGGCCCGCGTCATTCCCTCCCAGTCCTGAAACTCGCTTCCGTTGTCCACGGTGATAGTCTGGAATATCCGCCGGAAGTTGAAACTTCCCAGCTTCTTTTCCAGCGTATCCAGGACTGCCACCACGCTTGCCATTGTCCCGTCCGGCATAAGAAACATAAGGTCCGCCCGCGACGTTCTTTCCGTCATGGTCAGGAACCGCTTCTTGCTCCCGCCCTCCTTGGCAGACAGCACGGAATCCATTTCCCAGTGAAACGGCTCTTCCCGTGTCCCCACTTCCTCCGGCCTGTCCTCGATGCTCTCGCCCTTTGGTGCCCTTGCCGCCTGTACCTTCTTGTACTCTGTCTTTTTCTTCCCGCCCATCGGCAGGCTCTTGTTGGTCACTCGCAGAAATACCCCGTCGTTGATGTACTTATACACGGTCCACTTAGATAGGGTCACGGAGAAGGTCAAGCCGTCCTCCTTGATTTTGTGCAGGGCCGCTTCCGGGGAGTATCCATCATCCGCGATTTTCCCCTCGATGTAGTTCGCCAGCTCGTGGTCGTTCCCCAGTTTGATGTCCGGCCCCTTTGCCCGCAAATTCTCCTGATACTTCCGCTCCGCTGTCTCCGCGCAGTACACCAGCCTGTCCACAAGGTTAGTGTCCCTCTGGACAGTCAGGCCCCTCTTGATTTCCCGCATTATTGTTGTATAGTCTACTCGGAGAGTGCGCGCTATTTCCGCTTTGCTCTTCTTCTCCTTTAACATTTTTTCAATTCTAAGCCGGTCTTTCCATTGCAGATGTGAGAATGTGCGTCCCTTTTCGCTGCTCATAGTGGAGTGCCCCCTTGCTTTTTGGGGGGATATTAACGCAGAATAACATAGAAAGTCAATAGAGCGGACGTTCCAAAATAACTATTGCCGTAGGCTAAAAAGCCTACGGCAAAAATTTTTCCTATTCTATTCAGCCTGGTTGTGTTTCTCGCCCTGTTCCGATAATCCAATCTGCGGACACGTTGAAAATCCTGGTCAGCACCAGAATCTCATAGTCCGTCACCAGGCGGGACCCGCTTTCAATCCGGCTGATTACATCCTGCTCCGCAATCACGCCCTCGGTCTGCATCTTCGCGGCAAGGGCCGCTTGTGACAGTCTCGCCTTTAGCCTCAGCTCTCTGATACGGTCGCCGGACACGTTGCCCTTTCCCTCGAATTGAAATTTCTTCACCGCGTCCCCTCCATTTCATGGCAATATTCCGTATTTTATTAAACATTACCATACTTTCCGCTCCGCTCCATGGTAATACTCAATGGATTTCATCAGAATCATTCCCGAATCTGGTATGGTAATATTCAGTTGTCTACTTGACATTGCCATAAATAGAGGCTATCATGGTAATACTCCATAAAAACCTAAAATAAATCAAAGGATGTGATTTATATGGCGTTGATTTCCTGCCCCGAATGTGGCAAAGAGATTTCCGACGCGGCGCGGTCCTGTCCGCATTGTGGCTACGCTATACGGGAAGCAGCCGTAAACCAAATCAAGCGCACCCCGCTGACCGAAAAGAAGCCCTCGCGAGCATCCGGCGTATTCCTATGCACTGGCGGAATGGTGATGGTTTTGGGTAGTCTTTTACTTTGCGTGGTCCTGCTGCCCGTTGGCGTTTTAGGTCTTGTTATTAGCGCGATGATGATTCTTGCCGGTGTCGAGCAATTCAAGGACGCGCAAAACGGCGTGTGTCCGTATTGCGGAAACTCCGTAACAGTCCCCACAAAGGACCTTACCTGCAAATGTCCACATTGCCACAAGACAAGCACGAAAAAAGACAACTTCCTGGAAACGATTGATTGAAGCAGAACGCAAAAAATCCCCCGGCAGCAGGCCCGCAAAGGACCCGCCGCCGGGGGATTTTCTTGACCGAATTGGTCTACTCTTCCGTTTCCTCCACCGTGGTTTCCACGGTGCTGACCAGCTCACCGAACACCGGCACGGACAGTGCCAGCGCGGCTTCGCCCTTCTGCTTCCGTACCTCCGCCTCAATCCGGGTGGTCAGATATTCCCGGATGTCTCCGTATGCGGATTCAATAAACCGCTGCGCCGCCGGGCTGATAGACCGGAGGCAAGCGGCCAGCGCCTTTTGCGCGGCCTGCTTCTGCGCCTCTGCGTCAAACTTCCCGGCACCTTTCAGTGCGTCTACATAGGTCTGATTGGTCGCGGCCACAGCAGCGGCAATGGCCTCCGCCGCCTCCATGATGTAGGTCTTGGCCTTGACGCTCTCGGTGTTTGCCGCCGCGTTCTCGCCCACCTTGCGGATAAGCACGACAAGGTAGGCCGTCAGCACGGGGACCGCCGCCGTGATAACGGCGAAAAGAATGTCCTTCAAAAATTCCTGCATGATAGTTTCCTCCCAAAATTATTTGACTGCCCCGCCCAGGGCGCACAGCAGCGCTCCCAGGCTGGGATAGTCCCGGTAGTGTTCCGCCCAGTATTCCGGCGTGTCGATAACCCCGGCGCTCACCAGGGAGCCGATGCCGTTCTCCGGCGTGCTGGAGCGCGTCCCGGCCTTTTCGATTTTCGCCGCCGCTTTGACCAGTAGCGCGTCCAGGTACTTCACCGCCCCGCTCTTCGCTGCCTGCTTCCAGTAGTCCGGGGAATTGATAACCCCCAGCCTCGCCAGCTTGTCGATTGCCGCTTCCATATCGGTTGCGCCGTCTCCGTACTTCGGCACGCCGTAACCCCGGATATACCGGCCATTGACCGCCAGCGTCCGCCGCTTCACGGCGTTGGAGTAGTTGCCCTCAATGACCGTGATGGTGTTTCTGGCAACCTTTTCCACAATGCCAACATGGTCCGCCGCGCCTTTGTTGTCTCCCACGCCGCTGTCCTGCCAGTCGTAAAAGATGTAGTCGCCGGGGGACGGCACATGGGCGTCGTTCTCCTGCCAGCTCCCCAGCTTTTTGAAAAGCTCGATATGCTTCTGGCACCCGCATTCCGTCGGAATGATGCCGGTAAGCCCCGCCTGGATGGCAACGGCGCTGGCAAATGTGCTGCACCATGCGTCAGTGTATTTCACGGCGTAGCCTCTGGCGAGGGGCTTGTGGCTGTTGTAGAGGTCGATGATTTTCTTGTGGCTCCCGTCGCGCTCATTGCATCCGATGTAGCTCTGCGCAATCGACACGACCTTTGCCCGCATTTCCTGTTCCGTCATAGCGTCTCCTTTCGCGTACCTGTCATAGTAGACCTGCCCATACTGCGCCCGCTTCTGCATTACCGCCTCCCCCTGGTTGGCGGGCCGCTCAAACTGGAGCAGGACCACATTCGATGCGGTCTTGACATCGGTTGCCGTCACCAGCACATAATGCACGAGCTTGTAACTCTCGCGCAGTTCATGTACCAGAAAAGCAAGCTGTGTCTCCAGGTCCCCCACGGACTTCCCCGCCGCCTTGGCAAAGGCCAGCAGCGCGGCCTTGCGGGTGTGATAGGTCCACTGAGCCAGCCCATACCCGGCCCCGTCCTTGGCAAAGTTGGCATAGGCCCCGCTGTCTACTGCCGCCGTGTAGGTGGCGTCCGTGTACCCCAGCTTCTTTTCGTAGGTGTTCTGGAGGTTGGTAGGAATCAGCCCGCTTTCCGCGTAGAGATTACCCATCAGCCCCGCCGCGCCGCAGGCGGTCATACCCGCCGCCGTCAGGTAGTTCCAGATTCTTTCCTCATTGGTTTTTCCGGTCAGCATTTGTAAACGCTCCTTTTCCGTTATCCCATGCCTGGCGGGTCCGTGTCCTCCGGCTCCGCTTCCGGCGTGTCTCCCTTGTCCGGCCAGCGGTTATTTTTGCTCAAATTTTCCACGCCGGACTTAAATGCGTAGACCGCCACCGGCACGATGATTTCAGCAAGAGCAACCTTCGACAGCTCTTCCGCGATTTGCACCTTGTCCAGCGCGGCCAGGATGTAGCTGCACCACACCCAGGCAAAGCCGTTTATGACGCAGGCCCACACAAACCGCTTCATTGTCTCCGGCCTCTCCGGCGGCAGGCCCTCCTTGATGATTTCCCGCAGCTCCTTCACCCGGCGGCGCAGATGCCGGATGGTCGCCGCGCTGAACACGATACCCAGGGCGATACCCACCACCAGGGCGCAGGCGGCGACAACCACAATCTTCATGGCGGCACCTACTCTTCCTCTTCATGGGCCGCTTGGTTCAGATGCTTTTCCAGCTTGTCCAGCGCGGCGGTCACTGGTCCGTTGCACCCCTTTTCTTTCAGGCCCTTCAAGCAGGCCAGCACG
>CAJTVO010000150.1 GCA_910579485.1 uncultured Oscillospiraceae bacterium | reverse complement strand
AGAACCATTGGTTCTGGCGCGTTTTTGCCTACTTTTGCCGCGGGGCAAAAGTAGGTCCGGGGTCCGGGGGCGGACAGCCCACGGGCTATCAAATAGAAAAAACTCTCCCTCGCCGCGCGAAGCGCGGCGAAGAGAAGAAAAGAAAAGAGGCTTCTATGGCAGATCGCACCGATTTCCTCCCTGTCTCCAGGGAGGAAATGAACCAAAGAGACTGGTGGTACTACGACTTCCTGGTCGTTACCGCCGACGCCTATGTGGACCACCCCTCCTTCGGCACCGCCATCATCGCCCGTGTGCTGGAGGCGGAGGGCTACCGGGTGGCCGTCCTCGCCCAGCCGGACTGGCACAGCGCGGACGCCTTCCGCGCTATGGGCAAACCCCGCTTCGGCGTCTTTATCGGCGGCGGCAACATCGACTCCATGGTGGCCCACTACACCGCCGCCAAAAAGCGCCGCTCCTCCGATGCCTACAGCCCCGGAAACAAAATGGGCCTCCGCCCCGACCGGCCTACCATCGTCTACGCCAACCGGGCCCGGGAGGCCTTCCCGGACATCCCGGTGGTCATCGGCGGACTGGAGGCCAGCCTGCGGCGGTTCGCCCACTACGACTACTGGGACGACGCGGTGCGCCGCTCCATCCTTTTCGACGCCCAGGCGGACCTGCTGGTCTACGGCATGGGGGAGCGGGCCACACGGGAGATCGCCCGCCGTCTTTCCGCAGGCGAGGCCGTGGGCGCGTTGACCGATATCCCCGGCACCGCCTACGCCGTCAAAAGCCCGGACTGCCGGTTCGAGAGCGTCACGGTCCCCTCCTTCGAGGCGGTAGTATCCGACAAGCGGGACTACGCGCTGGCCACCAAAATCGAGTACGAGGAGCACGATCCCATCCGGGGCAAGGCGATCCTGCAGCGCCACGGGGACCGGACGCTGGTGGTCAATCCTCCCGCCATGCCCCTGCGCCGGGAGGAGCTGGACGCGGTGGCGGAGCTGCCCTACGCCCGGGAGGTCCATCCTATGTACGATGCCCAGGGTGGCGTAGCCGCCATTGAGGAGGTCCGGTTCTCCGTCACCCACAACCGGGGATGCTTCGGCGGATGCAACTTCTGCTCCCTGGCCTTCCATCAAGGGCGGATGATCACCTCCCGCAGTCACGAGAGCGTGGTCCGGGAGGTGGAGGGGTTCACCCGGGACCCCAAATTCAAGGGCTATGTCCACGACGTGGGCGGACCGTCTGCCAACTTCCGGCACCCCTCCTGCCAGCAGCAGAAAAAGCACGGCATGTGCAGGAACCGCTCCTGCCTGGCGCCCACCCCCTGCAAAAATCTGGACCCCAGCCACGCCGACTATTTGGCCCTGCTGCGGAAGGTCCGGGCGGTGCCGGGAGTGAAGAAGGTGTTCGTCCGCAGCGGCATCCGGTTCGACTACCTGCTGTGCGAGAAGAACAGCGAGTTCCTGTCCGAGCTGGTGCGCTATCACATCTCCGGGCAGCTGAAGGTCGCTCCGGAGCACTGCTCCGCGCAGGTGCTGGATTACATGGGCAAGCCCCATTTCGAGGTCTACGAGCGGTTCAAGGAGAAGTACCAGCGGCTGAACCAGCGTTATGGCATGGAGCAGTACCTGGTGCCCTATCTCATGAGCTCCCATCCCGGGTGTACCCTCGGCGACGCGGTGGAGCTGGCGGTGTTTTTGAATAAGACGGGCCGTCAGCCGGAGCAGGTCCAGGACTTCTACCCCACCCCCGGGACCCTGTCCACCTGCATGTGGTACACAGAGATCGATCCCCGGACCATGGAGCCGGTATACGTGGCGAAGAGCCCCCACGACAAAGCCCTCCAGCGGGCGCTGCTGCAGTGGAAGCGTCCGGAGATGCGCCGTCTGGTGGTGGAGGCCCTCCACAAGGCGGGCCGGGAGGATCTGATCGGCTACGGAAAGGACTGCCTCGTCTGGCCCCTCCACGGCGGCAGGCCGCCGGAAAAGCCGAAGGCCGCCGACCGTCACGCGGGGACCGGCCGCGCCCGCGACGGCCGTCCGGCCTCCAAGGGCGGGACGGGCAGGCCTCCCAAACGGGACGCCCGTCAAACTTCCAAGCCGCAGAAGCCCGCCGGACAGCGCGGCCGGAAGCCCGGGAAGCGCTGAATCCCGTCGAAGGGGAACGAACAAAATCCGATTTCCCTGAAAATATAGTTTGCATTTTAACAATACATCTGGTAGGATAGAGGGGTAATCATTCCATAACAGGAGGTCTTCCTCATATGAAGAAACTGGTTGTCAGCAAAACCGATCCCTGCAAGGCGTGTCTCAGCTGCGTCCGGGCCTGCTCCGAGGCGTTTTATAAGGAGTTCGATCCTGATCTCAGCTGCATCCGCATCGTTGCCAAGCCCGACGGCGAGCCCAAGGTGCAGAACTGCATCATGTGCGGCAAGTGCGCCCGGACCTGCCCGGAGGGAGCCATTACCCAGAACGCCAAGGGCGTGTATATGATCGACAAGCGCAAGTGCGTGGGCTGCGGCGAGTGCGTCAAGGCCTGCCCCATGCAGGTGATGGCCATGCCCAAGGCGGAGGGCGCGAAGCCCAGCAAGTGCATCGCCTGCGGCATCTGCGCCAAGGCCTGCCCCATGGGCATCCTCTCCGTGGAGGAGAAATAAGCGTACATAAGAAGCGCATGGAAAAGGAGAAGCATCCGCCGATGCTTCTCCTTTTTCCGTATCAAGATATTTTTGTTTTGATACTTTTTCTCTCGAGAAAAAGTATCAGTTCAGGAAATCCTTCAGCTTCTTGCTGCGGCTGGGGTGGCGGAGCTTCCGCAGGGCCTTGGCCTCGATCTGGCGGATGCGTTCACGGGTCACGTTGAACTCCTTGCCGACTTCCTCCAGGGTGCGGGTGCGCCCGTCCTCGATGCCGAAGCGGAGCTTCAGCACCTTCTCCTCCCGGGGCGTCAGGGTGCCCAGAACATCCACCAGCTGCTCCTTCAGCAGGGTGAAGCTGGCAGCCTCGCTGGGCTCGCTGGCTCCCTCGTCGGGGATAAAGTCGCCCAGATGGCTGTCCTCCTCCTCACCGATGGGGGTCTCCAGGCTGACGGGCTCCTGGGCGATCTTCAAGATCTCCCGGACCTTGTCCACGGGCATGGCCATCTCGTCGGCGATCTCCTCCGGGGAGGGGTCGTGTCCCAGCTCCTGGAGGAGCTGGCGGGAGACGCGGATGACCTTGTTGATGGTCTCCACCATATGCACCGGGATGCGGATAGTCCGGGCCTGGTCCGCGATGGCCCGGGTGATGGCCTGCCGGATCCACCAGGTGGCGTAGGTAGAGAACTTGTAGCCCTTGGTATAGTCGAACTTCTCCACCGCCTTGATAAGGCCCAGGTTGCCCTCCTGGATGAGGTCCAGGAACAGCATCCCGCGGCCCACGTACCGCTTGGCGATGGACACCACCAGACGCAGGTTGGCTTCGGCCAGCTTCTGCTTGGCCTTCTCCCCCGCTTTGAGCTGGGCCTTCAGCTGGGCCAGCTCCTCGGCGGAGAGGCCGTCCTCCCCGGCGCTGTCCAGCCGCTCCTGGGCGTGGTTGCCGTCGCTCATCTTCTGCGCCAGGTCGATCTCCTCCTCGGGGGAGAGCAGGGGGACCTTGCCGATCTCCTTGAGGTACATGCGCACGGGGTCGTCGATGGCGAAGCTGTCCACCAGGGTATTGGGATCGACCAGCTCCTCCTCTTCGATGTCCGCGATCTCATCCAGGGGCGGGTCTATGTCGTCGGGGATCTCCGGGAGGATGTCCTCCTCGCTGCCGATCTCGATGGACAGCACCTCCAGAGAGTCATAGATCTTCTCCATCTGATCGCTGTCCAGGTCGATCTCGTCCAGGACCTCCATCATCTCCGCCGAATCCAGACGGCCCCGCTTCTTGCCCCGGGCAAACAGGTCCATGACCTTCTCGTTGGCCAGCAGGATGGGCGCCGCGGGCAGGGTAGACACCACCTTGTCCGCCAGACGGGCGTATTTCTTGTCGCCCTCCGTCTTCTTATTCTCGGCGGCGTGTTCCGCCCCCGTTGTAAGCTCTTCCTTCTTCTTTGTCATGACTGCTTTCCTCCATTACCCTTTTTCTGTTTATATTTCTCCACAGCCGCCAACAGGGGGTCTCCAGGCCGTTCGCCCTGCCGCTTCTCCGCGGAGCGCAGTATCACCTGTATGTAGTCCTCCAGAGCCCGCTCCGCGTTGGCCAGGGACTCCGGCCTCTGCAGAATGGCGGACAAGTGGCTCATCTCCTCCGGTGTGCAGTGGGCCGACAGGGACGCCGCCGTCATTGTCCGGCCCTCGGACCAGGCTTCCGTCAGCAGGGCGAACAGCTTCCCCAGGAACGGAGAGCTGAACGCCTCCGCCGGCAGGTCCCGGCATTTGTCCGCCAGCGCGCCGTCCAGCAGGAGCAGGCAGACGACCCCCTCCTCCGCCATGGCGGACCGGAGGTCGGTATACCGGATAGTCCGGTCCCTGGGCTGGCGCAGGGCGGCGGCGTTTAAGTTTTCCCGTTGGAGCGTCCGGCGCTCCTGGCTCCCCTTCTTCCGTCTGGCCCGCTCGACCTCGGTGAGCATGGCCGTGCGGGAGATGCCCGCCGTCTCGGCGGCCCGTCCGGCGTAGACCTCCCGTTCCACCGCGTTGGAGAGGGAGGCAATCAGCGCGCTGACCTCGCCGCCGTAGGCGATCTTCTGCTCCGGGTCGCTGAGGTCGTACTTGGAGGCCACCGCCTCCATGCGGTAGTCCATCTGGTTGGCGCTGCCGTTGAGGATGGCCTCGAAGGCCACCGCCCCCTGGAATTTGATGAAATCGTCCACATCCTGCTTGACATACTCCCCGTCCGCCAGCCGGCGGGGGAGCTGGAGGATCCGGACGTTGAACTCGCTGTCCTTCAGGAGCTCGATATTCTTCTGGGTCGCCAGCTGTCCCGCGTTATCGTTGTCGAAGCAGAGCACCAGCTCCTTGGTGTACCGGCTGAGGATCTTGGTCTGCTCCGTGGTCAGGGCGGTCCCCATGGACGCCACCGCGTTGTCGAACCCCGCCTGGTGCAGGGTGATGACATCGATGTTGCCCTCGCAGAGGATGAAATTGGGCCGTTTGGTCTTCTTTGCCAGATTGATGCCGTACAGGTTCCGGCGCTTGCTGTAAACGATGGTCTCCGTGGTGTTCATATACTTGGGCTCAGACTTGTCCAAGACCCGGCCGCCGAAGGCCACCACGTCCCCCTTTACGTCGATGACGGGAAACATAAGCCGGTTCCGGAATTTGTCATAGATCCGCCCCTTTTGATTGGATACCACCAGCCCCGCCGCCAGAAGGTCCGCCTTAGTGTACCCCTTCTCCAGCATGGCGTTGAGCAGCGCGTCCCACTGGTCCAGGGAAGCGCCCAGCCCGAAGTTCATAGCGGTCTTCCGGCTGATCTTCCGCCGCTCCAGATAGGCGGCCACCGCCGCCCCCTCGGGGCGGGACAGATTACTGTAGAACCACCGGGCGGCGTCCCGGTTCACGGCCAGCACCCGCTGGCGGCGGCGGGACTCCTCAAGACCGGTGTTGTCCTCGGGCACCTCCATATTGGCCCGCTTTGCCAGAAAGCGCACCGCGTTGGGGAAGTCCAGATTTTCGATCTCCATGACGAACTGGATCACGCCTCCGCCGTGGTGACAGCCGAAGCAGTAATAGATCTGCTTGTCCGGCGCCACGGAGAAGGAACCCGTCTTCTCATTGTGGAAGGGGCACAGGCCGAAGTAGTTGCCTCCCTTTTTGCTCAGGGAAACATAGGAGGAGACGACGTCCACGATGTCGCTGCGGTCCACCAGCTCGTCCAAAAAACGCTGCGGAAACGCCACTAGAGTCTGCACCTCCTCTATTCTACAAATCGATCTAATACAATATACAACAAAAGCGCAGAAAATCCTCTTTTCTGGGTAAAATTTTTTAAAAACATTTTTTGATTGGTAAATTACCACTCCAATAGGTATAAAAATTTCATTTTTTCCCACAAAAATGCTATGATGTCATCAGTTCCGCATAGAGGAGGATCGCAGCATGGATGTCGTCGTATACGCCGCCCTGGGCGCCAAGGGAGGTGAGCATGATCTGGCCTATAAGCTCCTGGCGGCGGCCCTGGAGCAAGAGCTGGGCCTGTCAGAACTCCCGGAAATGGTCCGGGAGGACGGGGGAAAACCATACTTTCCCGGCTGCCCCAATATCTGCTTCAATCTCAGCCACTCCCACGGCGCAGCCGTCTGCGCCCTTCATGACAAGCCGGTGGGCATCGATGTAGAGAAGCTGCGTCCCGCCCCGCGGCGGCTGGCGGACGGGCTGGCAGATGAGGCCTTCTTCCGCCTTTGGACGGCCAAGGAAGCCACCATCAAACGGCAGGGCGGGAGCGCTGCCGCCCTGCTTCGGCCTATGGAGCCGGACGGCCTGTGTCAGTGTCTGGAACCTCTGCTGGAAGGATATACCGTCACAGTCTGCCCTTCGGAGAAGGCGGCGATCCGGGCAAAAGTGATCTCACACATATGAGAAGAGGGCGGTACGGTCATGTTGTTGATCGTGCCCCCCTCTTTTTGAGCGTGTGATTTTGAAACTTTTTGTATCAAATAAGTGTTATGTAAACTTATTCGTTAATTTCTAAACTTGTGTCACTTCTCTGTGTAGAATCTTCAGATATCTGCAAAATTGCTCAAATCTCCAAACTCAATTATGAACAAACCATGAAAACGCTACCACCTGGCTACCAAGGTTTTCGCAGCTGCTACCAGCTGCAAATTGGTGGAAAATAACGAAATCAGTTGACATAAGCTGA
>CAJTVO010000149.1 GCA_910579485.1 uncultured Oscillospiraceae bacterium | reverse complement strand
ATACCCTGGGCGCGGTGCAGCTGGGCGAGAATACCGCCCTTACCCTGGACGGCGGCTTCCTCCGCCTGGCCAGCCTCCAGGGGGGGACCCGCAGCCTCCTCCGCCTCACCGGCGGCGCGGCGGTCCTTCTGGGCGATCCCGCCCGCTCCACCAGCGCCTCCGCCCTGACGGTCCCCGTCGTCCTGGACGGCCCCGCCTCCCTGATGGCCCGGGCCTCCAGCGTCCGGGACCCCGGCGGGAAGGCTCTCCAGCCCTTCGACGTGGTGTGGAAGGCCCTGATGCCGGGCTTCCACGCCCTCACCTCCCTGGAGATCGACGGCCAGCGCTCCCGCATGGCCCTCACCCGGGACCACGCCATGCGCCTCTGGCTGGCAAAGGGCGACCTCTCCAACCAGGGCTACCCCGCCCACAGCCTGGTCATGCGGGGCCGGGACCAGATGGGCCGCCTCCGCACCCGGTACGCCTACCTCCAATGGGACCAGCGAACCGGCGGCTTCCAGGAGTCCGAGCCCTACCCAAATCCCTTCACCGTCACCGGCGGCGAACCCGGCGAGGACTGGGTCTACGAGGAGGGCTCCCATACCCTCCGCATCCTTACCAGCCAGGTGTCCGGCATCTCCGGCGGCTCCGGCGTGGACGCGGACCAGTCCCCCTTCAGCGGCCGCATCGTCCTGGAGGACGGCATCGGCCCCATCCAGCTGGCCCTGCGGGGTGTGGCCTGCCGTGTGACCTCCGGCCGGGCCTTCTACCTGGGCTGCGGCAACGATGTGACCCTCCTCCCCGAGGGCGGCACCGCCAACTACTTCGAGAGCGGCACCGACTGCGCGGGCATCTCCCTGGGCGAGGGCACCTCCCTGCGGGTGGACTGCACCCATACCAACGGCCTGACCGCCGGAACCGTCACCGCCTCCGGCGGCACCAGCATCGGCGGCGACAAGGGCCGCCTCGCCGCCGGGCGCATCCTGATCCGGGGCGGCGCGGTCACCGGCGGCGAGCGCCGGGGCCCCACGGAGTCCGTGACCATCGTGGGCGGCATGGCCCCCGACAGCAAGGGCGGGGCCAAGGTCCTGGCCCGGATGGGCGTCATCCTCCAGGCCGGGGACGACATCCTGATCCTCCCCCGGATACACCTCTCCGCCAAGGCCCTCCGTCTGGACGGCCTGTGCGTCTCCACCCGCGAGCGCGCCCAAGCCGCCGTGGTGTCCATCGAGGTGGGCCGCCGCTGGATCGCCCGGCTCCAGGACGACTGCGGCGCGCTCTCCGGCCAAGTGAAGCAGAACGGCTTCTTCCCCGTCCGTCAGCCCTCCATCCCCGTGCGGGACGCCGCCCAGGCCGGGGTCCTTCTGGAGGATATCGGCCCCATGTCCTTCTCCCGCGCCATGCGCCTGCGCGGCCGTAGCGTCGAGGACGTGGAACACCTCCTCCGCTGACGCCGCCCTCTATAGGCGGCAAAAGAGCTCCCCCGGTCAATGGCCGGGGGAGCTCTGCCTTATTTCTCGATACCGATCCACTCTGCCAGCCACGCGCCGTCCTGATAGATCATTTCCATGGTCAGATAACTGTAGGAGTCCTCCCCGCCCAGGCGGAACTGGACGGAGACGGTGGCGGCCTCCGGGACTTCCTCCTCGTGCCCCTTGTACCCGCTCCAGACGCTGTAGTCATAGCTGATATTGGCGATGCTGACGTAGGCGTACAGGTCCTCCCCGGGCCCGACGACCTCCGCGTCCGGGGCCAGCAGCTCTTCCACGCCGGAGAGATCGTCGGACATCACCGCTTTTGTCAGGCGCAGCGCGGCGTCCTCAAGGTCCTCCGTCCACGGGCAGCTGAGAATGTCGGACTGATTCCAGGCGCGGAAGGTATCTGCCATAATATAGAACCGGACGCCATGTCCCTCCTCCGCCTCCAGGAAATAGCTGGAGCTGAGGACGAACGCGCCGGTCACCTCCTGGCCCTCCCGATAGGGGATCAGCCAGACTTCCCGCTGGGCGGAGTTCCAGTCCGTGCCGTTGTCTGCCCGGAAATAGTATTCGGACGCCTCGCCGGTAAAGTAGTCTTTGTTCACCTCCTCGCATATGACGGACGTGTAGAGGCTCTCCAGCCTGCTCTGCACGGTCTCCAGCACCTCTTCCGTTGTCCCCTCCAGGTACTCGATCTCCATTTTGCACTCCGGCAGCTCCTCGTCCGGGACCTGGGGGGGATTGTAGGGCTTGATGACATACACACCGTTCTGTTCGTAGGTGTAGTAGCTCTCCTCGTTGATCCAAAGGGTAAATTCGGGGATATCCCGCTCCTGGGGGGCAATCTGAAGCCAGCGGAGCTTTTCCGGCTTGTCCGGAAGCGCGGGTTCAGGCGGAGTGAGAGCCGGCTCCGTCGGCTGGGGCGTGGGGAGTTCCTCCAAAGGAGGAGGCGGCAGGATTTCTGAATCCGCGCCCTTCGGCGCCGTACCTGTGTAGACCAGCAGCACCACCGCCAGACAGGCCGCCAGCGCCGCACCCCAGGCGATCCATCGGCCCGCGCCGGTCTTTCTGCGTTCGCTGCGCTCCAGCAGCTCATCGCTCACGCCGCTCAGGGCGGCGAACAGGCGCTCTTCCTTCTTCATAGAGCGACCCCCTCCTTTTCCAGATACTTTCTCAGCTTCTCCCGGCTGCGGTACAGGCTTGTTTTCACCGTGTTCAGCTTCATCCCGTACCGCCGCGCTGCTTCCTCCAGTGTCTCCCCGTACCAGTACCGCCGCAGGAATACGTTGCAGTCCCGCTCCGGCAGGGTGCGGAGGAATCGGTCCAGGACCTCCTCCAGCTCCCGGTCCTCCACGATCCTGTCCGCCCCGGGGACGGAGGGCACGCATTCCCCCAGCTCCTCCAGCGCCTCCACGTACACCCCGCCGCCCCGCTTCTGGGCGGTCCGGGAGCGCAGGGCATCGCAGGCCAGCCGCCGGGTGATCTTCCCCAGAAACAGCTTCAGCCGGTTGGGCCGTTCGTCCGGCATGGCGTTCCATGCCCTGATCCAGGTGTCGCTGACGCATTCCTCCTCATCCTGCGCGTTTGCCAGCAGGCCCCGGGCGATGGAGCGGCAGTATGCGCCGTATTTTGCCGCCGTCTCCTGGATGGCGTCCTCGCTGCGAAGCCAGTACAGATCGATGATGGCCGTGTCTTCCATGGCTCTCGCCTCCTTTTCTTGCGTTCTGCCCTTCCAGTCGTAATTTTATAGTGAAAGGTTCTCCATCCGGCAAAAATTTATGGGCCCGGACCTGTGAAGGGGTCCGGGCCCGGATGTTTTTCGTTAATGCGCCCCGTTCCAGACGGCCAGAGCCGTCACGGACCCGGCGTCCTCCACGCGCCACACCTGCTCCAGCGCGCCGGTAGACGGATCGATCCGGTGGACGCAGATGGAATTGTCGTCCTGCCCTCCCGCCAGCAGCCAGCGTCCGTCCGGCGTCAGGCAGAAGTCTCTGGGCGTCCTGCCGCCGCTGGGGTAGAAGGATGGTGCGCCCAGCGTCCCATCCTCCCGAATAGGAAAGACAGCGATGCAGTGGGGTCCCCGCAGGGAGGCGTACAGGAACCGTCTGCCGGGATGGAGCCGTACCGCCGCGCCCATGCCCGGCCCGGTCCAGCCCTCCGGCAGGGCGGGGGAGATTTGAAGCAGTTCCCCGGTCTCCGGGTCAAAGACATCCATCTCGCCGGTCAGCTCGGTGAGGACGTACAGCCGCCGTCCCTGCCGGTCGAAAACGCCGTGGCGGGGCCCCTGTCCGGGACGAGCCGTCAGATCGTTCCCTTCCTCCGGCAGCAGCCAGCCCCGCACCCAGTCCGCCCGGAAGCACCGCAGCCGGTCCGTCCCCAGGTCGCAGACATAGACCCGGTCCTCCTTCGGATGGAGCAGGATCTGGTGGGGGTGGGGCATTTCCTGCCGGTCCGGGTCTGCGCCACGACCCTGGAAACTCCAGGCGCAGGCGGCGGTCCGCAGGGCGTGGTCCTCTCCTACGGGCAGTACGCATATGCCGCCGTTGTAGCTGGCGGCCAGCAGATGCCTGCCATCGGAAGACAGGGCGGCGTGGCAGGCCAGAGGGCCCGCCGCCGGCTGCCTCCCCAGCAGGCGCAGTCCGCCGCTCTCCGGATCGACGGCATAGGCGGACACCCCGGAGCCGGGAACGCCGTCCAGCGCCTCCAGCTCATTGACACAGTAAAGATACCCGCCCTCCGGGTCCGCCGCCAGCCAGGAGGGATTGGGCGTGGAGGGGGTGACTCCCAGCAGCTCCAGCCTGCCGGTGTCCTCCTCCAGACGATAGCAGGCTATGCCGCCGCTCCGCCCCGGTACGACCTCGCCGGAGGCCATGGGGATATCCTGGGTGTACCCGCCTGTAAATACCAGCATCGTTCCGTCTCCTTTTTCCTTTGTAATGCCAGTATAACACAGGCCGTCCGGACTTGCAACGCCTCCTGTTCCGGCGCTGGAGAGCGGCGTAGGATTTTGTCGTGAAAACGGTTTACAGAAGACTGGTTCTGTGGTAAACTAACAGCGAAGTTTTTTCAGGAGGCGACGCCGTGAAGGTCCTCAAGCGGATGCTGCAATTTGTAACGGATATCATACGCAAGGCGGATATGAAGCTGCTGGGACTGTGCCTGGTATGCACGGCCTTCGGGCTCATATTGATCGCCAGCGCCACCGCCTACCTGGACTACGACAAGCCGGGTACCCAGATAAAGCGCGTACTGATCCAGACCGCCGGGGCGCTGCTGGGCATCGGGGCCTATTTCGTCTTCTCCAATATCGACCTGGAACATTTCGCGGAAAAATGGTGGCTGTTCCTGATATTCAACTTCGGGTTTATCGCACTGTTGCTCTCCCCTCTCGGTCAGGAGAGCGGCGGCAACCGCTCCTGGCTGGACGTGGGCTTGCCCATGATGATCCAGCCGTCGGAGATCGTGCGCCTGTCTTTCACAGTGCTGCTGGCCAAACAGATTGCCTGGTTCCGGGACAACCGGCGGATGAAGGGTCTGGGGTCCTTGGTCTACCCGGCGGCCCACGCGGGACTCATGTTTGTGTGGATCTATGTAATCTCCAAGGACGCAGGCAGCGGACTCATGTACCCGGTGATCTATCTGGGAATGGCCGTAGCGGCAGGGCTGGCATGGTACTGGTTCGCCCTGGGCTTCGGCGCACTGGGGCTGGGCATCGGAGGACTGGCTCTGTTTGAGAAGCTGCCTCAGTATTGGATGGACAGGTTTCACGTGGTGTTTGACCACACCTACATCAGCGCCAATGACATCGGCTGGCAGCAACGCCGGGGGATGCTGGCGCTGGGCAGCGGGGGCCTGTTCGGTCAGGGCCTGTTTCAGGGCATCCAGACCCAAGGGGCCAAGGGCAGCCTCCCCGCCCGGCAGACGGATTTTATCTTCTGCGTCTGCGGGGAGGAGCTTGGACTGGTAGGATGTCTGGTCATCATTGTGTTGGAATTCCTGCTGGTTTACCGCTGCTTCCAGACGGCACGGCTGGCCAGGAGCAGCATGGACGCTTTGATCTGCGTGGGGTTTGGGACCATGCTGATCTTTCAGGTGATTGAAAATATCGGCATGTGCCTGTTCGTGATGCCGGTGATCGGACTGACCCTGCCCTTTTTCAGCTACGGCGGCAGCTCCATCGTGGCGCTCTACGCGGCCATGGGCATGGTCTCCGGCGTCCGCAGCCGGACGCTGCCGGACTGGCTGCGGAAGACGTAGACCGTCATGGGGAGGGGCGGGAGACGTCTGACAGGGAAATCAATTTTAAGAAAATAGCGCCGCGTTTTTGTAGGGCGCGACGACTCGGCGCACCGGGGTCATCGCGCCCTACAGACGCAAAATTGATTTCTCTGGGCGTTTGAAACCGCCTCTTTACAAACCGCCCCCGGGGTGGTATAATATGGGCAAATCCTATATCGCGTCAAGCTGCGGCCGCCTGGGCGGCACGTGGAATGGGGTGAAAGTCCCCGCGAGTCGGTCACTGTGAAGCCTCCTGGAGAGGATAAGTCAGATACACGGCAGCCTGACGGTTTTTCCGCCGAAACCGGAACAACGTTGCCGCGCCCCCGCCTTAGGCGGGGCACGGCCAGGCGCGTTCTGCGGTTTTCGCCGCAGGGCGTTTTTTCTTGTGTTTCCACCGGCGCCGATGGGGCGGCTCCGGGAAACAATATATCTCTCTTCGATCCATACCGGCTCAATAAAAGAAGGTGGGCGTCCGGGTCTCAAGACCGCCCGGGCGCCCACCTTCTTTTATGAAACGCCGCCCCGCTCCCTTTTTCGCAGGAGCAGGAGCGCCAGCCCCGCAAACAGCGCGTAAGCCGCGATGCTTATAGCGGAAGACTCCACGCCGAAGTCCCCGCCGGTGAGCAGGAAATTTTTCGTCTCCGGGATGTAGCTGGCCAGGCTCTGCGCGTTCGCCTCCGGCCCGATGTGGAGGAACAGCGTGGCGGCGTTCCACACAGCATGGATCAGCGCGCCGTTCCAGATGCTCCCGCTCTCCAGAGCCACCAGCGAGAACATCACCCCTACCATGGTCCCGGCCAGCACCAGCTGGACCATGCTGAGCACATCCAGCTCACTGCCGATGATATGCACCAAGCCAAACAGCACCGACGGCAGCAGCACCGCCGCCCAGCGGTTCCAGCGCCGCTCCAGGGCTGTCATGATAAAGCCCCGGAAGACCGCCTCCTCCACGATGCCCGTGCCGGTGCCCAGGTAGAGAACGCCGATGACCAGGATGGACGCCGTATCCATCCGGTCCGCCGCCTCCGCCCACTGTCCCGGCAGCAGCAGGAATACGCCGCAAACCAGGACCGGCAGGAGGACCGCCGCCGCGCACCACACTGGCTTCAGCCGGACCGGCCCGATCCGCCAGGCGGATAGCGGCTCCCGCAGCCCGAACCGGCACAGCGCCCAGAACCCCG
>CAJTVO010000148.1 GCA_910579485.1 uncultured Oscillospiraceae bacterium | reverse complement strand
TAAGCCTGCTGATACTGAATTTATTAACCTGAAACTTATTATACGAGGAGGAAACGAACATGAAGAGAACCAAGAAGCTGCTGGCTCTGGCCCTGGCCCTGATGCTGTCCCTCAGCTGCATGGCGATGCCCGCGATGGCGAGCGATATATCCCCCAGGTATCTTGCTTGTCCGGATAGAGAATGCGGAGGCCGCATACATGAGGAGTTTGATGAACGGAGCGGGCCCACTTTGCCTCAATACTGCGATAAATGTGAAGAGATACACAGTCAACCCTCAAAGCACGTTTATAGCAGGCTTGTATGTACGTCTTGCGGTACAGCGTCAGATTGGGCATATGTCCGTATGTACTTTTACTGCACTAGGCCTTAATTGGCACTAAAATTTTTAAAAGGCAGCAGCAAAAACTGGAGGAGAATTTATCATGAAAAATGCCAGCAATAAAATGAGATGTTGGTACATGACTTTGTTGACTTCTATATTGCTGCTGGTTCCCACCGCCTGCTTTACAGGTGGTGGGAACCAGTCTGTACAAACGGAACTGCCCTCTGCCGAAGCATCATCGCTGACTTATGCAACCATGTATCCGGAAAAGGTAGATCGGGGAGCCATAGAATCCTTTAACAACGAGCACCCGGAGCTGCAGATAGAAGTTAAAGAGTATTCTGGAGAAAATGCATATAACCATTTGCTGGCGGAGATCACAGCCGGAAAGATCCCGGATATTATTGATATGGGAAGCGGGTGGTCCATTGAGCTGCCTTATCAGCGGCTAGTACAGCTTGGTTATTTGGAGGACCTTTGGCCCTATATTGAAAATGATCCTGAATTGGGGCGGGAAGGTGTTATAGAAGCTCCTTTGAAAAGCGCGGAGGTAGATGGCAAACTCTGCGCAGTATTCGGCTCTGTAGCGATCGAAACGCTTATGGGTGCAGAGGAGATCGTGGGAAAACGGTCCCATTGGTCATTGGAGGAGCTAATGGCCGCGTTTGCCACGATGCCAGAGGATTCCACGATTTTGGAGTATTATTGCACTAAAGCGGATATGCTCCGCACAATGCTTAGAATAGACCTGGACAGTTATATCAACTGGGATACAGGCCGGTGTTCTTTTGACAGTGACCGGTTTCGGGCAACGTTAGAATTTACAAACAGCTTTCCGCTGGAATTTGAAAATACGAAGGAGGCTGCGGAAAGCATATATGAGGAACTGGCATGGCGGCAGCGCAATGGACGCCAGATGCTGACATCGCAGTTTATCTGCAGCCTGGCGCATATCGTGATGGCCGACATAGAGGCGGGTGGGCGTGCAGCGTTTGTTGGTTATCCAACAGAGGATGGCCGTGCAGGAGCCATTTTTGTTCCCTCTGGACCAGTGTTAGCCATGTCTGCTTCCAGTCAAAACAAAGATGCGGCTTGGGAATTTATTCGCCAAATAATTCTTCCGCAATACAACAAGAGGATGCTGGAAGCAGATCGTACATTGACCGCCATTCCTATCAACCGAAAGGAATACGATCTGGCAAACAGAATGGACATGGAACGCGAACCAGTTGAAATGCCATTCTTTGCCTATGGCATGATAACAGTCCCTGCGCCAACGGAGGATGACCTTCGCCGATATGATGATCTTATAAACAGCGTAGAACGAATAAGCATATTTGACAAGGATGTCTATGATATAGTAGAAGATTCCTGTATGTACTACTTCACTGGCAATAAAACTCTGGACGAGACCGTCCAGCTTATCCAAAGCCGGGTAAGCCTGTATGTAAACGAGCAGATGTGAGAACCGTACTGTCAGGGAGATCAATTTTGAGAAAATGAAGCCGCGCCCTACAGATGCAAAATTGATTTCCCTCGGACAAAACATATACGGCGGCTGAGCTGGAAGCGCTGATCGCCGCCTATATCACCGGTGCGGAGCAGTAAAAAGGTGCTGGCGCGGTAAAAGAAAGGGCCGGGGCGTAGCCCCGGCCTATCGTTTTGCGTTAGAGAAAAATAACATGAGACGATATTTTCATTTATATACAGCAGGTGTATACTGCGTTTATACTAAAGAAAGAGAGGTCCCCCCGCAATGAAAAAATTGACGTCCTTACTGCTTTCCCTGCTGATGTGTATTTCGTTGCTGCCGGGGCAGGCCCATGCAGCCGATGTCCCGGAGGACGCGGAACCGCCTGCCGTTGTGGAGGCTGTGGAACCTGAGAAATCGGTGATATCGCTGATGGAGGAGATGCCGGACGGTAGTAGTGCAGCGCACGATTAATACGGCATGTCCAAGCCCAGGCGGTCTTTCATCTCCTGCTGGATAATGTGAAGATTGTGTTCATCACCGATAGCCTCATAGATATAGCAGGCTTCCATATACCGCTTGGCGCTCTGCGCTTTTTCATTCATAAAATAATGGCACTCCGCAAGGATTGCCAAAAATCCGGGCAAAAATTGATAGTCGCCATATCGCACGCAGACCTGCCGCCCCTGCTCTGCAATTTCAACGCACTCCCGGTAACGCTTTTCCAAACCCAGATCGATGGCGTAGTTATGGGCGACCAGGCAGAAATGCCCGGCATACTTCGGCAGCTCCTGGTCGTTTTTTTCAATATACTTAAGCAATTGACAGTAAATGTCGATTGCTTTTGTTTTTTGCCCCATATGCGCGTAGCACCGCGCGATCTGGTTGATGACCGTCGTTTCCGCCATGCTGTACCGTCCCAGTTTGATCTCTTCTAGGTCGAACCGGGGGACCGTCAGCCGGATGGCCTCCATGAGCATATCCAGCCGCTCCTCAAAACTGTAGGGCCCATCCGGTTTCCCCAGAGAAACTTTTGAACTCAATATGTGCTGCCGACAGACCTGGTCATCCGGCTCCGCAAGCTGTTCCAGTTCCTCCAGCTTTGCCAGGGCCTGCTCACGAATTTGAGGGCGGTCTTTATCCACGGCCCGCTCAAAGCAGATAACGTCTGCACGGATATCCTTCCGCAGGGTCTCCATCCGTTCTTCGTTTTTACTCAGCAGAGCGAAATACCGGCTGCCGGGCAGGCCAAGCCGCTCCAACAGGGCCTTGATGCGGGTATAGGAGGGGACCTGTTTGCCATTTTCCAGGCGGGATATCGTTATCGGCTCACAGATGCCCTCGCAGAGCTGTCCCTGGGTCAGGCCCAGGTCCTCCCGCCGCTTCCGGACGTAATCTCCTAAAAAGACTTGTTTCATGCTGACCTCCTTTATAATATAGGCTGATGCTTATCAGTATACAGGATCGTGGCAGAAAGTCAACACCCAGCATATCGTTTCTTGTTATTTTTTGCTAACACGAGCCGATATGTACACAAGAAGCCGCCTATGGTATGCTGTATCTACCGAAAGGAACCGCGGAAGCCTTTAGACAAAAGCATCCGCCCCCGGCGGGTGGAAACACTATTATACGAGGAGGAAACGACTATGAAGAAAACCAAGAAGCTGCTGGCGCTGGCCCTGGCCCTGATGCTGTCCCTCAGCTGCATGGCGATGCCCGCGATGGCGATGGAGAATGAGGCACGGTCCTGGATGTGTACTGTATGTAAAGTTAGTACATCGCTTACGCCGGGCACGCCGGTGATTACTCGTACAACTCGCACTGTTGGTGGTTGCTGGAACACTAACATGACCCATACGCATACGTATAACACACAGTCTACCGATTATTTTTGTGCAAACAAAAAGTGTAATGTTCTTGTGCAAACTAGAACAATAACTCTTGATGACATTTGCAACTTTCGGGGTTAGCATTTGCACCATTAAGGATAAACATGAAGTCACAAAATAATCGTTCATTAGCATTGACTTTTGTCCTTTTGGCCCTCCTCCTGACTGCCTGCTCCGCAGGCGGTCAGGAGCCGCCGCCGTCTCAGGAGCCTGCTCCCGCGCCCGTACCGGGACAGGAGCAGGAGATCGACCCCGACAAGGAGGTCCTGGTCTTCGCCCAGCTCAGCGGATCGAACGCCGACCGGTCTGTCCGCCGGGACGTGATAGACCGGTTCAACCGCTCCCACGACGACGTCCAGATCGTGGTCAAGGATTATTCGCTCACCGCGACCGACGACCAGGGGCCGGACCGGCTGCTGGTGGAGATGTCCGCCGGACAGGTCCCGGACATCATTGATCTGGGCGGCTCCCTCCCCTTCCACCAGATGGTCAAGAAGGGCTATCTGGAGGACCTGTGGCCCTATATCGAGAACGACCCGGAGCTGGGCCGGGAGGGCGTGCTGGAGAACCCCTTGAAGCTTTCCGAGGTGGACGGAGGGCTCTACATGCTCTTCGGGGGGGTGGAGATCCGCACGCTGGTAAGTTCGCCGGCGCTGGTGGGGGACCGGACCGGCTGGACCCTCCAGGAGCTGCGGGATGCCTTCGCCGCCATGCCGGAGGGCTCCACCATCATGTCCTTCAATACCAGCCGGGAGGAGATAGCCGGTTTTCTGATGCGGTACTCCGTGGAGGCCTATGTGGACCGGGAGGCGGGGACATGTTCCTTTGACGATCCCAGCTTCCGCTCCCTGATGGAGTTTGTCCAGATGCTCCCCGGCATTGAGGAAGTGGAGGAGGAGATCGGGGGCATTGACTATATCGATGTAGTGCGGGATGCCAGGTCGCGGCAGCAGAAAGGCCTTCAGCTGCTGGAGGAGATCGATATGTCGTTCCGTGAACTCCAAATCCAGGACATGCTGTGGGGCGGACGGTGCGCCATGATCGGCTATCCCACGGAGGACGGCAGCGGCGGCAGCATGTTCCGGCCCCGGGGGCCGCAGCTGGGCATATCCGCCACCTGCGGGAACAAGGAGGCCGCCTGGGAATTTGTCCGGACCGTGATGACGAACCCGTCGGGCGAATCATTCGACACCCCGCTCAAAAGAGATCAGTACGAAATGAAGAGAAATGCCGCTATGACGGTGAAAGCGCCGTTGGATTTCGACCCTGTGACCCACGAGGAGATCACGGCCCCGCCGCTGACGGAGGAGAGGGCAGGGGAGTTTGATGATTTCTTCAACAGCATCGACAAGATCGATATATGGGACGGCTCCCTGATAAGCCTGATCCAGGAGATATGCGATCCCTACTTCGCCGGGGCCAAAGACTTGGACGAGACCATCCGCCTGCTCCAGAACCGGGTGGGGCTGTATTTGAGCGAGCAGATGTGACCCGCGCCGTCCCGTAGAAAACCTCTTGCGGATTTGGAACGGATGTGGTAAAATAGGACCGTTGAGGTCCCGGCTCCAGGGCCGGGGCCTTTTTGCATGTCTCGCCCCGCTGCGGGGGCGTTGGAAAAGAAAGGTTGCAAAGGTCTGCGATGGATATCATGCAGTGGCTGACGCAGAACCCGGCGGGAGAGTTCTGCTTTACGATGTTGGTGTCGATGGTGCCCGTGGTGGAGCTGCGGGGAGGCATTCCCTTCGGCGTGGCCCGGGGCCTGCCGGTGTGGGCGGCGTATCTGGCCGCCATCATCGGGAATATCCTGCCCGTGCCCTTCATATTGGTATATATCCGGCGGATCTTCCAGTGGATGCGCCGGAGGCTCCCCCGGCTGAACCGGCTGGTGGACAAGCTGGAGAAAAAGGCCCACCTGAAGGGGCAGAAGGTGACGAAGTACAAGTACCTGGGGCTGATGCTGTTCGTGGCCATCCCCCTGCCGGGGACGGGGGCCTGGACGGGGGCCCTGGCCGCCGCTTTTCTGGACATGCCCCTGCGGAAGGCCATCCCGTCCATCTTTACCGGGGTGCTGGTCGCCGGTATAGCCATCAGCATCCTGACCTTCGGGGTGGCGAGCCTCTTCTGAGGCGGGGCTGTCAAATCCGAGGGGCCCTGCATAGACTGGCATAACGGATCGGAAGGCCGCCGGAGGGCGGCGGAAGGAGGAAGTTATGCAGCTGTGGCAGGACGGCGTGGTAGCGCTGCTGGCGGCGGTCGGGCTGGCGTCCCTGGTTTGGACGGCGGTGCGGGCGGTGCTGTTCGCGGGGCCGGAGCGCCGGAGGGAGATCGGATTGCTGCTGCCCGCCCAGGGGGACGGGGAGCGGCTGGAGGAGCAGCTCCGTTTTTTGGAGAGCCTGCGGCGGGAGCGGGGACTGTCCGGCAGGGCCCTGCTGGTGGACTGCGGCCTCACCGAGGAGGGACGGAAGCTGGCCCGGCTCCTGGCGGGGAAGTACCGCTGGGTGATCTTGTGCGGCAGGGACGAGGCCGCGGATTTCCTGACGGGGTGAGGACGCCCCGCCGGTCCCGGAGGGACCGTAGAAAATTGGGGAAAATATACGAACAGTCATAAAAAAGGGGGAGGGTCCGCGCTATGAATGAATGTACGATCAGCGGGACCATCTCCCATGTTATTTATCAGAACGAGGAGAACGGCTACACGGTGCTCCGGCTGGTGACCACCGACGGCGAGGCGGTGACGGTGGTGGGGCCCATCCCCTTCGCCGCGCCGGGGGAGGACCTGGTGGTAGTGGGCCGGTGGGTGAGCCATCCGGTCCACGGGGACCAGGTGGAGGCCCGCCAGGTGGAGCGGTATATGCCCACGGAGGAGAACGAGATATTGAGCTATCTGGCCTCCGGGGTGGTCAAGGGCGTGGGGCCGGCCACCGCCAGCGCCATCGTCCAGCGCTTCGGGGCCAACAGCCTGATGGTGCTGGAGGAGGAGCCGGGGGAGCTGACCAAGATCAAGGGCATCTCCCCCCGGCGGGCCCGGGAGATCGGGGAGAGCTTCCGGTACCAGACGGGGATGCGGCGGCTGATGGCCTTTTTGTCCTCCAACGACCTGCCCCTGTCCCTGGCGCTGCGGCTGTACCAGCGGTACGGCGGCGAGGCCCTGGACGCGGTGCGGGAAAATCCCTACCTGCTGGTGGACGAGCTGTACGGGGTGGACTTCGCCGTCATGGACGAGATCGCCCTGTCCATGGGCATGGCTGGGGACAGCCGCAGGCGGGTGGAGGCGGCGGTGCTCTTCGAGCTGACCTACAACCTGAACAACGGCCACGTGTTCCTGCCCAGGGACAAGCTGATCGCCGCCGCCGCCCAGCTCATCGACTGCCCGGCGGATATGGCGGAGACCTCCCTGGACGACCTCATCGGGCGGGGAGCCGTTCGCCGCCAGCAGGTGGCAAGGGTGGAGGCCTGCTACCTCCGCCGCCTGTATGACGCGGAGGCCGGCGTCACGGAGAAGCTGGAGCGGATGCTCCGCTGTCAGGCGGAC
>CAJTVO010000147.1 GCA_910579485.1 uncultured Oscillospiraceae bacterium | reverse complement strand
CACGTTCACCCTGACCGCAGGCGGCGAGACGGTGGAGCAGATCCCCGGCGGCCTGACCCTCACCGTCCCGGTGGAGGACGCCGGTCCCGGCACCGTGGCGATGCTGATCCATGAGGACGGCACCCGGGAGGTCATCCAGCAGAGCATCGTGGAAGACGGCAAAATGAGCATCCCGCTGGACGGTTCCGCCACGGTAGAGATCGTGGACAACGGCAGGACGTTTGCGGACGTGCCGCCCGAGAATTGGGCCTCCGAGGCCGTGACCTTCGCCGCCGCCCGGGAGCTGTTCAGCGGCACCAGCGAGACCTCCTTCAGCCCGGACGAGACCATGAGCCGCGCCATGCTGGCCACCGTGCTTTACCGTCTGGAGGGCCAGCCGGAGCAGGCGGTAATGAGCGCGTACAGCGACGTCAGCGACGGAGCCTGGTATGCGGCCAGCATCGCCTGGGCCGTGGAGAACGGCATCGTGAGCGGCTATGGGGACGGTCAGTTCGGCCCCAACGACAGCGTTACGCGGGAGCAGTTCGTCGTGATGCTCTGGCGCTACGCGGGAAGCCCCAAGGCAAGCCGCCGCGACCTGGAGTTCGCGGACGCGGACCAAGTCAGCGATTACGCCCAGGAGGCGCTGTGCTGGGCCGTGGAGAACGGCGTCCTGAAGGGCAATGACAGCGGCCAGCTCGTCCCCGGAGGCACCGCGACCCGCGCCGAAGCGGCCCAAATGCTGAAGAACTTCATGGAAAACACCTGATAGAGGCATTCTGAAGCAGACCCGCGCAATAAGGACCCAATAAGCAAAACCGCCCTGTGCCGGACCCGGCACAGGGCGGTTGGGTTATTTATTTGCGGGATCGTTCGCCGCGCTTCCCGTCAGCCGTTCAGGAGGACGGCCATATGGACCAGGGTGGCGCTGCCGTGCTGGAAAAGCTCGTCCCGCAAGCCGACGCGGCGGGCGCTGTTGTGGAGCAGCGCGCGGCTGGCGAAGACCAGCGAGCGGAACAGCTCCTCCCGATCTCCCGCCGATCCCTCCCGGCAGCTCATCACAGCCGCGAAGCGGTAGAAGCCGTACAGATTGCAGAAGTTCACATAGCTCTTCCATAGCACCTCCGGCGAGGCGGGGTCAGGGAAATTCAGCATATACAGCAGCGTGACCATTAGATTCTCGAAGAAGTACTCCCTGTCCCCGAAATTCCGCTCAAACCGTTCCCTCGCCGCGCGGTAGGGGTGTACGGAGACGAACACGCGGCCATTTTCGTTCATGGACACGCCGCAGTGCTCCAGGAGCTGTTCCCGGAGCTCCTTCAGCGCCCGGTTTCCCTCGTTAGTGACGCTCAGGGTCTGGATGTTGTGGGACAGGAACATAGCCAGCAGGCGGTCCTGCTCCGGTTCCTCCGGCAGGCCGCCGGAGGCCAGGCCCTCCGCCAGCGCCCGGGACCGGGCCAGCCAAGCGGGAACATCGGCCTCGCCCTCCGCCAGTTCCCGCAGGACCATGCCCATGATCCAAACGCGCTTGGGCAGCGGAAAGCGGCGGTCCTGCAAGAGGTCTATGCACAGCTCGCGGATCTCCGCGAAATACGGGCAGAACCCCGTCTCCCCGTCCGGGGACAGCGCGCGCCATTTCTCCTTGGGCAGCGGGGCGGAGAGGAAGTCCACCCCCTCCGTCAGCTCCCATAAAAGCGCCAGCACGCCCTCGCAGGCAGGGCTCAGGCTCCGCTCCAGATAGCCGGACGGCTGATACGCCTCCCTGCGGGGAAACGTCCGGCATACCTGAGGCAGGGCCTCCGGCCCCTTCTCCGACTGGAGGGCGCACAGGCAGTCCTCCCGCAGCAGCGGACACACGCCGTCCGGCATGTCAAACTCCGCGTATATCGACTCGCCGTACCGACCGTCCCGGACGCGGCGCAGGGCCCGGCCCAGGCGTTCCGCAAGCTCCGGCGAGGCGTTCTGCCGCTTCATGGCCAAATAGTCCTTCTTGTTGAAGGGAATACTCCAGCCAACGCAGCAGGACAGCCTGCACCCCGCCGCCAGACAGTGGAATTTGTCGTAATAGGCGGGGCGCAGGTCCCTGTCAACTGTGATCGACCAGCGGTTCTTCGAGTTGTCCATCAACTACCTCCGTCTCCGGCGGGAGCACAGCGTCATCCACCGGCGGGACTTCTTCGCTCGGAGGAAGGACCTCCGGCGCAGTTTCCGTAATGTCTTCCGGCGTATCCTCCGGGATGTCCTCCGGTATATCTTCTGGGGCGTCTTCCGGCATATCCTCAGGGACATCCTCCGGCATATCCTCCAGAACATCCTCCGGGACGTTCTCCTCCGCCGGGAGTTCCTCCTCCGCGGCAATGGGCGTGAAGCTGAACGTCACCGTCACATCGGGCGCGTCTGCGGACTCCCACATCTCATCAGGATTGCCGGCCATCGCGCCGAAGAGCCGGAAATACCCCTCCGCGCCCAGGTCCAAGGTCATCACGTTCTCCTTGAACGCGCCGAAACCGGTGACCAATATTTGATCGTCCATATCCCCGTACCAGCCGGACCACATGGCGGGATCGGTCTGGAACTCGGCGTACATGAAAATTTCCTTCTCCTCCGCATCCGGGCTCGGAGGGAAATCCACGAACCGGGCCATACTCTCCGGCGGGAGCTGGCCTACCACCCAGGCGTCCACCTGGACGGGCACGGTGCTGAAATTGACCAGGGTCTGCATGGGGTTGATGATCTGGTCGCGGGACACGCCGCCGTCCGGCAGATCGACCTCCATGTGATAGGGATTGATGATAACGTGCCCGCTCTGGGGGACGAGCACGTCGATGACAGGCTCCTCCGGCTCCTGGACGAGTCCATCCTCCGGAAACTCCTCTTCAGCCGGAAGCTCCTCCTCTTCCGGAGGCGGGGCGTCGTCTGCGGGGCCATCCGGGGCTTCAAGGTCCGGGTCCTCCGAAATATCTGGCGTCTCAGGCGCCGAGGGAGTCTCCGGTTCCTCCGGAAGGGCGTCGGGGGGCTCCTCGGGGAGCGGGTCCGGCGCGGGCGTCCCATCGGGCTCCGAGTTCTCGACAGGGGGCTCGACCGGCGGGACTTCCTCCGCTGGAGGGACCTCCTCCGGCGGAAGGGTCTCCTCCGGCGCTTCCGGGGCCTCCGGAGGCAGCTCCTCCGGGGGCTGGACGGCTTCCTCCTCCACGGGGGCGGAAGGAAGCTCCTCCGCGCCTGCCAGGGCGGGGAGGGTAAATGTAAATGCCAGCAGGAACGCCAGCAGGATCGTCAAGATTTTTTTCGTCTTCATGGCACTATCTCCATAGAAAAAGGCCGTGGGGCCGCGAGGCCCCACGGCGGTAGATCAGCTTACATAGGATATCGGCTTGAATGTAAAGGCGATCATAACATCGATGCCGTCACTTTCGTTCCACTCGCTTGTGGGCGTGCGGACCGCGTCACCGGCCAAACGGAACTGCGCGTAGCCGCCCTTCGCCACCTCGCCATACTTGTTTAAGGGTTCGAGCCGCAGCATATCCGCCCTGGTCTGAGGCGTTCCGTTAGACACGGGGACATGCTTGGCGGGGTCGTAAGACTCGGCCCACAGGGACCTTCTTACTTCCTCGTAATTGGACTGCACGATCTCAAAATAGACAAAGGCCTCTTTTGCCGTGCCGGTCTTGTTGGTGGGGGCTGTGGCCAGCGTCATATCGCTCCCCTCCTTCACCGCGCCGGTCACCTGCACGCCGACGGACAACGGAACGTCGCTGTAGCTGGACATCACGGCGTCGGAGCAGATGATCTGGTCCCGGGTGCTCCCGCTGTCGATCTCCACGGGAAACTGGAGCGGGTTGATAAGAACGTCTGCGCTGGCGGGTACGGATACGCTGATCACGGGAAGTCTGGCTATGGCCGTGATGGTCGTCCCGCGCTGGTTGGGGAGGAGGAGTGCCGCCGCAGGCTGCGTGAAACAGAGCAGGATCAGCACCGCCAGGGCGCTTGACAGCACTTTTCGCTTCATGGGCTGTTTCCTCTTACAAATGGGCCGCGCGGGCGGTTGCGCCGCGCGGCCCAAAATGGTTGTTATGCGTCAGTTGGAAGTCTGAATTAGGCGCAGGTGACAACGCAGGCGGAGGAGGTCACTGTGCTGCCGTCACTCAAGGTGGCGGTGCAGGTAATATTGGCCGTACCAGCAGTAACATAAGTCACCGCACCGGTAACGGTTGTACCAGCGACAGAAGCAACAGTCGGAGCGCTAGAAGTCCAAGCATAGCCGGTAACAGTCAGCCCAGACTCGCCTGCATCAAAGGTGGCAGTGATCGTACCATTGCTGTTGGTGGTACTGTCAAGGCTGAGCGTGGTCTTATCCAGTGTCACACTGGCGGCAACATCAGCGTGGGGGGTGAACTTGAACACGACGGTAGCGGTGAAGCCATCGGTCTCCTTCCAGGGATCAGCAGCGCTAGAACCGTCCACAGGCTCCGCAGCCAGATCGCCGGTCAGGCGGAACAGGGCAATGCTGTTCTTGCTGTAGTTAAAGCCTTCAGCCTTCGGGGTCACAGCGCCCAGAACGGCCAAGGTATTAGCGGAATCGGCGGCAGTATCAGCAGCGGTAACATTCACCTTCGCAGCGTTCTTCCAGCTGGCTGCATCAGCAAACTTGTCGATCAGCAGATCAGCCAGCTTCTCGCTGTCGGAGGCCACAGCCAGAGTCTCGTCATTCATAGGAGCAACTTCCAGGCTGACCGCGATCGTCTTATCGGTACCCGCAGTGGTACCGATCGATACATCGCCCTTGGTTGCAACGGTCACGCTGGCGTTTACATCCAGCTTCGTGGTGCCCTGGTTCTTGATGCTCAGGGGCTGGGTGGTGATCTTCTGGCCCACCAGGCTGACGGTCTTGTCGTCGCTCTTGGTGATGGTCACGGGCAGGCCGTAGGGGTTAATCTGGGCGGTGCCAGTGGTGGGGACCTCAACGGCGATGGGGATCTCCTTGTAGGTGCCTTCCACAACGGTGCTGTTCTTGGGCTGAGTGCTGGCAGCAAAGGCGGGAACGGCCAGGGACAGCGTCAGAACGCCAGCCATGACGGTGGAAGCAAAGCGCTTCGTGTTCATGAACTTCATGATGATTTCTCCTTAAAATATTTGATTTTCATTTCGGTCACAGGCCGAAACAGACGTTATTCCTCGACGTGGAAATCCATGGTATGGGCCACCTGATTCTTGATAACCTGTACGCCGTCTTCGTCTGTGTCCACCTGGGTCACTACCACGTTGACGGAGTGGTTGCCGGGTTCCAGCGCGCGGTCCAGCGTGATCTGTTCAAACCCGCTTCCCACCGGGACAAGGCCCGACAGGAAAATTTGATCGGTCAGCTCCGCATCGGCATAGATGGTCAGGAACATATCGTACCTGTTTGCGGGGGAATTGACGATATAGCAGGTAAAGTCGGTGCCGTTGCTGCTGTATGCGTTGTTTTTATACAGCAGTGCTACGTTCCCATCTGCCGCTTTCGCCATCGCCGCGTCCATTGCCGCCTGCAGAGAATCCTGATCCAGCATCACGGTAGCATCAGCCGCGTATCCAACGCGGGGGACATCGCCGTCGTCAATGTTCGTCCCCTGCCGGAACAGCAGGAAGAAGACCAGGGCCGCGATAATGACCACCAGTCCGGCGATCACCGCCAGCAGCCGCTTATCAAGCAGCCTTTGTTTTTCCATGGAAAACACGCCTCCTTACCAGGGAACCGCCTCCGGAGGAGAAACCTCCCCCGGAGAGCGGTGCGTTTCAATTGATGGCATACTATGCTGCGCTCAGGCTGTTTCTTAGCCCAGCAGCTGCAGGACGCCCTGAGGAATCTGGTTGGCCTGGGCCAGCATGGCCTGGGCGGACTGCACCAGGATGTTGTTCTTGGTGTAGCTCATCATTTCCTCGGCAACGTCGGTGTCGCGGATGGTGGACTCGGCGTCCTGGATGTTCTCCTTCATGACGCTCAGGTTGTTCTGGGTGTGCTCCAGACGGTTCTGGGTAGCGCCCAGGGTACCACGGATGGAGGAAACGTTGTTGATAGCGGTCTTGATGGTATTGACAGCGGCAGCAGCGCCAGCCTGGGTGGAGATGTCGATCTTGTCGATGCCCAGAGCCTTGGTGTGGATGTCACCAATGGAGACCTTCAGCTGGTTGTAGCTGTCGGAGGTATCACCAATCTGCAGGGTCAGGGCGGTGCCCATGGCATCGCTGTTGATGGTGCCCAGCTTGATCAGCCCGGCCCAGTCGCCATCATCGGAGGTGGTCTTGTTATTCTCGCCTTCCAGCTTGTAGTTTTCGGTGTCTACGCCGCCCTCAAGCTCGGTGAAGTGGAGGATGCCGTCCGCATTGCTGTCCACCGCGCTGTTGGCGGTGACCTTGAAGTTCTTGTTGTCCTTGGCGGCCGTCGTGATCCGGTTGGCGATCTTACCAAGCTCTTCTGTCCCGCCGTTCTTGATGTCGGCTAACGTCATATCCGTCAGATCGATAACGTTCTCCAGTTCCTTGAAGGCGCTCTTCTTGCCCACCGCGAACGTATAGGTGGTATCACCGATGGTCAGAGTAGCACCGTCCTTGATCTTGGACTGGATGTTGGCCAAATCAAGGTCAGCCTGGGCATAGCGGCGGCCGGCGGAGCTGTCTACGGGCTCGACCAGGGTGCGGACCTCCAGCCCGTGAGCCTGGTTGCCGGAACCGGGGTTCTTGGCATCGTTGTCCAGTCCAGTGATGGTAACGGCGGAGTCCACATTCCAAGCCGTGGTGGGAGGCGCGCTCATGGTAAAGGTGACCTTGGCGCCATCCTGGGAGACATTCAGCTGGAAGCCCTTGCCATAGGTAGTTTCATACTTAGCAGCGGCATCTCCTGCAGGCTTAAATTTTTCCGCAATGGCCTGGGCGATCTGATCGCCAGTGAACTGATCGCCCGCTTTTGCGGTACCGAGAGCGATGGTCTGACCAAAAACAGTCATGCTCACAGCACCGTCTGCGGTAGCAATGCCCTTGTAGTTGGTCAGGTCCAGCTCAAACACACCGGCCTGGGCCTTGTTGCCCAGCTGTCCGTCCTGAATGTTCTCGAGCTGTGCCTTCAGGTCCGAATCATTCATGCTCTTGACAGAAGTATCAAGAGAGCCGTCCAGCAGCTTGATGCCGTTGAAGTTGGAGCTGTCGGCGATACGGTTGATTTCGGACTGGAGCTGATCGACTTCCTTCTGCAGGTTGGCACGGTCAACGTCGTTGTCGTAAGTGCCGTTGGCGGACTGGGTGGCCAGGTAGACCATGCGGTTGAGCATGTCTTGGA
>CAJTVO010000146.1 GCA_910579485.1 uncultured Oscillospiraceae bacterium | reverse complement strand
CGCTTTTCGGAACACAACATCAAATTCATCAGAAAGCGAGGAAAAAACTTTGAAATCCGATATGAGGAACGAGATCAAGGCGTACATTGTGCGCCAGGGGATGACCATGCAGGAGGTAGTCGATGTGCTGTCCGATGTGTACGGCTGGTCGGACAGTGTGTCCAATCTCTCCAACAAGCTCCAGAGGGAATCCCTCCGCTATAAGGAGGCTGTCCAGCTTGCCGATGCGCTGGGCTACTACATTCAGTGGGTCAGGCGCAAGGTTGACTGACCCAACAGACTACGAATTATGGAGGTACTTTATTGAACGATTTTGAAAACTATGTGTACGAACCCATTGACCTGTGGCTTGTCATTATGAAATCGCTATTTTCGGGGAACCGTTGCACCGCAACGGTTCCCCGATGCCAGATACCCACCACTGCGTGCAGCTCCAAACCATGATCATCTGAGGCATGACGGCGTGATATGGTGCACCGTCCGTACGGGGACTGTTATGCCAGACTGAGCCGGAATTCCCTGCCCCCTATCGTATAAGTGACGCAGAGACCCCGGTTTGTGTCTACGTGGATATTCTCCGCCCGGCTGAGCTCCCGCAGGGCGCGATACTGTTCCCGGGCGGTGGGGCTGTAGCCCGCCGGATCGTCGGAAGTGAGCAGTACCCCGCCCAGTAGTGCATTTACCTGGGCCAGCTTCCGCTTCTGCTCCGCAGTGAGTCTCAGGTTTTCTTCCCGGAGGAAAAAGACGTCCGGGTCGCTGAGCCAGGCCCTGCCGTTAAGCTGGCGGCGGAAGATCGTGTTGCCGATGGCTTGTTTGGTGGACACCCGTTCCCGGTGGAACAGGCGCATATACCACACATCGTCCCAGTCCAGCCCCACGTCGCAGCTCACCCGGCAGTAATCCACCAGGCCGAAGGCCGGCATCACCGGCACGCCGCAGCCCAATATCAGCTTGTCCCCGCACCACTCCCGCAGCAGTTCCATGGCCCGGATCATCCGCCCGGCGCGGCTCTCGGTTTTCTTGCCGAAGGGGGCCGCGCCATAGAGGAAATCCAGTTTCACCAGGTCGAACCCCCACTGATCCAGCACCCGGTCAAAGACGCCGCGTAGATAGTCCCGCACTGCTGGCAGGTCGATATCCAGAGCGTAAAAGCCGCTCCAGTTTCCGCCGCATTTCCAGGGCTGGCCGTTTACCTTCAGCAGCCAGTCCGGGTGTTCCCGATACAGGTTGGAATCTGTCTCACACACAAAGGGGGCCAGCCACAACCCCGCCAGAAAGCCTGCGTCATGGATTTCCTCCGCCACTGACTTCATGCCGCGGGGGAATTTCTCACTGTCCGGCTCCAGCCAGTCGCCGACCTGGGGCTCCCAGCCGTCATCTACCTGGAACAGGTCACCGGGGGATAAAAGGGTCTTGCACCCTGCCAGGTCGGAGGAAATGGCCTCCTGGGTGATGTCCTGATACCGGTTATACCAGCTGGAATAGCCTGCCAGTTTTTTGCCCGTCCGGGGTTTGACCCCCATAGCGGCAAACCAGCCGTCAAACACCTCCGTCTCTGTCCCCTCAGCAACGTACAGGTCAAAGGCGTGGAGCGTCCCACCGGGATGCTCCACCCCGGCGCAGTCCCGCTCAATGGCGAGCAGGCCCCGGTTTGCGTCGTATCGGAAGATGGTGTATCCGGGCCGCTCATCCAGGGAGGCGATAAGACAGAACCGCTCCCCCCGTCGGAAATAGCACCAGGAAAAGCCGTGAAATAGGCCCCGCTTGTTGGGGTAGTCTACGAAGTGATAATCTCCATAACGGTCAAAGGCGTATTTGTCCAACAGGGGCTTGGGCACATGGGCCAGCCCCCGGATCTTGTCCCGCTTGCCGCATTCCGGGCAATAGGTCCAGGTCTGATAGCCGTTCAAGAAGGCCCGCCCGTCCTTGCCCATCTCCCAAGGGAGGATGGCGGTGATTGCCTGGATGGTTCCGGCAGGGGCGTCGCAGCGGATGCGGACGGCGCCGTCCGGCCCGTCCACCACCCCGGTGAGGGCACGTCCGCCCACCAGGGCGCGCCAGCGCAGCAGCTTATCCATTGCCGCCACCCCCGGCCCGGAGCTGGTGGCCGATCTCCTCCACCCGTTGGTCGGTGAGAGTGAACTTTTTTCGGAACAGCACAAACGCCGCGGCCAGCACGATCATGGGCAGTACCGTCATCATCAGACGCAGACCCAGCAGGGTCTCGGCGCTCTGGACGGCCACCGGTCCGATTTCGTCGGTGTTGCCCGCCAGGCCGATGAGGTCCAGCCCGATCCCGGTGAGGAATACCGCCACGCCGGAGGCGGCTTTGACCACAAAGGTCTGCATGGAGAAGATGACGCTCTCCTCCCGCCGGCCGGTTTTCAGCTGGCCGTAGTCCACGCTGTTGGACAGGAACAGGGTGGTGAGCACGGACAGCATCCCGTTGCAGATGAAGACCACCACCCCAGGGATCAGCAGGAGGGGAAGATATCCCGACAACCCTGCCAAGAGGAAAGCGAGCATGACCACATAGGCGCAAAACGCGGAGATCAGGCTGACGGCAAAGATCCGGGTATTGGACAGTTTTCTGCGCAGCAGTGGGTAGACCACCATCATACCAAGGATCTGGGCCGCCCCGCCCACGGTGGAGAACAGGGTGTAGCTGCCTTTCCAGCCCGCCCCGCCGAAGTCGTATTTGAAGAAGTAAATAATGAAGTTGGAGGTGAGGTACAGTGCGGAATTGATGAGCACAATGCTGGCCACCACCACCATGGCCTGATCGTTGCGCAGCAGGGCGGCGAACATCTCCTTTACCCCGGCTGTCTCCATCTCGGTCTGGGAGTTCTCCTTAAAAAAGGCACAGCACAAAATCTCCGCCGCCACGAACAGCACCGACACGATGAGGGCAACCCGGCCAAAGCCTGCCCGCTCGCTGTCGCCCCCCAGTACCCCCACCAGCGCGACAGTGAACATGGCGATAAGGGCGCTGCCCACCCCCGCGCAGGTGCGGCCCACCACGGACAGGTTTTCCCGGTCCGCCGGGGTCTTGGTGACAGCGGGGATCATGGACCAGTAGGGAATGTCCATCATGGTATAGGTGACGCCCCAGAGGATATATGCCACGGCGAAATAGGCCATCAGTCCCGCGCCTTCGGCGTGGGGGGCGTTGAACAGCGCGTAGAGCACCACCGCGTTAAGTATGGTGCCGCTGAGCAGCCAGGGGCGGAACCGGCCCCAGCGGCTTTTCGTTTTTGCCACCAGTACCCCCATAAAGGGGTCGTTGAGGGCGTCGAACACCCGTGCTGCCATCAAAATCAGCCCCACGAAGGTGGCGCTGAGGCCCAGCACGTCCTGATAGAAGTACATCACATAGGATGCGGACAGGGCATACACCATGTCCTTGCCCACGGCGCCGATGCCGAAGGCGGCCTTTTGCTTCAAGGTCAGTTCCATTTTTCCTCCCCCTTGGTCTTAATGGTGAAGTTGATCGTCACGTCTTCGGTCTGTTCCGTGTGGACGGTGAGGACGGCGGTCCCCGTAGTGCCCAGGCTGCGCACATAGGCGCCGCACATACCGCCCTCGGCCGTGACGGTGGCGGGGCCTGCCAGCTCTGCGTTCCCGGACAGGGCGAAGGACACGGGAAGCTGGGCATAGGGGGCCGGGTTCCCGTTCCCATCCAGAATACGGACCCGGATCGCGGCCATGTCGTAGCTGGCCCCCTCGGTGAGGGAGGTATGGCTGACCTTTACCTCCAAATGGAGCTTCGCCGAGGGGCGGCAGGTGACGCTGGCCACGGTTTTGCCATCCTTGATCCCGTCGAAGCGCCAGACGGTGGCTTCGCCGCCCCAATTGGCTACATACTTGCCGTACAGATCCACGCCGTCCTGGAATTTCATGCCGTACCGGGCCATGCACCAGGCCATTTTCGCTTTATAGGACACTGGCAGACCGGCCAGCCCATACTTCCCAGCCGCCAGCAGGCACTCCCGCAGGAGCTTGGCCTTCTCCGGCGGAAAACCCTCCTGAGTCTCCAGCAGCTCACCGATGGTGTCATCCACCACGAAGGGCGGGTGGGGCAGAGAAGATGTTCGGTTTTGGCACAGACGGGTGACAAAGACCCCGTTTTTATACAGCGCCACCTCGTCCGCGTTGGAAAACACGTACACACGCCCCATCCGCCCCGCCGGGTAGTCGCCGATGTCCATGGAGGAGCCTACCGTCAGCACAGGGGCCCCCTCTCCCTGGCTGGCATAGGCCGCCGCGGCCAGCTTTGGGTTCCGAAAGGCGTCCATCACCCCGTGATAGCAGATCCGATCGCCGGAGCCAAAGTCCTTGTGGGTGGGATAGTCGAACATACACCAGCCAAAGCACCCTGCGTGTTCCTTCCACGCCGCATCCTGCACCCGGAGGTGGCGCAGGGCCTGCTCCTGCCGCCGCGCCCAGGTGTCGAAGGGCTTGGTGGGGAACATATGGCCGTTGCACTCCGAAATGAGGAGGGCCTTGCCCATATCCGATGTAACCTCTTTTTTGGGCTTGGCCCCGGGGGTCCTGCCGTTATGCGAGAAATCGTTGTAGGCGTATACATCTTCCAGCAGACTGCTTTTTTCCAGGTAGCGCACGCCTGAGGTTTGACGGCTGGAATCCAGCTCATGGGTGATGGCGTTGGTGCGGGCGTAGAATTCGTCATCGTCCAGGCTCTCGTTGATACGCACACCCCACAGTATGATGGATGGATGGTTCCTGTATTGTAAAACCATTTCCCGGACGTTCTGGCAGGCCTGATCTTTCCATGCCCCGTTTCCGATGTGCTGCCAGCCGGGGATCTCGGTGAACACCAGAAGCCCCAGCCGGTCACATTCGTCGATAAAATACTGGCTCTGGGGATAGTGGCTGGTGCGCACGGCATTGCAGCCAAGCTCCTCCTTCAAAATGCGGGCATCCTCCCGCTGAAGGGCTTCCGGGGCGGCATAGCCGATGTAGGGGTAGCTCTGATGGCGGTTCAGGCCGCGGAGGAAGGTTTTTTTGCCGTTGAGGTAGAAGCCGTCCGCTTTGAACTGCGCGGTGCGGAAGCCGAAAGCGGCCTCCTGCCGATCCAGCTCCATTCCGTCCGGGGCCAGGAGGCGGGCCTCACAGCGGTAAAGATCGGGCCGCGCCGTGTCCCAGGGCCTGGCGTCCGGAACATTGGCCTTTCCCGCCGCGCCAGCCCACACGGTTTTCCCCGCGCTGTCCAAAATGGAAACCTCCAGCTTTGCCCCATCGGGCGCGCCGTCGGTGGCCACCTTGACGTTTGCCGTGGTCAACGTGGGTGTGGTAACATAAATGTCGGTGATGTATCCGTTTTCCCGCACATCCAGCCATGCCTCCCGGTACAGCCCGCCATAGGTGAGGTAGTCTACCACAAAACCAAAAGGCGGGATGGATGGGTTTTCGCTGGTATCCAGCTTCACAGCCAGCAGGTTGGACCGGCCCGGCTCCACCAGCTTTGTCACTTCTACCCGGAAGGCGGTGTAGCCACAGCGGTGAGTGGCCGCTTCCACGCCGTTGACGTACACCGTAGCAATGTGGGCCGCGCCGTCCAGTTGAAGGAACAGCCGCTTGCCCGCCAGTCCGGCGGGGACGTCCAGCGTCCGGCGGTAACCGCACAACATCTGATAGTCCTCCGGATCGATGCAGTGCAGGGGCAGCTCCTTACAGGTGTGGGGCAGGCGGACAGCTCGGGCTTCGCCGCCCCCGGTCGGAAATTCGTCGCTCCACTGGGGCGTAAACTCCCAGCCGTCGCACAAACTATACCTCATCGTTTCTCCTCCTGATCCCGTTCATAATGATGTCCATCATAGCGGCCAGGGTGTCCGCGTAGCTGTCTCCGTTTTCGCCGTTTACAAGAAAGCCTTCGATGGACGCGGTGACCATCTGCCGCAGTACCGGGATAGACACTTGGCGGATGCAGCCCTTCCCCACCCCTTCCTCCAGCAGGGCGATGGTTGGCTCCCAGTTGGTTTCCAGGTGCTCCCGCACCCGGCGGGCCACGGCGGGGTATTTTTCGTCCAGCTCCCCCAAAAGCCGAAGGTCCAAGGCTTGGTACTGCTCCGGCAGAGCGATCATCACCGACCTGATCCGCTCCTCAATGGGGCCGGAGGTCGCGATCAGCGACCGCTTTTCCTGATGGATGCGGTCGAACAGATCGTCTACCATGTCCAGCAGAAGCGCCTCTTTGGATGGGTAAAGCGTGTAAATGGTTTTTTTGCTGATGTGCAAAGCATCGGCCACCTCCTGCAAGGTAAACCACAGGCCCTTCGCCTGAAACAGTGCGGTGGCCGCGCCGATCATGCGCTCGCGCAGCTCCATAGCGAATTCCTCCTCCCTTCGGAAACCAGACTGTTTATATCGGTTTCCATTGTAGCACAGGAAACCAAAATGATTCAAGCGGTTTCGTAATGTTCTACATTTTGACCATTTGAAGCGCACTTTTTTGTGGATTTCGCACATTCTCCTTGCCGCCGGATCGGAAACCGTAAAATAAATCGACAGGCTTCTTGTCAAAACCTGTCGATATTTGGCTCATGGGGTAAGGATGCTTTCTGGAAAGCGTTATACCGCAACGGTTTTCAGAAGAAAGACTCCATATTGCACATCATGCGCTCAAATTCAGCGTATCAAGCTGCGCTTTCAACCAGCCAAGGCAGCTATGGAATCCTGCCAAACATCCTCCAGTTTCCGAGCCTGGAATTCCTTGCTTTCGCTTGAGGTCGCTGTGCGAATTTGGTTCAGTTTCCCGCAGTCCGGGCACTGGCAGGGCTTAGCCGCAGCCTCTAATTCAAAATGGCAATGCTCACAGACGAATACCATGTTCTTCACTCTCCTGTCTGCCAATAGTATACCAGCGTCGCTTGACCAGCCGGAGGAGTAGCGCTCAGTGCGGATGCGAAAATAGACTTTTCGATATGCCATTGTCGATTCTCCTCTTTAATGATGAAAGAAAAAAGCCGTCCACGGTCTGCCTAAGAAACTGGCAGGCTGTAGACGGCCTTTTCGTTATTTTGAGTGCTTGGGAGTTCGAGTCATGCGTGTTTCTGAAAACTCCAAAATTCGGCGGATTTGCATCTCCGGCGCATTATTTTACGCCCTCGATTTTTTCAATGTGGAATAATTGTTCTTGATTTATCCGCATTTTATGAATTTATGTGCAAAAATCCCGCACCGAAGTGCGGGATTTTTGCCTGCATCTTTTTTGTCAATGCAAGTTGGTGGAGACTACTGGACTCGAACCAGTGGCCTCATGCGTGTGAATATTCGATA
>CAJTVO010000145.1 GCA_910579485.1 uncultured Oscillospiraceae bacterium | reverse complement strand
TATGTAACCATATCGTCACCCCCTTCCGCTTCTGCGGAGGGGGAAGAAGTTCCTCCTCCGCAATCGGAGGAGCCGTCCCGTCTGCCGTTTGGTCCTGCAGCGCCCCGTCCCTATGCGCGGGGGCTGAGAATATTCTATCATATCCGACATCCTCTGTCAAATCTTTCCGGCCCCCTGCGCATAGACTATAGCAGATAAAGCAGGGAGGAAAAAGTATGGATATTCATGTAGTGCGGCCCGGCGACACCCTGTACGGCATCGCGGTCCGTTACCAGGCGGACCCGGCCGTTTTGCAGGAGCTCAACGGCCTTTCACCGGACAGCGTGCTGGCGGTGGGGCAGACGGTGGTGATCCGGCACGTGGACACCTTCCACACCGTCCAGCCGGGGCAGACCCTGGCCGGCATCGCCGGCCTTTACGGCGTTCCCCTGCGGCGGCTGTACCGGAACAACTTCGATTTGGGCGGCCAGCCCGCCATCCAGTCGGGACGGCGGCTGGTGATCGCCTACCGGGACCCGCCGGGCCGGTCCACCCACACCAATGGCTACGCCTACCCGTTCGTCTCCCGGGAGCTGCTCAGCGCCCAGCTGCCCTACATGAGCTTCCTGACCCCCTTCACCTACGGCATCGACGCCTCCGGCGGCCTGCTCCCGCTGGACGACGCCATGCTGCTGGAGGAGGCCGACCGCCTGGGGACCGCCCCCTTGATGCACCTGTCCACCCTAACGGAGACGGACAGCTTTTCCAGCGGCCGGGCGGTGATGGTCCTCACGGACCCCGCCCTGCAGGAGGCGCTGATCGAGCAGATCATGGCGACCGTGGCCGCCAAGGGATACCGGGGCGTGGACGTGGATTTTGAGTACATCCCCGGGGAGCAGCGGGAGGCCTACGCGGACTTTATCCGCCTCCTGCGCGCGCGGCTGGCCCCTGCGGGCCTGCCGGTCACGGTGGCGCTGGCCCCCAAGACCCACCCGGAGCAGCCCGGTTTGCTGTACGAGGCCCACGACTACGCCCTGCTGGGCGCGGCGGCGGACTTCGTGCTGCTGATGACCTACGAGTGGGGCTACACCGCGGGCCCGCCCATGGCGGTGGCCCCCCTGCCCAACGTGCGGGAGGTCCTGGACTACGCCGTGACGGAAATTCCCCGGGAGAAGATATATCTGGGCATCCCCAACTACGGTTATGACTGGCCCCTGCCCTTCGTGGAGGGGCAGACCCGGGCCCGGTCCCTGTCCAACCAGGAGGCCGTGGAGCTGGCCGTCCGGTACGGCGCGGAAATTCAATTTGACGAGGCCGCCCAGTCTCCCTGGTTCGACTACACCGCCCCCGACGGCACGTCCCACGTGGTCTGGTTCGAGGACGCCCGGAGCATGTCCGCCAAGCTCCGCCTGATCGGGGAGTACGGCCTCTACGGCGGGGGCTACTGGAATCTGATGCGCCCCTACCCCCAGGGCTGGGCGGTGCTGAACGCGCTGTACGAGACGCTGGACGGCTGATATCGCGATGGCAAAAGCCCCCTGACCGTGAGGTCAGGGGGCTTTTGTCGAAAAGAGAGAGAGGGAGAAAAGAGAGAATTCATTGCTGAACAATGCCATGATAATATACCAAAAACCAAAAGTCAACGGGGCCGCTCCACAATTCACGAAATATTCACAGAGGGTTAAAAAATCATTCAAAAACCATCCTTGACTCCTGGCAGGATATGGTGTATAGTTAGCACGCTAAAAATAAGTATGCTAACGATACGGCGGGAGAGGGGGGAAAACTCATGGAAAGGGAGCCCGATCTGGGGCGTATGATTGGCTACTGTGCCCACCTTGGGATGCGGTATAACGAGAAGCTGCTGCGCCGGGACGGGTACGACGTGACGCCTGTCCAATCCCACGTGCTGTTGTATCTGGCTCATCAGGGCGACCTGGCGGTGAACCAGCGGGAGCTGGAGAAGGAGCTGCATCTGAAGCCCTCCACCGTCAACGGGATCGTCAGCCGCCTGGAGGAAAAGGGCTGCATCACCCGGCGGGCCAGCCCCACCGACGGGCGCTGCCGTCTGGTCAGCCTCACCGAGGCCGGACAGGCGCGGGTGGATGCCTTTCGGGCCGTCATGTCCAACACCGGGCGGCGGTACGCCAGCATCCTCTCGGAAGAGGAGGAGACGGCTCTGCGGGACCTGCTCTCCCGCATCATCGAAACTCTGGAAAGCGAGGTAAACAACCTATGATACAAAAACTCTGGCCATACACCAGGGGATACCGAAAGTGGATCGTCTTCGGCGTGCTCTGCTCCGCCTGCGAGGCGGTGTTTGAGCTGCTGCTCCCTCTGGTAATGGCGGATATCGTGGACACCGGCATCCCCTCCGGCGATACTGGCTACATCCTGTCCCGGGGGGCGCTGATGGTGCTGATGGCCCTGGTGTCCATGTCCCTGGGCATCGGGTCGGCAGTCTTCTCCTCCCGGGCGGGCCAGGGCTTCGGCGCCAACCTGCGCCAGGCCCAGTACGACCACATCCAGGACTTTTCCTTCCGGAACATCGAGAAGTTCTCCACCGCCTCCCTGGTGACCCGGCTGACCAACGACTGCAACATGCTGCAAATGTCCCTGATGATGGGGATGCGCCTGCTGGTCCGGGCTCCGGTGATGCTGATCTCCGCCCTGGTGCTGGCCGTCTCCATCAGCTTGAAGCTCAGCCGGGTGTTCCTGTTCGCTATGCCCCTGCTGCTGGTCCTGATCGGCCTGATCGTCAAGCATGTCAGCCCCATGTTCAGCAGCCTCCAGGAGCGCACCGACGACGTGAACCTGGCGGTGCAGGAGAACCTCTCCGGCATCCGGGTGGTGAAATCCTTCGTCCGGGAGGACTACGAGGAGGAGAAGTTCCGCCAGCGGAACGACGCCCTCCGCTCCACCTCCGAGCGGGCCTTCGGGTTCGTGGTGATGAACATGCCCGTTATGATGCTCATCACCTACGGCACCATCATCGCCGTCATGTGGTACGGCGCGCCCCTGGTCCAGGCCGGAGATCTGGAGGTGGGCCTGCTGTCCACCTTCTTCACCTATATCACCCAGGTACTCATGAGCCTGATGATGGTCTCCATGATTATGATGATGCTCACCCGGGCCGTTGCCTGCGCCAAGCGCGTGGCGGAGGTGCTGGACGAGGTCCCGGACATCACAGACGGCTCCGCTTCCCCCGGCCTTACGGTGGCCGACGGCTCCGTGGACTTTGACCACGTGTCCTTCAAGTACAACGGCGGCTCGGAGAAATGGAACCTCCGGGATATCGACCTCCACATCAGGAGCGGCATGACTGTGGGCGTCATCGGCGGCACCGGTTCCGCCAAGTCCACCCTGGTACAGCTCATTCCCCGGCTCTACGAGGCCCAGGAGGGCGCCGTCCGGGTGGGCGGCAGGCCGGTCCAGGACTACACCATGGAGCATCTGCGGGACGCGGTGAGCATGGTCCTGCAAAAAAACACCCTGTTTTCCGGTACTATCCGGGAAAATCTGCTGTGGGGCAATGAGAACGCCGCCGCCGCGGACATGGAAGCCGCCTGCGAGGCCGCCTGCGCCGCCGAGTTCATCCACAAGATGCCCGACGGCTACGACACCGACCTGGGCCAGGGGGGCGTGAACGTCTCCGGCGGCCAGAAGCAGCGGCTGTGCATCGCCCGGGCCATCCTGAAAAAGCCCAAGGTGCTGATTCTGGACGACAGCACCAGCGCGGTGGACACCGCCACCGACGCCAGGATCCGGGCGGCCTTCCGGACCCGGCTGCCGGACACCACCAAGATCATCATCGCCCAGCGGATCGTCTCCGTCATGGACGCGGATCTGATCGTGGTCATGGACGATGGGCGGGTGGCGGACGCCGGGACCCACGAGGAATTGATGAAGACCAGTGAAATTTACCGGGACGTCTACCAGTCCCAGCAGGAGGGGGCGAGTATCAATGGCTGAAGCAAGAAGACGAGGGCCTCACGGCCCCGGAGGCCACGGCGGTCCCGGAGGGGGCTTCCAGAAGCCCAAGGATACCCGCAAGACCATCGGCACCCTCATGGGCTATATCGGGCGGTCGAAGTGGCTGCTGCTTCTGGTGGCGGTATGCCTGGTGCTGAATACGGTCTGCTCCATCGGCGGCTCCTATATGCTCCGTCCCCTGATCGACGACTGCATCGTCCCCGGGGACTACCCCCGGCTGGCCCGGACCCTGGTGTTCATGGCCTGCATTTATATCTGCGCGGCGCTGCTCAGCTACACCTACTCCCGCGTCATGGTCCACGTGGCCCAGAAGGCCACCCACTCCATCCGCCGGGACCTGTTCGCCAAAATGCAGGACCTGCCTCTGAGCTACTTTGACACCCACACCCATGGCGAGCTCATGAGCCGCTACACCAACGACATCGACACTCTCACCGAGATCCTGCAAAACGGCATGATCTCCCTGGTCTCCGGGGTGCTGACCTTTGCGGGCGTGGTGGCCATGATGCTGTACCTCAGCCCGATCCTCTTCCTGGTGACGGTGTTCTCCCTGGGACTGATGCTGGTGGTCATCATGACCGTGGGCAAGCGCTCCCGCCGGTACTTCATGGCCCAGCAGAAGGACCTGGGCGAGGTCAACGGTTATATCGAAGAAATGATCGAGGGACAGAAGGTCATCAAGGTCTTCAACCACGAGGCCAAGGCCAAGGCGGGCTTCCAGGAGCGCAATGTGCGCTACCGCCGCAGCGCCACCAACGCTCAGTCCTTCGCCGGGGCCATGATGCCCGCCATGGGCAACATCAGCCACATCAACTATGCTCTGACCTGCTGCGTGGGGGCGCTGCTGTCCATCGCCTTCGGCCTGGACCTGGGCTCCCTGGTAGTATACCTTCAGTATACCCGTCAGGTGAGCCAGCCTATCAGTCAGGTGAGCCAGCAGGTGAACAACATCCTGGCCGCCATCGCCGGGACAGAGCGGGTGTTCGAGGTGATGGAGACTCCTCCGGAGGTGGACGAGGGCAGAACCACTCTGGTCCACGTCAACCGCGCCGCCAACGGCACCCTGACCGAGACGGCGGGCCGCAGCGACGGCTGGGCCTGGAAGAAGCCGGACGGGGAGCTGGTGCCCCTCAGGGGCGACGTGCGCTTCCAGGACGTGGTGTTCCGCTACGTGCCGGAGAAGACCATCCTCCACGGCATTTCCCTCTACGCCAAGCCGGGACAGAAGATCGCCTTCGTGGGCTCCACCGGCGCGGGGAAGACCACCATCACCAACCTCATCAACCGGTTCTATGAGATTGAAAGCGGCCTGATCACCTACGACGGCATCGACGTCCGGGACATCCGGAAGGAGAGTCTGCGCCGCTCCCTGGGCATCGTCCTCCAGGACACCCACCTCTTCACCGGCACCATTGCCGACAACATCCGCTACGGCAAGCTGGACGCCACCGACGAGGAGGTCCGGGCGGCGGCCAAACTGGCCAACGCGGATACCTTCATCAGCCACCTCCCCGACGGCTACGACACCTGGATCACCGGCGACGGCGGCAGCCTCAGCCAGGGGGAGCGGCAGCTGCTGGCCATCGCCCGGGCCGCCGTGGCGGACCCGCCGGTGCTGATCCTGGACGAGGCCACCAGTTCCATCGACACCCGGACGGAGCGCCTCATCGAGAAGGGCATGGACGGCCTCATGGCGGACCGGACCGTGTTCGTCATCGCCCACCGCCTGTCCACCGTCCGCAACGCCAAGGCCATCATGGTCCTGGAGCAGGGGGAGATCATCGAGCGGGGTGACCATGACGATCTCATTACCCAGAACGGAAAATATTACCAGCTGTATACAGGCCAGGCGGAATTGAGCTGACCGGTTTTTCAGAATGTGGGATATGCAACAGACAAAATCGGTCTAAATTGGATATACTAAGGGTACAATTCATCAAAGGAGGAATCTACCATGAAATATGTTTGCGACGTTTGCGGTTACGAGTACGACGAGGCTCTGGGCGATCCCGATCACGGCATCGCTCCCGGCACCAAGTGGGAGGACCTGCCCGAGGATTTCGAGTGCCCCCTGTGCGGCGTGGGCAAGGACCAGTTCTCCGCCGCCTGAGTTTCTTCGCGTTAAAAGGGAGGGTCCGGCTTTGGCCGGACCCTCCCTTTTTGGCGCGTTATTCCGCCATCCGCTCCTTCATCGGCCCGGAGAGGCCGATGGTGCCCACGGCTTCTCCCACCGCCTGTACCACGGACAGGTGGGTGTCGTCAAAGAGGTGCATGTAAATGCGGGAGGTGGTGTTTGTGTTGCTGTGCCCCAGGGCCCGGCTGATGCCGAACAGGGGCACCTTCTGGCTGTTGGCAATGCTGGCGAAGCTGTGCCGCAGCCCGTGGAGGGTCACGTAGGGCAGCTCCGTCTTGCTCAGGATCCGCTGCAGCCGGTTGCTCAGGTAGTCCGCCTGGTAGGGGCGGCCGCCGTTGTGGCAGATCACGTAGCCCCCGTCCTCGTAGTCGTCCCCCAGGCGCTCCACGTCCTCCTGACGCCGCCGCCACAGCCGCTCCATCAGCTCCTCGATATCCGCCAGCCCCGCGTACCCCAGACGGCGAATGGAGGAGCGGTTCTTGGTGGACTTGTTCACCGGGCGGCCGTTCACCGTGGTACGGGCCTCGGCGATGGTGATGACCTTCTGCTCCAGGTCCACGTGGTTCCACTTCAGGCCGCAGATCTCGGACCGTCTGAGCCCCAAATAGCCAGCAAGCTTTACCACTGGCTCCATAGACGTGCCCGCCAGGATCTCGAAGAGCTTGGCCATGGTCTCCGAGTCGTAGAAGTGGTGGGTGGGATCGCTGGCGGAGGGGAGGATCACGTGTTCCGAGACGTTGCGCAGGATCAGCTCCTGCTTCCTGGCGTGCTCCAGCGCGTTGTGGAGGACCATGTAGTGCTTGCGCACGGTGTTGGTACACAGGCCTTTTGCCTGCATCCGGTTGAGATACTGCTGGATCTGGGCGGCGGTCAGCTTGTTCATCAGGATGGTACCCAGGCCCGGAGAGAGGTGGTTGCGGATGATCATGTGGTAGCCGTGGACGGTGCTGGCGGAACGGCTGGGCTTGATGATCTGCTCCAGCCAGTAGGTCAGCCATTGGCCTACGGTCAGCTTCTCCAGATCCTCCCCCCGGCTGAGCAGATCCATCCCGCCCCGGCGGTCCAGGGCCTGGATCGCCAGCTCCAGAGTGGGGTAGCATTGGACCGTCCGCCGTGAGGGCCCTCCCGGTTCGGGGGTATGGCGGATGGTCACATAGTAGCTGCGGCGCTGGGTGTCGTAGGCGATGTTGGGCAAAATGGTCTTTCTGGACATGGATGATACCTCCTCTTTTTATTCGACAAAATTGGAAAATTTTGCCGCAATAAAAATACGATAGAACACCCGCAAATCATCTGTCAAGACAGAACAGATGGCCGCGCGCAGGGCCGTCCCACGTGG
>CAJTVO010000144.1 GCA_910579485.1 uncultured Oscillospiraceae bacterium | reverse complement strand
CCCCGGCTTTTGATCTCAGCGGCATATAAGGAAGCGCCCCCGGAGACAGCTGTCTCCGGGGGCGCTCTGCGTGACCGGTCAGTAGTTGTTCTGCATGACCACCAGAGCCTGGCAGATCTCGGCGCGGGTGATGGGGGAGGAGGGCTCCAGCAGCCCGTCCCGCCCGGACAGCGCGCCCTCTTCCACCAGGATGCAGAAATAGGTCAGGGCGTATTCCGGGATCTTATCCGCGTCCGGATACCCGGACAGGTCCAGAGGCTGGACGGTGGACAGAGTGCCGTCCGGCAGGACCGGGTCGGGGGGCTCCGGCGTCTGGATGGGATCGCCGTCTTCCTCCGGGGAGCCGGAAACGACGCCGGTGGGATCAAAGGGTCCGTTTTCATCCGGGGTACCGGCGGGCGCCGTATCATCGCCGGGGACCTCCGGCAGAGGCGGCATGTTCTCCTCCGGGACGCCCGTCTCTTCCGTCAGCCCCAGGGCGCGGCCCAGCATGGCGGCGGCCTGCGCCCGCTCCAGGGGGGCCTGGGGGGCGAAGCGTGTCTCGTCCACGCCGTGGACGATGCCGTTCTCATACATGGCGCGGATGGCGGCTCCCGCCCAGGATTCAACGCCGGTGAGGTCCGTAAAGACGGTGGGCTGGCCCTCGTAGGCCGCGGTATCCAGCTTCAGATACTTGGCCAGCAGGACCGAGAACTCCGCGCGGGTCAGACCGCGCTCGGGATAGGCGTACAGCTGGCCGTCCTCCGCCAGCTCGCCGTTCAGGATCTTCTGCTGGTAGAGCTCTCCCATATAGGCCTCCGCCCAGTGGCCGGACAGGTCCGCGAAGGGATGGCTGGACTCCACGGTCACGGGGATGGATGCCTTGATAGTGCCCCGGGCGGCGGTGATAACGCCGGAACCGGCCTGGGCGGAGGCGGTGAAGAGGCCGTTCTCATCAATGGCCCCCAGTTTGGGGTCCACGGACCAGGTGACGTCCGCCGGGCCGATCTCCAGATCCGTGTGGTTGTAGGCGGCGGAGACGGACAGCTGGGCGGTCCCGCCCGCCATCACGTTGACGGCGGTGCTGCCGGAGGCCAGGATGGACATGGTGCTGGGCGTATCCACCACCAGCACGTCCCGCTGGGTGGTCCACTGGTCATAGGCGGCGGTGATGGACGCCGTTCCGGCGAAGTCCGGGGCGGTGAAGGTACCGTCCTGAACCGTTCCGGCGGAGGCATAGAACTCCACCGGGAGCTCCATGGGGAAGTAGTGGGTGTCCGTCACGTTGGCGGACAGCTTGAGGGAGTGGCCGGTGAGGACCACGGGGGCGCTCACGGAGAGGTGCACGCCTCCCGGCATACCGGTAGCGTCCCCGGGAGCCAGAAGCATAAGGTGGTTGGTGACCTTCCGCTGGCTCTTGTCGCTGGGGGAGTTGAGGAGCTTGGCGGAGGCGGAATCCGGCGTGGCGGCCACGGCGGTCGTAGAGCCGCCGCCGTCCAGGCACAGGGCTGTGACGCAGCCCAGCTCCGCCATGCGCTTGGCCAGCACGCCCAGGGACGCGCCCATGCTGACGGCGTTCTGCCGCCCGTCCAGGGCGTAGAACACCACCTCGCCGTTGGCTTTCACGCCCACGGCGGTACGGGGGGCGGCGGATACCTCGAAGTCCTCCTTGGCCACGCCGTTCTCCACCAGGGAGTAGTAGGCGCCGATGGCCTCGGTGACGCCGTTCCACCGGGTGTCCGGCGTGGAGAAGGACACGGTGACGAGCTCGCCCGGCGTCAGGGCCCGGAGGAAGGCAAGGCCTTCCGTATAGCCCCCGGCAGAGCCGGTGAGCAGGACCTGACCCTCCGCCAGGGTGCGGGTCTGGGCGTCCTCCGCTACCTCGGTCACCTGCAGCAGCAGGCTCTCGCCGATGGAGGCCCGGCCGCCAATGATGGTGGCCAGCACGTTCACTCCATCGGAGGCAACGGAGGAGCCGGTGGTGTGGTCGTCCCGGTAGTCGCAGGTCAGCATGGTGACGCCGGCGTTCTCCACCCGGGGCTTGTTCAGGGAGGCCAGCTTCACGCTCCCGGAGTAGGAGGAGGCTACGATGGACAGCTTGGGGGAGCCCATCACCGCGCTGCCGTCAGGGTAGAAGCCCACGGCATAGTACTCCGAGGACCCGGAAAGGAGCTCGCCGTCGGAGATCAGGATGCCCAGGGGATAGCCGGTGGCGGTGTCGTAGAAGTCGCCGTTGATGCCGCCCACCACGCGGTAGCCCATGCTCTCATATTTTTTGGCGGCATCGGAGACGGTGCTCCGGCCGCATACCGAGCTGCCGTAGGAGGCCACGGGGCGGACGCCGGTGTAGACGCCGGGCTCCATACCGCCGTCGGAGACATCCTCGGAGGGATCGCCGAACGTGCCCTCAGGCACATCCTCCGGCTCGTCTTCCTTACCCGGGACCCCGTTGGGGAACAGCCAGGAGAGATCGTCGGGGACATCCCCGGTGGGGTCATAGGGCTGATTGTTCGAGGGATACTGAGGCTGGGCGGCGGAGGGCAGATCGCTGCCCACGCCGGGGGTGTAGGTGAAAACATATTCGTGCCGGGGCTTTTCGTAGCCGCTGCTCCAGAAGATGTTCTCGCTGTAGGTCACGCCGTTCTGGAGCGCGGTGTCCCGCAGCCATACGTCGCTTCCGTAGGCCGGGGAGGCCGCCCTGGCCTGGGCGGGAAGCAGGGCCAGCGCCAGAGCCAGGGATAAGATCAGGGATACTGCTCGTTTCATGAAATCTCCTTTTTCCACTGGGGTTGGATGGTCAATGGACCTTACTATACCATATTTGCCTCCGCTTGTCCACTGTCTCCCCCGGGCATTAACGGAAATGTAACATTGCCGCCCCCGGCGGCATAGGATACTGCGGGCAGGGACCCGGTGTCCTGCGGCGCGCCGAATTTGGAGGAGAGCGCCGTATAAAACCCGCGGCTGCGTGGGAGAATGATAGTGGCCCGTCCTTCGGGCACTTCTTCCGGCGGAGTGTGAACTTTGTGGATACAAGCGTAAAACGCGGCGACATCTATTATGCCGACCTCAGCCCGGTGGTAGGGAGTGAGCAGGGCGGCGTCCGTCCCGTGCTGATCGTTCAAAACGATACAGGGAACCGATACAGCCCCACGGTCATCGTGGCGGCCATCACCAGCCAGACGGGAAAGGCGAAGCTGCCCACCCACATAGAATTGGCAGCGCAAAACTATGGACTTACCCGTGATTCTGTGGTATTATTGGAACAGATCCGTACGCTGGATAAGCGCCGTCTGCGGGAAAAGATGGGGCGCGTGGACAAGGAACTGATGGACAGAGTGGACGCGGCTATCGCGGTCAGCTTCGGTCTGCACAGCGAGAGACTCGTATGATCACGGGGACCTAGACGGAAAAAACCACAGGCCCGCAGCCGGAGCGCCATCCTCCTGCGGGCCTGGACGGGACTATCATACATAAGGGGAAGGCTTCATGAACAAGAAAAAGATCCGCACCATACTGTGCGTCCTGCTGGCTGCGGCGGGACTGACCGCCGTAGGGGCCCTGGCCGCCGGAGGCGCAGGCTCCCAGAGCGACCCGCTGGTCACCCTCAGCTATCTCACCGAGACCTTTACCGGCCAGATCATGGACAAGGTGGACGACGCCATCGCCCGGCGCAATGCCCAGCTGCTCCAGGAGCTGGGCGGCGGCTCCGTATCCAACGGCACGGCCTCCGCCTACAGCGCCGTGACCCTGACTGCCGGACAGACCCTCTACGGGGAGGCGGGGTGCGAGGTGCTGCTGCGCTCCGGCTCCGCCGCCTGCGGCGGGACGGGTACCGCGTCCATGACCGACGCCACCACTGGTGGCAGCCTGAACGGCGGCGGCGCGCTGGAGGGCAACCACCTCTACCTGATGCCGGAGAGCCAGAGCGTATTCACCGCCGAAGGCGCGGTGCTGCTGGTCCGGGGAAGCTTTATTATCGGTTCGTAAGGAGGGGGAGCTGGGCCCTCGCCGGGAAAAGTGCTGTTTTTTGGTCGAGATAGCAAGAATTTCCAGCTGGCCGTTGGGATTCTTTGGTCATGGTTATATTGAAAAGCATTTCCGTATGGTGTACTATAATATGGGCATCCTAAAGAACGGTGCCTATATAATTCAGATTGGAGAAACGAGAAATGGCTCGACCCAAGAAGACTACTACCCCGGCCAAGACTCCGGCTCCTGCCGCTGTGGAAGCGGCTGCGCCGGCAGTGGAGACGGCTGCCGCTAAGACGTCCGCCGCCAAGAAGCCCGCTGTGCAGAAGGTAGAGGAGATCTACCTCCAGACCGGCGGTCAGGAGTGGAATGTTTCCGACTGCAAGGAGCGCGCCGTCGCCGCCTTTGCGGCGGAAGGCCACAAGGCCTCCAGCGTCAAAAAGCTGGTGATGTACCTCAAGCCCGAGGAGGGCAAGGCTTACTACGTCGTTAACGACGAAGTGAATGGCAGCATCGACCTTTAAAGCGAAGCACGTGCCGCAGAAGAGGATTCTGCGGCACGTGCTTTTTCCGCGCCGGTCCGGGTTGACAAAAAATCCGGCGGATGGTATAGTCACAGGGTAAATTTATGGCGTCTCCGCGCCATAGACTGTTTTGTCCGCAGATCAAGACCATTGGGAAACTGGAAAGGGAGGAAAACAATTGAAGAAGCGAGTTCTTTCGATCGTTTTAGCGCTGTGCCTGTGTATGACCGTCATACCGGAGGTCCGCGCGGAGGAGGCGGTCCCCAGCCCGCAGGAAGTCTACGATATCCTGATCGCCTTTCGCGAGAAGGACGGGTATACGGAAGGGACGGCCTGGACCAACGAAACGCATCCAAATTATAAGTGGAACGGCGGGACGGCAGGCGGGATCGCCAGCATTGGCGCGGGGTGCGTCGCGTTTGCGTATGAGCTCAGCGACGCGGCCTTCGGTAATCTGCCCGCAAGAATGTACTCGTCGGTCAAGCTCCCGGAGGTAAAACCCGGGGATATCCTGCGGGTAAACGGCGGCGCCCATACCGTGATTGTTCTTCAAGTGAATGACGCGGGCGTGGTGGTCGCGGAGGGGAACCTGAGTGGTAAAGTCCACTGGGGACGGGGGATGTCAAAGGCCGAGGTGGAGGCCGCCAGCCACTATATCACCCGTTACCCGGAGGGCTACATCCCGCCGGACGATCCCTCCGCCGGCGAGCCGGTGGGCACGGGAACCGTTGGCGGACTTACCTGGACGCTTGCAAAGACGGGAACGCTCACCATTTCCGGCAATGGAGCGATGCCGGACATTTCCTCCGGCGAGGCCTGGAGCGATTACGCCAGCCGGATATTGCAGATCGTCATCCAGAACGGCGTGACAAGCATAGGGACTGGCGCGTTTCAGGGCAGCGCGGCCATAGGCGTGGAGATCCCCGCCAGCGTGAAAACGATCGGCGGCAGCGCCTTCCGGAACTGTTCTGACCTTGCCTCCGTGAAGATATCCGAAGGTGTGGAGAGCATTGGAGAAAATGCTTTCCGCGGCTGCGGTAAGCTGGAGTCCATAACCCTCCCTGCCAGCGTTGGAAGCGTAGGGAGCGCGGCGTTCATGGAATGCCGGGAGCTGACGCAGGCGGCCTTTGCCTCCGGCGGCAAAACGGTGGAGATGGGAGACAATGTGTTCGCAAGATGCTATAATCTGGCAAAGGTGACTCTGCCGTCTCGGATAAACCGCGTTGGTGCGGGTATGTTCATGGACTGCTTACTGCTTTCCCAGGTAGTCGTTTCTCAGGGGGCGGAGAGCATCGGTGAGAGTGCGTTTGCATCCTGCGGCGCTTTGCGGTCGGTCACGATTCCGGACAGCGTAACGCAGATCGAGATCGCCGCGTTCGCTTCCTGCCCCAGCCTTACCGATATATACTTTGGCGGAAGCGAAGCGCAGTGGCAGAGCATCACAAAATTGGGGGACAGCAATACCGCGCTGGCAAACAAGACGATCCACTATAACAGCGCCATCCCTGAACCCGGTCCTGGTACCGACCCTGATCCTGACCCTGACCCGGGTCCTGAGCCTGGTCCAGACCCCGACCCGGGTCCCGGGCACACCCACGCCTGGGACGGCGGCGCGGTCACGGCGCCGGCTGGCTGCACATCCTCCGGCGTGCGGACATATACCTGCTCCGTCTGCGGCGATACCAGAACGGAGGATATCCCCGCCCAGGGACATGACCTCGCCCAGGATGCTTCCGGTGATTACTATTGCAGGAACGAACTGGACGCCAACGGCGTTCCCGCGCTGGTCGTTTCCGCCGCGGTCAAAGAGGGCTATGTGGCGGTGACGCTCGATAAGAAAGTGACTGCCGGTATCCCCTGCCAGACGGAGGAAGCAGCCCGGCAGTATGCGTCCCAGATCGTGGAAAACGCTCTGCTGCCCGTTGGCGGGCTTCTTCAATATGAAGTCCATACGGTCTCCTATACGCCGCCCACCCGGACGGTGGATGGCGAGTATGCCTATCAGGTGACCATCCAGCCCGCCGGACGGGCGGCGGCAGGCGGACTGACGACCGAGCCGCTGTATATCGTGCTCCCCGCCACCGGCGGGACGGACCCCGATCCCAATCCCACGCCAACGCCGCCCCCAAACACTAACCCGGAGCCCGCTCCGGATACCGGCAGGGAGGAGACCTATCTGATCTCCATCCCCCAGTTTTCCGGCGGGAAGGTGGTTTCCAGTCCCCGTTATGCCGTGCAGGGCGGCCGCGTCACCCTGACGGTCTATCCGGAGGAAGGGTATACGCTGTCCAAGCTGACGGTTACCGGCGCCCGGGGCCGGGACGTGTCCCTGCGGGAGCTGGAAGACGGCCGCTTCAGCTTCACCATGCCCGGCGGCAGGGTGGAGGTCAACGCCGTGTTTGAGGCGTCCGATACCGGAGACGGCGAGGCCGGACCCGGTCCGGGAGCTTCGGATACCGGTTTGGATCCGCTGCCCTTTATGGACGTAGCCCCGGCGGCGTGGTACTACGGCAGCGTAGACTATGTCTGGAAGCACAGCCTGATGAGCGGCGTTTCCGATACCAAGTTCGCGCCCGGAGAGACCACCAGCCGCGCCATGATCTGGACGATCCTTGCCCGGATGCACGCGGTCAATACCGATGCGGCTCCCGGCGGCGTCTGGTACGAGAAGGGGATGGCCTGGGCTGTTGAGCAGGGCGTGACCGACGGCACGGACCCCATGGGGAGCGTCACCCGGGAACAGCTTGCCGCGATGCTCTGGCGTGATGCCGGGAGCCCGTCCGGTGACGGCAGCCTTGACGGCTTCAGCGATGCCGCCAGTGTCAGCGGCTATGCCGCCGCCGCCGTGCGGTGGGCCGTTGGCCGCGGCATCCTGCAGGGGACTGGCGGACGCCTGGAGCCCAACGGGACCGCTTCCCGCGCGGAGGTCGCCGCCATGGTCATGCGGTATACGTCCGGCGCTTAAATGACAGAGAAATGAAGCAGGACCGCCGCTGCCC
>CAJTVO010000143.1 GCA_910579485.1 uncultured Oscillospiraceae bacterium | reverse complement strand
GAGTCTATCTTTTTCCCTTCTCCTCCGCCACAAAACTACATTTTTTCCTCGGCCTTTTTTTACATTTTATCACTGGCGATGACACCGGGAACCAGTTTCTGGGAACGGGAGGCCAGGACGGAAAACTCCAGCGTCCGCTCCCCGGAGAGGCGGTCGGTCAGGGACGCGGAGAGGACGCTGGGAAAAGTGTACAGCTTGGACGTTCCCTTGTAGATTTCAATTTGCATACAGACCTCCTATCCCATGCCGAGATTCCGCACATAGACCTGGTTCTGGGACCATTGAATCTCAGCCAGGATGCGGGAAAGCGTAGTGCCGTTTATCGTCAGAGGGATGGTCACATTGAACGCATGGCTTCCGGTAACGGCGGAGGGAACATCGCCGATATTCGTATCAATATCGAAGTCGGTGGGAATGGCGTTCTTCATGTCCTTCTCCACACCCTTCATGGCATCCAGGAACCCAACACCCATGCCCGCGCCCATGTTCTCGCCGATACCGGCGAACACTGTGGACGGGGAGTGGATACCCAGGAACCCCTTCACGCCGTCTACCAGACCGCCCACCCAGCTCGTCACTTTATCGGACAGCCAGGAAATCATGGAGGAGATGCCGTCCCACAAGCCCTTCACCAGATTGGCGCCTACATCCACGATGTCAGGAATGGAACCGGTGAAGGCATCCACGATGCTGGCGATGATCTGCGGCACGGCCTTGACAATCTCCACGATGATGGTGGGCAGGTTTTCGATAAGGGCCACGAACAGTTCCACGCCAGCCAGGATGATCTTGTCGATGTTCCCAATGAGCGCGTCCACGATGCTGGAAATGATCTGGGGGATCGCTTCCACGATGGTTGTGATGATTTCCGGCAGATTTTCAATGAGCGCCACCAGAAGTTCCACACCGGCATCGATCAGCTGGGGGATGCTCTCCACGATGGCGGTGAGAATGCCCTCGATGATCTGCGGGATAGCCTCCACGATAGCGGAAATGATCTCAGGAAGGGCTTCCACCAGAGAGGTCAGCAGTTGAATCCCGGCTTCGATGATCTGCGGAATCGCACCGAGCAGGAATTCGATGATCGCCGAGATAATATCCGGCAGAGCCTCCACCAGAACGGGGATGGCCTCCAGCAGCCCCTGGGCCAGTCCGGTAATGAGCTGGAGTGCAGCCTCCAGCAGCAGCGGCAGATTCTCGATGAGCGTCTGTACGATCTGGGTGACAATCTCCACCACCTGTGGAATCAGTTCCGGCACTGCCTCCGCGATACCCTGGGCCAGAGACACGATGATCTGCATCCCGGCCTCGATGAGCATGGGGAGCAGCTCCACCAGAGCGGCGATCAGCTGGGTAACGACCTCCGTGATGGTGGGCATTAGCTCCGGCACGGCTTCCAGGATGCCTTGGGCCAAGGACTGGATGATGGCGGGCGCGCCAGCCAGGACCGCCTCGGCGATGGTGCTGATGAGCGTGACCACTTGGGGGACCATGGCGCTGATGCCCTCGATCATGGAGGTGACGCCGCTCTCGATCTCCTCTGCCGCATTGTCGTTTCCAGCAATCAGGTCGGAGAAACCGTCCATGAGGCTGATGAGGCCGGGGAGCATATCTGCGGTGATTCTGTTTTTCAGCCCTCCGAAGGTATTGTTGAGCCTGCTGAGGCTATCCTCGAAAGCGGCGCTGGCGGCAACGGCCTCATTGCTCATGACCATGCCGTAGTCCTGGGCCTCCTGCTTGAGCGCCTCGGTCTCCGCAACGGTCATATTGAGGACTGCCGCCATATCCGTGGCAGATTTGCCCAGCAGGTCGGTGGCGGCGCTGGTGCGGTCCGCTCCGGCTTCCATATCCTGCAAAGCGGCGACCACGAGATTTAGCTGCTCCTCCTGGGACAAACCGTTTAGCTGCTCAATAGACAGCCCTACAGCATTCAGCTTCTCTGCGGCGGAGGCCGAGCCAGCGGCGGCATCTGAGATCACCCCAGAGAGGGTCTTCATCCCGGCCTGGAGGTTATCCACGTTCGCACCGCTGCGCTCGAATACATAGGCCCACTCCTGGTAGGCTTCCGCACTGATGCCGATTTTCTGGGACATCTTGTCGATCTTGTCCCCAGCGGTGGCAGTCTCGTTCGCCATGTCCCAGATGGCTTTGCCAGCCGCGACAGCGGCAGTGCCGATAGCCGTGAGCGCGGCGGCGGTGGCCTTGCCGATGGTACCGAGGATGCTCTTGAACTTCTCAAACTTGCCCCCGGCATCCTCCGCCGCATCGCCGCTGTCCTCCAGGGCATCCACAAAGTCGCTGGTGCTGTCCCCGGCGGCATCCATTTCATCCGTCATGCCCTGGATGGCCTGCTCGTTGCCGGACAGCTCCCGCTCCATGCTGTTGAGGGCGGCTTCGGCGTTGTTGAGCTGTATCTGCCAGTTCTGTGTGCGGCGGTCATTCTCGCCGAAAGACTCGGCGGCGTTGTCCAGCGCGGCACGGAGGGTGTCAATCTTCTGATGCTGTGCCTCGATCTCCCTGTTCAGCACCTGGTTCCGGGCGGTGAGGGCTTCCACAGAATTGTCATTTTTGTCAAACTGGGACTGTACCAGCTTCATCTCGGAGCCGAGGACTTTGAAGGACTGGTTGATTTCTGAAAGGGCCGATTTGAATTCTTTCTCGCCTTCCAGACCGATTTTCAGTCCGAAATTATCTGCCAACTACCTCGCCTCCTTAGAACCCTGCTGGGATGATGTCGTCAATGGAAAGCTCCCGCTGGGGCTTGGCCCAGCCCATGAACTGGCGGTGGCACTCCCACAAGTCCAGCAGCAGGCCAAACGGCATCAGCCACACCTCGTCCTGGGAGAGATGAAGGTGGGCGACGCCGTAATAGAGCAGCCGGGTAAACAGCTCCTCACTGCTTACCCGGCCTGTGTGTTTTTTGAATCACTCTCGCTGGCAACATTCCGCTTGGTGCCGCGGTACATGGCCTGCATGATGGCATTCTTGCATCCGGCGAGGTCATAGGGGGAGGTGAGCAGTTCCACTGCCTCGGCGGTCAGCTCCGGCCTGCGCTCATCCGGATGCTTCAAATTGTGTACCAGGATGCTCTGATTCGCCAGCAGCGTGATGAGCCAGACGATCTCGTCCAGGGCCATCTCGAAGTTCTCGGACTTCATCAGCTTATCGCCCAGGTTCTCCAACCCGCCGTATCTGGCGGCGATCTCCTTGGTGGCTTTGGTAGTCAGCAGCAGGGCATACTCCTCGCCGCCAATCTCAATGGTTGCAGTACGCTCCGTATCCATCATCATTCCTCCTCTCCGTATGCAGGTTCGTACACTTCATCGTACCAGCCTGTGATAGTGGCAGCGGCAACGTCCGCATCGCCCTCGGTGACCTCCGCCTTCCAGGGGTGCTTGCCGCTGGCGTCCGGCTTGTTCCGGCGCAAGACGGTCCCCTCGATGGTAGGAGTGGAGAAGGTGATGCCGTCACCCTTGGTCGCCAGGTTGGTGGCGGGAATGCCGAACTTCACCCGGTAGAGCCAAAAATATCTATAATTTCCGTTCGCCTTCTTCGCCCGGAAGCCAATGGCGACAGGACTGCCGCCATCCTCGCTGGCAGAGATCACCACATGGTTGCTGTCGATGGTGGAGCCTGTGAGGACAGAGGCCACTTCTGCACCCAAATCATCCACGCCCAGGGTCAGCTTGCCGCTCTTGAACTCCTTGACGATTTCCGCCGCGCCGTCATCCGCATAGAGCGTGGCTTCTGCCAGCTCCATGGAGAGGTCTGCGGAGATTGCCTTTGCAAGCTGGCTCGGTTTGCCGTAGGTTTCCAGACCGTCGGCGGCTTCGGTGATGGGCGCGTAGTACAGTTTGTCGAGGCCAATCGTAGCCATAGATCATACCTCCAATTCGTAGGATTTCGCCACATCGATGGCGTAATGAAAATAGCCGGTATCGTCCTCGTGACCAATATACCGGCGGTCTGTGATGTCGATGTCCGCAGCCAGGAGAGCGCCGACGATCTGATCCCGCCGCTCCACATAGCTACCCTTGGCGTAGAGGGAAATCCGCACCTCCTGGACATCGTACTGGGGGCGGTTGTCCGCATGGAGGGCAAAGAAATCCACCAGCGGGGTGAGGATCAGGTATTCGTCCGGGGCAGGTCCGGTGAATACACCAGTCTCCAACGGAATACCCAGAGAATCCGCCAGTGCGTTCAGTTCGACCAGCAGGCTCACAGTTTGCCCACCTCCTCCTCGAAAGTCTGCTGCATGGCGGCGGTACAGGCGGCACGGGACGCCGTTTTCGCTGGTTTCAAGAAGGGCTTTGGCGGCTGGCCGTGCTTGCCATACTCGATGATGTTGGCGATTTTGGCGTTGCTCTCACCGTCTGAGCGGGGTTCGGCGAAGCCGACTTTGATATTGAGGACGCCGCCCGCATCCTGCCTGACCTCCGAACTGCCAAGCGATTGCAGCAGCTCACCCGTGGAACGGGACGGTTCCTGCGTCCCGCTCCCTATAACCGCCTGCAAATTCTCGCGGATTTTTGCCTCTACCACCCCCGCGCCAGCCTCCAGCATCTTCGTGCAGATGGCATCCGTCTGCTCACCCAGCCGGGTCAGTTTCTTCAAAAACTCATCCGGCAGCTTTACCGTCACTTCAGCCACTGGCCGTCACCTCCTTTGCCAGCACCTCCAGATACATCCCCCGGCCCTTCACGTCCTCTACGCTGGTGATATTGAACCGTGTATCTCCGCAGCGGATCACCATTGCGGTGGTGATCTTCATGCCGGGGATGCACCGGAACCGGAAGAGGTCCGTGGCTTCGGAGAAAGCGGCGCGGTTGGCCCACTTCTCGCTGCCGTGCCGCCCCTCCTGGTAGGCCCGGACAGAGGCCACCACCACATCCTCTGTGGCGGCGAACCCCTCCGGGTCCTTGGTTTTCTTCTGCTCCACGATGTCAATGAAGGTGTTCATCTTCCCGAAACTCATGTCACACCTTCCGTTCCCGGTCCAGCCGCAGCAGCAGATTGACCGTGTTCCAGACCTGCTGCGCGGCATTGGTGTTGTCCGCGAAGAAGCCGCCTGTAGAACCGTCTCGGCTTTCGTAGAAATGGCTGGCCAGCATAATGACCGCCTGCTCCGTGGTGGGAGGCATTGGGTTCTCATGGTAGTGACCTTCCGGGATGTGCTGGTAACTCTCCGCATAGGAGATTGCGGCGGTGATGTACTGCGTCAGCAGCACATCATCCGCGTCATGGTCTAGGATAAGATTCGCTTTGACCTTATCGAGTAAAGCATCCATCAGGCCGATGCCCCAGCCTTCTGCTTCAGCACTTTGATAGCCTCCGGCAGAATCAGCTTGCCGTCCACCCGCTGGGAGCCGAGGAAGCCCACCTGTCCGGTGGCGGCATACAGTTCGTTCAGCCGCTTGAAAGAGCGGCCCTGGCGGTCTGCCACCCAGTAGTAGCCGAAGTCGCCAAAGGCGATGGTCTTGGCCCCGGCAGCGATGGCGGGCATGAAAGCAGAAGTCCTGACCGGACGGCCCAGGATGGTGTCCGGGGCGTTGGCGATGAGGCCAGGCTGCCACAGATACTGGCCGTTGTTGTCCTTCAGCTTGCGGATGGCCTTGATGGTGGAGTCGTTCAGCACCCACACGGCCTTCTTGCGGTAAGGCGCATTGAGGCTGTAGAACAAATCCAGCAGCTCATCCGCCGTGATGGCGGTAGCAGATGCGGCAGTGACGCCGGTTTCCGCGCCGCCCTTGTCCGCCAGCACACCCAGAGGCTTGCCGGAACCGTCCCCGGTGAAGAAGGCTTCCTCCTCCTTATTGCCAATGCGCCGTGCGAACTCCCTGGCAATGTAGTTCTCCAAATCGAACACGCTGTCGTTGAGCAGCTCCTCGGAGACCTTGATCATGGTCCCCAGTTTGTAGGCCCCGATAGAAACCTGACCGAAGGAGTCATCGCTCTCGGTGAAAGCGCCGCCCTCATCGATCCAGTCAGCGGTCCCCTTGGAAGCTACCACGGGGATCTTCCGGTCGCCGCTGGAGGTTTGAATGATGTGAGCAAGCTGCCGGAAGATGTTCTCTTCCTCCAGCGCCTCCACCAGAGTACGCTCATACTCGTCCGGCACCAGAAAACCGCCCTCGGCATCCGCGCCGATACGGAGCGCGTCCATCACATGGGGCATGGGGACCTTGGAGCGCATAGCGTTCCAGAAGTTGGAGCGGTACTCGTCCGAGGCGCGGCCCGTCCTATCCTCCGCAGCGCCAGCCAGAGGCCGGGAAGTGAGAGGGCTGGCGGTGGGCTTGGACAACTCGGCGTCCAGTGCTTCCTGCCGCTCCAGACGGGTGATCTCCTTGCCCAGATCGGTGATGTCCTGCTCCATGCGGGTGTAGGCGGCATCGTCCTCGGCAGACAGGACACCCCGGTCGTTGCGGTGGCTGTCCAGGAAAGCCTTTGCAGCCTCCCATGCCTTGGCCCGCTTCTCGCGCAATTCCAGAATGGTCATGATGTGTTCCTCCTTAAAATTTCAAAAGATTGAGCCGCTCCATCAGCGTGTCAATGGAACGGCCCGTGGGCTTGGGATGTTCAATTTTGCACTTCTGGGTAATCTTCCCCATGAGGGAATTGACTACCGCTACCGGAGAGTACAGCATGGAGCCAGCGGGCGGGGCCTCGTCCTCCGCCTGGGCGCGGGACAGGATGCCGTCCGCAAAGCCCAGCTCCACCGCCTTGTTCGCGTCCATCCAGGTCTCACTGTCCATAAGGTGGGACAGCTTGGCGCGGGACAAGCCGCTCTTGATCTCGTAGGCGTTGATGATGGAGTCTTTGACGGCCTCCAGCATGGCGATGGCCTTCTGCATCTCCGCATGGTCGCCCCAGGCGATGGTGGCGGGGTTGTGGATCATCATGGTGGACACCGGGGACATCAGCACCTTGGTGCCAGCCATAGCGATGACGGACGCGGCGCTGGCGGCGATGCCGTCAATTTTCACAGTCACATCATGGGGGTAGTCCATGAGCATATTGTAGATTTGCGCCGCCGCCACACAGTCCCCGCCGGGGCTGTTGATCCAGACGGTGATGTTGCCGGAGCCGCTCATCAGCTCGTCCTTGAAAAGCTGCGGGGTCACGTCATCGTCATACCAGCTATCCTCGGCGATGGTGCCGTTGAGGAACAGCGTCCGTTCCTCCGGGGCCGTCTCCGTCGCCGCCTTCACTTTCCAGTTCCAGAATTTTTTCATCGGAATCTTCCTCCTCTCCAGTTGATGTAGATTTTGCAAAAGCCCCGGCATCTTTCAGCGGGAGCATATTGCCGTTGATGAGATACAAATCACCGCCTTCCTCGGCGGGGATGCGGTCCAGGTTCTCCAGCTCCCGGATATCGTTGGCGGACATCCAGCCGTTCTGACGGGCGGTGGCGTAGCCGTTCATCCGGCTCTGGTAATCGCCCCGGAGCAGTCCTTCTAGATTGAACTTCACAAAATATTGCGATTTTTCCGCTTGGGTAAGCAAAGTGCGCTGGATGGACTGCTCCCAGCGGATCACCCAAGGCTCCAGCGTGTATTTCACGAACTCAAGGGACTGCTGCTCAATATTAGAAAAGCTCGACTTCTCCAGGTCGCCCACCATGTGGG
>CAJTVO010000142.1 GCA_910579485.1 uncultured Oscillospiraceae bacterium | reverse complement strand
CTGCCGGAAGGCAACCCTTTCCGGCATTGCTGATAACGTGTCTGAAGGTTCGCCTTTCTAACACTGTTCGCACCATAGGTTTCAGGCAAATTTCCTATGCCCACACTGAACAGGGACTGGGAACTCACAAGATTCAAACCCAGAATTATCCTCATATTCACTTATCCTTGCGGTTCAGTCGCACCCGATTGCCTTTAGGTGACTTTTCGCTTTCCTGACGTGCTATGTTCCCGTGTCAGCTTTCGCCTTTCGGTTAGTCAGGTGGATTCCCGTGTTATCTTACGGGGTAGTACCTTCAATCTATCCCCCTTTCATCTACTTCTACTTTCGCCCTATCTGGACGCACGTCGCCGCAGTGAATCATCATGGAGTTGCCCACATAGATACCCACATGGGTGGGCCGGTCCGGGTAGGGGGCATCGTAGGTATTGATGAAAAATACCAGGTCCCCCGGTTTGGCGTTGGCGGCGGATACCGGGGTGCAAATGTCCTCCAGCCCCATCACGCCCCGTGACCCTACATTCCAGCCGCTGTGATTGATGACCCAGGAGACAAAGCCGGAGCAGTCAAAGGAAGTGGTGGGATTTTTACCGCCCCAGACGTAGGGGTATCCCAGGTACTTCTCCGCCTCCGCCAGCATCGCCGCAAAGGTCCTATCCTCCAATGCCTCCGGGGGTACGTCATAGTCCATATAGTCCCCCCGCTCTGAGGCGTTGGGATATTGGCCGGTGGGAAACAGGTCGGGCCGGTTGCCATAGGTCGCCATATAGGTGGCGTACATATGCAGCTTGTCCTCATCCAGAAATTCCACCGGCAGATGGGACAGGTCGGCGTTGGTCAACTTCACGTTGCAGATGTAGTAGTTGTAAGGGACCTGGACAGTATAGGGGCCGTCCGGCCCCGTCCGTGTCTCCGGGCGGTAGCGGACTTCCACCGTCACCGTCTGGGCGAGGGTGTACTGCCGGTCAAAGAGCATTTGCAAGGTAGACTGTACCTCGCTGAGGGTCCACTCCCCCTGGTGGTAGGCGGTGAGGAAGGAGATCAGCACATAGGGGTCGTGCTTGATCTCATCCAGGTCGAATCGGTACTCGTCATAGCCGGGGTGCAGCTCGGCGTAGTGGTCAACCTCATATTGCAGACCGGCCTCCAACGCGGCGTAGCTTGCCTCGGCCCCCAGCATATCCTCATCCCGGCTGGGGTAGGTACTGCCGCCGCCAGCCCCCAGCAGGGCCTCGGCCAGGACGGAGCAGGAGGACATGGTGTTGAGAAGCAGCACCACCATGAAAAACAGCGCCAGGACAATGAGAAATCCCCGCTTGTGCCGGACGATAAATTCTCCCGCTTTCCGGCTCTGTTCCGCCGCCCCTCTCAGGGTGTCGGAAATGCGCTCCGCCGTCGTCTTGAACGTACCCTCCGCTTTCTGGCTGGCCCGCCGCGCCTCGGCGTACTGCCGTTTGATGGCCTGTTTCTGCTGCCAGCGTGAGAGGGGATTGCTGCCCAACTCCGGGTGGTCCCGGAGGGACTGCCGGTAGAGGGCGTCCACCTCCGCCCGCTCCGCCGCCCGGTACTGACGCAGCTGACGGGCGCGGTGGGAGTGAGCGGCCAGATAAGCGCCGCCCTCGGCGGTCTGCTCCAGCCGGTGGGCGGATTCTACGCCCACGTTTTCGTCCTCCGCCTCGCTGATCTGCCGGTGAAGCTGGGAGGAAACCATCAGGCCGGGAGCATCCCGGACGGCATGGGACAGCTTGGAGGGCGGCTTGGGCCGGTTTTCCTCAAAATGAAGCTGACTTTCCCCTTTGGCGGTACTCTGGCCGGTGGCTGGTTTGCCGGATTTTTTCTTTCCAGCGCCGTTTTTCTGTTCAATCATGCGGCGTTTCAGCCTTTTCCGGCTTTTAGGCGGCGGTGCGGTCCGGGAGTGGGCGGCGGCGCGGTCCGCCTCCCGTTCCTTGGCCCGGTCATGCTCCTTCAGACGGCCCCCGTCCTGCTCGGCCTCGGTGAATTGGAGGCGGGAGCTGCCCTTAACCGGCACAGTCGTTCTCCGGCTTCTCCATATTGTCCAGGTGGTCCATCAAGGCGCGAAACTCCGCATCCACCGCGCAGCGGCTGGCGTCCAGCATGGTCGCGGCGCTCCTGGTCATAAGCTCCGCCGTTCTCAGCAGCAGTTCACTCAGGGACTTCCCCTCGCCATCGTCCTCACTGTCCTCCTCACCGTCCCCGGCGGGCAGCAGCTCCTCCTCCATCAGCTGGGCCAGATCATCCGGGTCGCCGCTCTCGGCGTACTCATCGGGAATGGTCCAGCCCTTGAACAGAATGTGGGCCTGCTGCTCATAGCTGCACAGGTCGCGCACAGCGCGGGCCGTCTCGCCCTCGGCCAGATCGTCCCGCAGCGCCCGCACCAGCTCCAGCAGCAGATGATACATCTCCAGCTTGTGGTCGATGTGCCTCAGATAGTCGTCCTCATGAATGAGATACAGTTCGTTGTCCATGGTCAAAATCTCCTTTCAGTGATCCGTCAGAGGTTGATAGGGAACGCCGATGTAATCCAGCACCTTCCCACAACCCAATTTGTTGACGCAGAAATCATACTGCCGGGGGTGGGTCAGGGCCATGCGCTGGAATCGGTTCGGTTCTTTCTCCAGATGGAGGCCGAACATACAGAACATACAGCCGGTCCTCTGCGCCCCGGTGGTGACCAGCTTGCCATTTTGCTCCACAATGTCCCCATAGATGGAGGCATAGGGGATGCCGGTCATACGCAGATATTGAAGCGCGTCCTGTTCCGTCCAGAACGACATAGGCTGGGAAGTTGGTTCTTTTTTGGAAAAAGCGTTGCAGCCATATTTCAAATATGTGTTCTGGCGCAGGACGCTCTCACAGGCCATCGTTCCAGTAATTTGCATAAGCCCGGTTTCTTTGGTGTGGCGGTGGAAAGGCCGCTTTTTCATTAACTCACAACAGCGGGCAGAAATGGGAAACGGCGCTTCCATCAGGAAACGCCACTTCTTAAACCGTTTATAAAATTCAGAAGAAGTCCCATCGCTGCTCCGTCCGTCCAAATGCTGAATCGCCCAGTTGCTGCCCTTCCGTGCATAGTAGATACGGTGGGCAACATCCTTTGAAATTACCGGGTATCCGTACTGCTCAATCACCCTGGTAAACGGAATCTCCGGGCGCAGCCAGGTGACATTAGGGACAGAGCGCACAAAGTCCCGTATCTCCGGGTATTCCAGGCCCGTATCCACAAAAATTGCAGGAACGTCAGGGAACGCCCGCCGCACCAGGTCCAGGAGCACAGTCGAATCCTTCCCGCCGCTAAATGAGACAGCGACCCTGCCGCCATAGTGGTGATACCACTCCAGGATTTTCGCCTGGGTCACTTGAATTTTACGGGTCAGCGGCCAGCCCTGCATCACAGTCAAGTCCTACTTGGTGTAGACGGCCTCGCTCATGCGCCGCCCTCCGGGGTGATCTCGCTCAACCGGGTCGTCATAATACGGTACAATTCCGTGTCTTTGGGGAAACGGTCGATAAAGGGCAGGATGACGTTGCCGTAGAACATGAGGCCCTCGCCCTCGCCGGAGTGGGTCACATAGGACAGCTGGTGGGGGGAAATGTTCAGCTGCTTGGCGAGAATCTGCCGGTCCCCGCTTGCCTGATTGAGCATATACACAAAGTCGGAGTTTTCAAAGATGTTCTCCACTTCGCGGGAAGAAAGCAAATCCTTGACGTTTTGGGTGATGCCGGTGGGGATACCGCCCCATTTTCTGAACCGTTTCCAGATTTCCACGCTCCAGGAGGCCAATTCGCCCTTCAAGAGCAAATGAAACTCATCGACATAGTATCGGGTGGTCCGGCCAGCGGCCCGGTTGATGGTGACACGGTTCCACACCTGATCTTGAATGACCAGCATACCCAGCTGTTTCAGCTGCTTGCCCAACTCCTTGATGTCATAGGCCACGACCCGGTTGTTGATGTCCACATTGGTCCTGTGATTGAATACGTTCAGACTGCCGGTGACGTAAATCTCCAGCGCCGTGGCGATGAAGTGGGCCTCCTTTTCGTCCTGCTTCAGCAGGAGGTTGTAAAGGTCCTCCAGGATGGGCATATTCTCCGGGCGGGGGTCGTTGAGATAGTCCCGGTAGACCAGCCGGACGCAGCGGTCGATCACTGTTTTCTCCACCGGCTGGAGGCCGTCTTTGCTGCCCACCACAATGTCGCAGAAGGACAGCAGGAAGTCCACCTTCAGCGACAGCGGATTCTCATCGTCCGAGTAGTCCAGGTTGAGGTCCATGGGGTTGACGTACTGCTTGCTGGTGGGGGCGATCTTAATGACCTGACCGCCCAGACGGCGGACTAGGGGGAAATACTCTGCCTCCGGGTCGCAGATGATAATATCGTCATCGGTGACGAGGAAAACATTGAGGATTTCACGCTTGGCGCTGAAACTCTTGCCGCTGCCGGGTGTTCCTAGGATGAGGCCGTTGGGATTCTTCAGCGCCTTTCGGTCCACCATGATGAGGTTGCTGCTCAGAGCGTTGAGGCCGTAGTAGAGGGCTTCGGGCCGGTGCTGAAACAGCTCTTGGGTGGTAAAGGGGATAAAAATAGCGGTGCTTGAAGTCGTCAAGCTCCGCTGAATCTCGATCTGGTTGTACCCCAGGGGGAGGCTGCTCATCAGGCCCTGCTCCTGCTGGAAGTCCAGGCGAACCAGCTGGCAATTATGCTTCTGGGCGATGCTGGACGCCTGGAACACGTTGTTATCCAGCTGCCGCTGGCTGTCCGCCGTGTTCACCAGCAGGAACGTCACCAAAAACATCCGCTCATTCCGGCTCTGGAGGTCCTGCAAAAGTTTTTTGGCCTCCGTGCCGTAGGTGGCGAGGTCAGACGGTATCAGGTCCATATCGTACCCCGCCCTGACCGCCTTTTTCTGCTGCTCGATCTTGGCGCTGTCCAGGTCGGTGATCTTCCGCTTTACCGTCTTGATGGCGCTGACCTGATCCACGGACTGGATGTGCAGATTCACGATGAGGCTGCTCTCCATGTCCAGAAAATCCGCCAGCATACGGTCGTTAAGTTCCGGGGCCATGATCTGGACGAAGGATGCCGCGCCGAACTTCCGGCCCATGCGGAACATCCGCCCGTTTTTGAACTCGAAGCTGCTGGGGGCGATGAAGTCCTTGACGGACAGGCCGCTGGGGGCCAGCCAGTCCCAGGAGAACCGAAACTGCTCCGGGCTGTCCATGTGGAAGATGCTGTGCATCAGCCGCAGGCGGTCCGCGCCGTTCAGCGGCTCCGCCGACACGCCCAGCCGCTTGAAGTTGTTGAGAATATCGGTTTCAATGCGCTCCAGCCGGGGCTTTGCCGCCTTGATGTTCTCCGCCTCGATGGAGAAGGTCAGGTACTTGGTTTTGGCGAGGCCGTTATTCCCTTTGGCAAGCTGGTTTTGCAGCATATCGGAGTATTCCGTCCGAACCGTGTTGAACTCGTCCGCCCTGGGCTGGATGCTGATGCTTTCCGAACTGCCGCGCCCCGCCGCCAAATTGAGGAAGGACAGCTGAAAGTGGATAGAACTGTCGAAATAGTTGAGAAAATCACACCAGCCGTCAAAAATGGCGGTCTTATCCTCGTTCTGACTGAGCTGGTAGTTGATGTCCTGGAATTGGACCGTCTTGGTGTAGAGAGTATCGGTGACACGGCAGATACCGTCCGGGAACATCCGCTGGAAGGGGATGCTGTCCTGGGCGGACAGCTCCTTGCGGTCGTTCCGTTTGTTTGCGGCGATGACAGCCTCAATCTCTTTCCGCTCCGCCTTGGTGAGCTTTTTTCCGCTCCTGGGCTGGACCGGGGCCTGTTCCTCGGCTTTACCGAACAGGCGGAGAAAGAACTGTTTAACCGCCTTGAACAATCCGATAGACCTCCTTATCCAATTTATCCTGCCGTTCCAGCACCTCGTAGAAATTGTTGGTGCGGTAGGGGCGCTGGCGCGGACGCAGGAAGATTGTACGGACGATGCTGCCCACGACCTTCTCCATGGGCTGACCGTTCTTTTCATAGACCCCCAAAAGGAAGAAGGGCAGCATCACCAGCATCATGCACATGGCGGCGGTGCTGCTCCCCAGGGGCCGCAGCAGCAGAAAGAACAGCGGAGCGCCAATGAGAGCGCCGCCGCCGAAACAGATCAGCTGCCGCTTGGTGAGGTTGAACATGACCTTGGTTTTCACCTTGGTCAAGTCTTTGGGTACGGGGACGTATGCCAAATGTATCAGACCTCCTTTTTTATGCTCGTATGGATGTAATCTTCAAACCGTGTCACGGTATGGAAGATTCTCTTGTTGTTCACCCAGCGTTGCAGCTGCCGGGTGATCTTTGGAGCGGTGGGCCGCTCATAGATCATCACATAGGGGTCGTAGCCCAGGCCCCGCAGGGTGTTGACCCGGTACAGGTCCTGCTCATGGGTACTGCCGAAATTGGTGAGGACATAGACACGCCTCCGCCGGTCGCTCTTGATATTTGTCAACTCCACAAAGCGGCGAAAATACGGCGTAAGGTCGTTTTCTGGATCATCCCAGGCGAAATGTACCGCCTTTGTCCGTATCTTGTTCAGCAAGGCCACGTTGTCCGGGGTAGTCAGGCGAATGTCCAGCCCCTGGGAGAAGTCCACCAGGGCGCTGCTCTCCGCCAGCTGAATCAGCAGACGTTCATGGTCCGGGCAGGCCAGCAGATTGGCGTCCAGCAGCTTGATCTCTTTCTGCCCGTCCCAAAATTCAGAAAGGTCGGCTACCTGTCGGCTCCGCCGCCCTTCCTTGCCGGACACGATGCAGAACGGACACGCTCTTGGACAGCCACGGGTAAGAAAACCGTAGGCGGTGTCCGGGTATTGCGGATATAGGCCGTAGTCCGGGCGGCAATGTTCCACTGTCTCCGGGAGATCGGGGCCAGGGCCATAGCCGGTCCCGCCTTTGATGACCTCCCCGGCGTTGGCGATGTAGATGTTGTCCCTGGAATAGGTATCGGTGAATACCCGGCTCTTGTAGACCACATCGTACCATCCGGCGGGTTTCCACCACTCCACCGTGTCCCCCTGGGCCTTGTGGTAGGCGGATAGCTTCATCAGGCAGAGATTTGGAAAGTTATGGGAATCTACGTCAACGAGGCCGATTTTCATGCGCCCGTCTCCATCACCTGAGAGATGCCCTGCATGATATAGGCGGCGCAGGGGACGGCGATGCTGTTCCCCAACATCTGGAACCGGGCCGTATCGCTGATCTTTTCTCCGTTACAGCCACACTCTGTCCAAAAATCTTTGAATCCCATCAACCTCTCGGCCTCTATGGGCATAAGGCGGCGCACGATCAGGTCCACATATCCAGCACATAGGACGGCGCTCTGCTGTCCGGCCAGCATGGTGGGGGCCGTCTCATCCTGATAGCCGATGCCGCCCGCCGCGCTTCCGGCCTTATACCGAAATCCCGCGCTGGCGACAATGGGCCGGTCATGGTCACAGGTCAGTGTGGGGGCGGCGTCTGCCATGATCTCCGAATTTGCCTGCGTGGTTGCCATGCACAGCGTTCCAGTCACTACATGAGGTCTGCCAGCCTTGCAGAGGGTAGGCTGGACGGGCTTCATGCTGGAGCGGTTTGTCTTGCTGGTGATCTGCTGCAAATCGAAACCAGCGGCCACAATGGGCAGATTGCCGTGGGTCTGACTGCGGAGGGTGGGTGAGAGGCCGGACCGCTCCACCGTTATGGAACTGCCGCCCTGGTCGTTCAATATCTCCATCGTCCGGGGAACAAACAGATATTGGTCGTTCCTCGTTGCCAGGGTCCCGCTTTTTTCCACCTGTACCAGCGGTCCCTTGCCGCCGCCCTCACAGCCGCAGCGGATACGCATGGTCGCGGGTATCAGCTCCCCCGCGCCTGCCGTTCCAGCGCCGCTTTCAGTAAAGGCGGTAAGTCCTTGCCGCGGCGTTCCGCCCGCCTCAAAATACCC
>CAJTVO010000141.1 GCA_910579485.1 uncultured Oscillospiraceae bacterium | reverse complement strand
TCCCCCAGCAGGGCCGCCCTTTGAAAAGGGCACCCTGCACCCCGCCTAAACTTTGACACTCGCCGTTGGGCAGGGGGGAAAGGCACAGCCTTTCCCACCACCCGGCAAGTGTTCTCCGTGGGCCAAAAGTCAAGGGGTACGGGTTGTATTGCCTTACGGCAATCTCCACCCGCAGGTATGCCCCCTTGACTTTTGGCCCCGCTCCCCGTGACGGCCGTGACGACCGTGACGATGTTTTACACACCGCCCCCGCTCTCAAAAAAGCCGTCACAGCCGTCACGGTCGTCACGCCTGGGACGGTTCCAGCGTCAGGCTGATACTTCTCCCGGCGTGGCTCCTGCTGTTCTCATAGCGGATGTGGTAGTCTGTCAGCAGCTTCCCGGCCCGGACATTCAGCCGCATCGCCAGGGCGTTGGGCTTCATATCCACTTGCAGGGTTGCTGCCAGCTCCGTGGCCGTACCGCCCCAGGTCGGCCTCTCCACCGTTACAAGGGTGGCTATGGCCTCCAGTATTGGGTCGGGCGGTTCTATCCACTGTTCTGCCTCCATCCGTTCCAGCATCCATGTCAGCCGTTCCTTGTCCTTGGTGAGATAGAATCGCTGGTCTTGCTGGTCACGCCCCACCATGTCCAAGGTGGCGGTGCCGTCCGTCCGTTTCTCCTTCTGAAGAAGAAAGGCTCCGTCCGCTGCCCCCGCCAGTCCATTGGTGCCGGAGATCATATCGAACTTATCATCGGCCTGTTGTTTCCGGGTATGATGTACCAGCAGGAGGCAGACGCCGCAATCATCGGCAAAGCGTTTCAGTTTCCCCACCACCTCATAGTCATTGGCATAGCTGTACTTATCCCCACCAGCCTCCCGGATTTTCTGGAGGGTGTCAATGATAATCAGCTTGGTGTCTGGGTGTTCCTGCACAAACCGTTTTAGCTGTTCCTCCAATCCGACGCCGACCTGCTTGGCGTGGATTGCAAAGAGAAGGTCGGTGGTGGCCTCCATGCCGAACATCCGGTAAAGGCGCTCCTGCAAGCGGCGGTGATCGTCCTCCAGCGCCAGATAGAGGACAGTCCCCTTGTGAATGGGATAGTCCCACAGAGGGAGGCCGGTGCTGACATGGTAGGCAAGCTGGGCCATTAGGAAGGACTTGCCCACCTTGGGCGCTCCCGCAAAGAGGTATGTCCCAGGGTAGAGCAGACCGTCAATGACGGGCGGTCTGCTCTGGTAGACGTTCTGGTAAAGCTCGTTCATAGAAACCGTGTGGAGGTACGCTGGGTCGCTCATGCGCTGCATTTTCCGCAGCATTTCTCGGTAATTTTTCTCCTGGGGGTTGTTTTCAGCCGTTTCCTCTGCTATACTTTGGGTAGTTGTTTGTGAAATGGGCTGTTCCCCGTCTGTTGGCGCAGACGGAACTGGGACAGTCCTTTTCGTTTCCTGGGAATCCATCAATTTATCAAACCTCCTTCATGCCGCCCATGATAGCGGCGATCATCCGAATGGTGTCCAGCAGCTCGCCGTCCACATTGGCCCCGTCCTCGGCCCGCCGCAGTTCGGCCAGCACAGCGGCCAGCTCGTCCCGCAGGGCCTTATACACCCTGGGATTGCCCTGCACTACCACGTCCCGGCACAGGAGCCGCTTGGTGATGTAGTCCTGCTTCGTCAGGCCAGAGAGCCGCACAGCGGCATCGATCTGCTCGTTTTCCTCCGGGGATACCCGGAAGGCTACGGTCTTGTTCCTCCAGCGGTTGTGAGTGTCCAAATTCTTAGCTGACATTACGCTCCCATCCTTTCAAAATCCAGCTTGTCCGCCATTTCCGTCTGCTTGGACGGAAACAGGTGGGCATATCGGTAGGTGATCTCGATACTCTCATGCCCCACACGGTCAGCAATCGCCACAGCGGAGAAGCCCATGTCAATCAGAAGCGAGATGTGCGAATGTCTGAGGTCGTGGATTCTGATACGCTTGACCCCTGCCGATTTCGCCCCTCTGTCCATCTCATGGTGGAGATAGCTTTTCGTGATGGTGAAAATGCGCTCCTTCTTCTTGATGCCGTAGAGCATCCCCAGGTAGTCCTTCATCTCGTCACAGAGGAAGTTGGGCATTTTAATGGTGCGGTTGCTTTTCTTCGTCTTTGGCGTGGTAATGACGTCCTTGCCGTGGAGCCGCTGATAGGACTTGCTGATTTTCACCGTCCCGGCCTCAAAGTCAAAGTCTGCCGGGGTCAGGGCCAGCAGTTCCCCCTCCCGAATACCACACCAGTAGAGCATTTCAAAGGCGTAGTAGGAAACGGGCTTGTCCATCATGGCGTCCGCAAACTTCTGGTACTCCGCTTTCGTCCAGAACAGCATTTCCTTCCGTTCCTCTGACCCCATGTTTCCAGCCTTGGCGGCGGGATTGGAGCGCAGCTCATAGAAGCGGACGGCGTGATTGAAGATGGCGCTAAGCTGGTTGTGCAGGGTTTTGAGATAGGTAGCCGAATAGGGCTTGCGCTTCTCGTCCCGGTAGGCCAGCAACTCGTTCTGCCATGCGATCACGTCCTTGGTGGTGATCTCGCTGATCTTCCGCTTGCCAAAGTAGGGCAGAATTTTCTTCTGGATGATGTTCTCCTTGGTCAGCCAGGTGTTCTCCTTGAGCCGGGGTTTCACATCCTTGGTGTAAAGCTCGGTAAAGGCTTCAAAGGTCATATCCAGGTCGCCGGAGGTCTGCATCTGGAAACTGCGCTCCCACTCCTGGGCCTCCCGCTTGGTGGGAAAGCCCCGCTTGCACTTCTGCTTACGCTCCCCCGTCCAGTCCCGATACCACGCCATGACGTACCATGTGCCCCGCTTTTCGTCCTTAAATACCGGCATTTTCGTTCACTTCCTTTCTGGCCCCGTAGAGCCGCTCGTTGAAATACTGGCGGTTGACCCGCCCCGCAATGGTGATGTAGCCCTTTCCTTTCAGTTCCTCGTTGAGCTGTCGGATGAGCTTGTAGGCGTAGGGCCTCGACACGCCCAGCTCGTCCGCAACCTCGTCCACCCGGATAAATCTGTTCTCCATGCTGGTTCCTCCTTTCAATAAATTAACGCTATTTATTTAGTGCTGCTTTATTATACTAACTATATTCCGTTATGTCAAGGGCTTTCAAAGAAAAAACTAAATAAAATTATTTAAGATTTTATCTTGACGGTTCTAAACATATCTGTTATACTTCAAGTGTCCCCATTACATAGATTGGAGTTGGCAGTTATGGCAATCGGTGAACGTATTCGCTTTTTCCGCAATAAGAAAGGTGTCACGCAGAAATATCTCGGTCAGGTGGTGGGCTTTCCCGAACGCTCCGCCGACGTGCGTATGGCTCAGTACGAAACCGGGAGCCGTACCCCCAAGGCCGACCTGACCAGGGCGCTGGCAGGCTTCTTTGAAGTCTCCACCGATGCCCTGACCGTCCCCGACATAGACAGCGACATTGGCCTTATGCACACCCTCTTTGCCTTGGAGGACATACGGGGACTGACCATCGGGGAGATTGACGGTGAAATCTGCCTGCGGCTGGACAAGTCCAGGGGCAAGACCTATCACTCCATGCTTGAAATGCTGTCCGCCTGGGGAGAGCAGGCCAAGAAGCTGGAGGCCGGGGAAATCACCAGGGAGGACTATGACCGCTGGCGGTACAACTATCCCCAGTATGACACCACCCGCAGATGGGTCAAAGTCCCGTCCAAGGAATTGAGCGACGCCCTGACAGCAGCTTTTAAGAACAGGCTGGGCAAAGACTGACAGACAGCAAAAAGCCCTTACCGATGTTGCCATCGGTAAGGGCTTTTTAATATGGATTTTGTCACCCACAAGCCGCAAAGGAACACTTTTCACCTGCAATCCACCGGGGATACAGAATGATACGGCCTATGGGGAGCGTTATCAAATCGTTATCAAAAGAGGGGCATAAAACCGGGAAAGCGTTGCGCCGCAAGGGGTTTGAGACTTCTGAAACTCATTCCCACTCGATCGTCCCCACCGGCTTCGGCGTCAGATCGTACAGCACCCGGCACACCCCGGGCACCTCCGCCAGTATCCGGCTGGTGGCCTTCTCCAGCACCGCCCAGGGGATCTCCGGCACGGTGGCGGTCATGGCGTCCACGGTGTTGACAGCACGGATAATCACAGGCCAATCAAAGGCCCGCTTGCCGTCCCGAACGCCGGTGGAACGGAAATCCGGCACCACGGTAAAGAACTGCCAGATCTTCAGCCCCGCCACCGTGATCTCCTCCCGGAGGATCGCGTCGGACTCCCGCAGCGCGGCCAGCCGGTCCCGGGTGATGGCGCCCAGGCAGCGCACGCCCAGCCCCGGGCCGGGGAAGGGCTGACGCTCCACCATGCCCTCCGGCAGACCCAGCGCGCGGCCGACGACGCGGACCTCGTCCTTGAACAGCAGCTTCACCGGCTCCACCAGCTCAAATTCCATATCCTCCGGCAGGCCGCCCACGTTGTGGTGGGCCTTTACCCCGTCGCTCTCCAGGATATCCGGGTAGATGGTCCCCTGGGCCAGGAAGGAGATGCCCTCCAGCTTCCGGGCCTCCTCGTCAAACACCTTGATGAACTCGCCGCCGATGATCTTCCGCTTCCGCTCGGGCTCGTCCACTCCAGCCAGCAGGTCCAGGAACCGGTCCGTGGCGTCTACATAGATGAGGTTCGCGTCCATCTGATCCCGGAACACCTGGATCACCTGCTCGCTCTCCCCCTTGCGCATAAGGCCGTGGTTCACGTGGACGCAGACCAGCTGCTTGCCGATGGCCTTGATGAGCAGCGCCGCCACCACCGAGGAGTCCACGCCGCCGGAGAGGGCCAGCAGTACCTTCTTGTCCCCCACCTGGGCGCGGACGGCCGCTACCTGGTCCGCAATAAAGGCCTCCGCCAGAGCGGGGGTATCGATCCGCTTCATGTCCGCAGGACGCATGTTGTTGTCCATAATGATCCTCCTACCTTTTTGTTGTTTTTATCGTTGTGATTGACTGGAACTGCTGTGTACCTGGATAAATAATTGCTAAGTATAGCACAGCCCGTTTGGATTATCAAGTTCTTTTTACGCGCAGAATGTACAAATTTTTGCTGAATATAACTTGCTATATCCGCTTTTTTTCAAAACTCCCTTTTCGGAAAAGTGTTCCTTGCGCCACCCGATCATTCTCCAAAGCCATATTTACTTTCACCTTCCCTTATATTCTCTTGCGAAACCAAAACGATAATTTTTGATAGCCCAGATGTTCATAAAACGCGTGAGCGCCTGTCCGTTGGAAACCTGATGCAAGTCCAATAAGCGAGATGTTTCTCTCACCTGCCAGCTTCTCAACACGTTCCATCAGCATTTTTCCTATACCGCAGTGCTGAAATTCAGGCAAAACGGCAAGTCCGTTCACTTTAATGTATCCGTTTGGCGGATCGATCGCTAAAGTTTCAACGGTGGTAACGAGACCCACAACATTGTCGTTCACATCGGCAACAAATGTGCAGTAGCGGCTATCGCCTTTCATCTTCTCACAAGTTTTGGCAACCGTTTCATCAGTTACCGAAGAAAAGCCAAGCACATCATGCCAGATCGCTGCTACGGATATGTAATCCTTACTTTCAATTTCTCTAATAACAACGTCCATGCAGATCATTGCCTCCCTCTGTAAATTCCAGTTTATATATGCCTGATTAAAAAATATTTACCGGCTATCCTCAATGTCTGTTTATAGGCTCGTTTTCAGTGGATACACAATTCCGAAAAGGGAGTTTCAAAAAGGCCCCCGGGGCAAAAACCCCGGAGGCCGGTCTATTTGCTTTTCAGGAAGCTTACTCCGCCTTATACAGGTCGATCAGCTTCATGAGGTGGGCGTAACGCTCCTTGGCGGCCTCTTCGTTCCGGGCGAACAGCACCTCGGCGCGCTCGGGGAACTCGCGGGTCAGCCGGGCGTAGCGGGCCTCGTTCATCAGGAACTCCTGATAACCGCCGGCGGGAGCCTTGCTGTCCAGAGTGAAGGGGTTCTTGCCCTCGGCGGCCAGAGCGGGATTGAAGCGGAACAGGTTCCAGTAGCCGCAGTCCACGGCGCGCTTCATCTCCTTCTGGCAGTTCATCATGCCGCCCTTGATGGAGTGCATCTCGCAGGGGGCGTAGCCGATGATGAGGGACGGGCCGTGATAGGCCTCGGCCTCGGCGATGGCCTTCAGGGTCTGGGCGGTGTTGGCGCCCATGGCCACCTGCGCCACGTACACGTAGCCGTACTGCATGGCGATCTCGCTGAGGCTCTTCTTCTTCATCTCCTTACCGGCCGCGGCAAACTGAGCCACCTGGCCGATGTTGGAGGCCTTGGAGGCCTGACCGCCGGTGTTGGAGTACACCTCGGTGTCGAAAACGAAGACGTTGACATCCTCGCCGGAGGCCAGGACGTGGTCCAGTCCGCCGTAGCCGATGTCGTAGGCCCAGCCGTCGCCGCCGAAGATCCACACGGACTTCTTGTTCAGGTACTCCTTCTTGTCGAGGATGGCCTTAGCCAGCTTGCAGGCGTCGCAGTCGCAGTACTTCTCGCCCTTGGCCTTCAGCTCCTTCACGTGAGCCAGCATGGCGTCGCGCCTGTCGCCGAAGACTTCCGCGCCCTTGGGGCTGGTGATGAACGCCTCGTTCTCATCCAGAGTCATCAGGCTCTCCTCCAGCAGGGCAACGTACTCCTTGGCGGCAGCCTGGTTGGTCTCGCCGTCTTCCATGGTATCCAGCCACTTCTGAGCGGCGTCCTTCAGGGGCTGATAGGCCCACTCAACGGCGATGAGCTGCTTGGTCTCCTCAGCCAGGGCGTTGCGGATGGCCTTCTGGCCGATATACATGCCCAGGCCGTGCTCGGCGTTGTCCTCAAACAGGGAGTTGCACCACGCGGGGCCCTTGCCCTCCTTGTTGGTGCAGTAGGGGCTGGTGGCAGCGGGGCCGCCCCAGATGGAGGAACAGCCGGTGGCGTTGGAGATATACATCCGGTCGCCGAACAGCTGGGTGACGAGACGGGCATAGCTGGTCTCGGCGCAGCCGGCGCAGGAGCCGGAGAACTCCAGGTAGGGCTGCTTGAACTGGCTGCCCTTGACGGTGTTGTCCTGCATGTCGGCCTTGGGCGCGGTCTTCACCAGGTAATCCCAGACCTGGGCCTGCTCGGCCTGGCTCTCCTGGGGCACCATCTTGATGGCGCGCTTCTCGGGATCCTTGGCGCCCGCCAGGCAGGCCTCCACGCACACGCCGCAGCCCATGCAGTCCAGGGGGCTCACGCCGATGGCGTAGGTGTAAACGCCCTTGCCCTTACCGGCCTTGATGGCAGCGGTCTTGATGCCCTCGGGAGCGTTCTTGACCTCGTCCTCGGTGAGGGCGAAGGTACGGATGGTAGCATGGGGGCAGACATAGGCGCAGGTGTTGCACTGGATGCACTTGTCGGGATCCCACATGGGGACGCTGACGGCTACGCCGCGCTTCTCATAGGCGGCCGCGCCCAGCTCGAACTGGCCGTCCACGTGAGGCATAAACACGCTGACGGGCAGGCTGTCGCCGTCCATTCTGCCAACGGGCTCCAGGATATCTTTGACCATGGTGACCAGCTCGGCCTTGCCCTCCAGGTTGTGACCAGCCTTCTCGTCCACGGCGTTGGCCCAGTCGGCGGGCACGTCGATCTTAACGAAGGCGGTGGCACCGGCGTCAATGGCCTCGTGGTTCATCTTCACCACGTCCTCGCCCTTCTTGGAGTAGGACTTGGTGGCGGCGTCCTTCATGTACTGGATGGCCTGCTCCTGGGGCATGACCTTGGCCAGGGTGAAGAAGGCGGACTGGAGGATGGTGTTGGTACGCTTGCCCATGCCGATCTTGGCGGCCAGGTCGATGGCGTTGATGGTATACAGCTGGATGTTGTTCTTGGCGATATAGCGTTTGGCCTCGGCGTTGAGGTGGTGGCACAGCTCGTCAAAATCCCACTGGCAGTTGATCATGAACACGCCGCCGGGCTTGACGTCGTTGACCATCTTGAAGCCCTTGGTGACGTAGGAGGGGTTGTGGCAGGCCACGAAGTCGGCGGCGGAGACCAGATAGGGAGAGCGGATGGGCGTTTTGCC